>NZ_JBHSGN010000055.1:0-1455 GCF_042654545.1 Dysgonomonas termitidis
TATGAGAGCGGCTGAAATAGCTCGATAACAATCTTAAAAAAGTTTCTAGAAGCGTAAGAGGTAAAACCATACAGTTTGGGGTCGGTATTTCGCGGGAAGATATGTCCAATCAGAGAAGCCGGCGCTCGTGTGAGCGGCGACGTTCCCGGCCCAAGGCGTACTGACCGTTCCACTCGCAATTGCGATATTAATGGGGTTCCCTCCCTCGCCGTAGTGGTCGGCGAACGTAGCGACGGACGCAGTGAACACTGATGGAGCAGTGACGACGGGATATATGTTGCCCGAGGACGGGGTCAGGCCGAAGGCGGGAATCCAGAAAGATAGGACAGCGGAAGCGGGGGAATTGACCAAGGCATCCATGATTTGTGGAACGGTGGCCCACTTGGCTTCAACCCAAGCCCGCTGGTCTCGCTCTCCATGGTTTGCCTCGACGAACCACTCGTACATAGGATAATCGGAGAGATCAATGGCAGCATTTGCCCAGTCGGCATAATAGGCCGGGCCAGAAGCTGGGAAACTGGTCGCGTCAGGAGTCGACGTCGAGTAAGCCAGTAAAGGCGTCGCGCCCAGGGCCCAGCCGTGGCTATCGTCGGAAGCGTCCACTTGCGTCACCAACGCCATTGCGCCGTCCACCCCCAGAGGCACTATATCCCCCACTGCAAATTTCTTCGGCACATCAATCGGCGGGTATGTAAACGCAGCCACCTGACCCACACTCAACGTGATCATCCCCTCCGGATCTACTTCCATATCGAATGTATATTGCTTACCCGGCTCGAAGGTGAAGCTTCCCCATGCTTTCTTCCACCAGTCGTATACCCGGATGTTTTTCGTTTTCGCCTGCGCTTCAGGGCCCCCCACGCTGTATTTCACTTGCACATAGAAGTCCGTGGAATTCGGTGAGGCAATTGTGCCGGTGAACGCCGTAGCCTGCGGCATCACCATCAGGCCCTGCGTTTTCCCTGTGATAGAGGTATAATCCTTTCCCACGGTATTCGATGCGCTCAGGTCAACGGTGTAGTCGTCCTGTTTGGTCGGGTCAACCTGCCAGAAGTGCTCGTTAGACCCGCTTGTATAGGTCAGGTAAGCGGCATTTTCATATTCTGGCATCTGGGCCGTAGCGTAACTTGTGTTGTACGTCGCATATGTGAATGGTGATAAGTCCGTCGGTACGCCGCTGCTGTAGTCGTCATCCGCATTGGGTGTCACCCCGGATTTAGATAACAGTACATCGGGCTCCAGTTTCCAAGTCCCGGTCGTATACAGGTTCATTAAAGTCACCTCTTCTATTTTAACCGGTACGTCGGCCTTCTTGCTCCGGGCACGGAAAAGCACCCGGCTTAGCGCATGCTTGAAGTTAACAGGTACGGTACCGGCACTCAGTTCATCGCTGACCGCTACCAGCAGGTCTTCCTGCTTTTCGGGTAGGATCGGCACCGTATAGGTTATCTCCGG
>NZ_JBHSGN010000056.1:0-1452 GCF_042654545.1 Dysgonomonas termitidis
TATGAGAGCGGCTGAAATAGCTCGATAACAATCTTAAAAAAGTTTCTAGAAGCGTAAGATGTAAAACCATCGGAATAAAGGGGAGGTAGATATACCTAAACCAGACCAATCGGTACTCGTCGACCCAACGTAAGCATATAGCCCAAGGTTCCAGTTCATGTTCGAGACCGCGCCCGTCGTCACATTCATAGCGAGGGCCATCCCACCTCCGCCCCAATATTCCAGGAAGGTGGCGTAAGCTTCAGCGCTCCGTGCGACCGTAATCGGGTGCAGTTGCGACGAACCTGAGACAGGAGTTTCCCCGCAAATTGGGAGCCAAAACTTTAAGTTGATGTCATTGGGGGTCGAGAGCAAGGCGGTCATAGTCTCGTCCAGACTAGCCCACCGGGCAGAAACCCATGCATTAGGGTCACGAACGCCATGGTTGACCTCGACAAACCACTTGTACATAGGATAATCGGTGAGATCAATGGCAGCATTTGCCCAGTCGGCCGAATAGGCCGGGCCAGAAGCTGGGAAACTGGTCGCGTCAGGAGTCGACGTCGAGTAAGCCAGTAAAGGCGTCGCGCCCAGGGCCCAGCCGTGGCTATCGTCGGAAGCGTCCACTTGCGTCACCAACGCCATTGCGCCGTCCACCCCCAGAGGCACTATATCCCCCACTGCAAATTTCTTCGGCACATCAATCGGCGGGTATGTAAACGCAGCCACCTGACCCACACTCAACGTGATCATCCCCTCCGGATCTACTTCCATATCGAATGTATATTGCTTACCCGGCTCGAAGGTGAAGCTTCCCCATGCTTTCTTCCACCAGTCGTATACCCGGATGTTTTTCGCCGGCGCTTTAGAGCCCCCCACGCTGTATTCCACTTGCACATAGAAGTCCGTGGAATTCGGTGAGGCAATTGTGCCGGTGAACGCCGTAGCCTGCGGCATCACCATCAGGCCCTGCGTTTCCCCTGTGATAGAGGTATAATCCTTTCCCACGGTATTCGATGCGCTCAGGTCAACGGTGTAGTCGGCCTGTTTGGTCGGGTCAACCTGCCAGAAGTGCTCGTTAGACCCGCTTGTATAGGTCAGGTAAGCGGCATTTTCATTTTCTGGCATCTGGGCCGTAGCGTAACTTGTGTTGTACGTCGCATATGTGAATGGTGATAAGTCCGTCGGTACGCCGCTGCTGTAGTCGTCATCCGCATTGGGTGTCACCCCGGATTTAGATAACAGTGCATCGGGCTCCAGTTTCCAAGTCCCGGTCGTATACAGGTTCATTAAAGTCACCTTTTCTATTTTAACCGGTACGTCGGCCTTCTTGCTCCGGGCACGGAAAAGCACCCGGCTTAGCGCATGCTTGAAGTTAACAGGTACGGTACCGGCACTCAGCTCATCAGTGACGGCTACCAGCAGGTCTTCCTGCTTTTCGGGTAGGATCGGCACCGTATAGGTTATCTCCGG
>NZ_JBHSGN010000057.1:0-28894 GCF_042654545.1 Dysgonomonas termitidis
ATGGGTAAAATTGCCATCGCTTTTATTTATCTAATTTTTTAAATACTGATTCGCATTAATTACTATTTTTGCAATCCTACTTCATACTAAATAATGCGACACAGCGTAACTAAAAGGCATATTAAGCCCTCAGTTATGCGCTGTGTCGCATCTATTATTTTAGTTTTAGTATGAGGTAGGATTCTACTAAGCGACTGGGGGCTTATTTTTACAATATCACTTCCATATTGTTATACATCACTATCATGTCTATGCCGGCAGGATAGACATGGCCTTCAGCATTTCCCTCGCAGTCGCAGGGCTGTATCCCTCTCTGCCGGGCGTCCTGTACATTATACGGCAATCCGCGTACATAGGCCTGCGGGATATACCGCAGCTTGCCCGATTTATCAACATACTTTATAGAGAATATATTCCGCTTGCCATTCGGCAGCCACCGGATATCCAGCTCCTTGAGCATCAGGTTCCGTCTTATATGCGTCGGTTTGTTCATATCAGCTAATTAAAACTATCATCAAATGTATGGTCGAATATCCTGCCTCCTTCAATCCTGGCCTGCAGTTGGTTATTCGAAGCATACCTGTATTTAAACTCGATGGAAGCCATATCGTCTTTCCGGGAGGTTACTTTTACCGTTTCCTGCATAATGGTCACTTCCCGTAGGATCCCGTCTTCCAGCAGGCGGATTTGTTGCGCGTTCAGTAGATCCTCCAGTAGTGCAACCGTTCCCCGGTCAATATGGCCGGTATTCACGGTGATGCCCCTTTCCACGTCACGGCTGATCTGCCGCTGCTTCCTGCCTATATTCCCGAAATCACGCGTCCACTTTTCTTCGGTCGTCGCATCGCCGGTGCAGGTGAATGTCTCCTGGGCGCCGAACGTATTGCGGAAGATGAAGGCTGTCTCATTCTTCACAGGGAGATTATTTACTATAAACCGTATTGTTTCGCTTCCCTGCTTGCCGACTTCGTATGATATCAGGCGGTCTACCGTGATGCCGCACCGCGAAGCGATGACCCCGGGGGATACGTCGTAACGGTAATATGTACCGTCATTGGTAGGAACGGTGCCGATGGTTATCTGTTGCTGCACATCGTCATCTTCACCGATGTACAATGCCTGCACTATGATTTCCCCGGGGCCGTAAAACGAAACGAATTCCCAGCCGCGAGGCTGTACCTGTTTCTCTATCACGCGTGATAACGGCATATCCGTCAGCAGGTGTGTATCGAGCGTGCCTCCCGTTTCGGCATCGCACCGGTAAATAAATACGGAACAGATAATCGTCGGATCCGGATCAGGAAGCTCACGTATCAGGAAATCAACCCGGATGAATGTGCCGTCTTGCCCTTCTTCCAGGACGATATCCTGTACAGGGTCATACGACATAGCCAGCGCCCCGATATCACGGATATATACCTTACCCTCTGTATCCGGAGAGTATGTCTCATGCAGCACTTCCCGGCCAAATATAACGACAATAACATCGACGTTTCCGGATACCGAATCCAGTATGATATCGCCATAATCGGCGCTTAAGCCTTCCAGTGGAAACCTGACAATGTTCATTTCTTCAGTATGAATTTCTTTATAATAAAAATTCCGACTGCAGGGATTATAATAAACCATAGCCAGTTCAGGTTGAAAAGAGAAGCTGTCTCTGTGGCTGATTCTTCTTTTTGATCCGCTGTGATATCCGTCAGGCTGGCGGCTGTATAATCAGTCCGGGTATCTTCTCGCTTTGATTCACCTGCAGCAGTTTGCTGTTCTTTTTGGGCGTTCCGTCTCGATCTTATGTTTTTCTCTTCCTGCAATGGGTAGTTTCCGGCGGAATCAGGTTTTGCGGCCGTGTCATATTTCCGGATATAAATATCCGTATCCTCCGATTCAAAAAAACGGCTCCAGTCGGCATGCCACAGACTGTCAGCTGACCTTCCTGTTACCGACAGACTTGCGCCTGAAGCGGAAGAAACGGACAAATGGCTATCCTTCTTCTTCCGCGATGCACAGGAAGAAAGAAAAATAAAAAAGAATAATAAACAGATAATCCTTACCATAACTAAAAGATATATGCGCAAAGATGCCGTATGTGTATAATTGGAAAAAGGACACCGTAACGGCTAATCCGGATAGCTATCCGTGTCTTTCAGGTAGATGCTCCAGTGCGGAACCCCCTCGATGAACGTTAACCGAAACCCCAGTTCCTCCATTACAGTGCTTACCAGGCTGACGGAAGGCCGAATGGATTCACGAAGCATATAAGCTAGTTCTGCAGATGTTTTAAAATCCTTATCCTCTGTGTCTCCGGAAGTATCAAAGTTTTCCCGGATAAACTGAGACAAAGCTATCTTTACCTTATCTACTGCCTTCGTCTCCGGAGATTCTCTGTGCGATTTCTTGCTATCCTCTCCTTCCTTTTTGCGATCCTGCACAAAACCTATTCTCTTTCTATCCATAGTTAAATACTAAAAAATCCTAATAAAAACATAAAAAAAAGATTGTAAGAAGCTTAGCTGAATAAAAAGAGAGAATAATCTTAAGAGATCTGCTCTTCTCAGTAGCCGGGCCCTAATCTTGCCCTCACGGTTTGCCTCACTTTTAAAGGAAATGTTAAATTTAACATTTATCCTATCCCCTCCATCAGAACCGCGGATTCACAAAGGATGATCCTTTCTTCAGCATCGATCCGTACTTGGCCCACATTCTTTTATCCACAGCATCTCCGAAGTGCGTGGCTTCCTCAGGCAGCACGGATGTCTGCCGCTCGCTGCGCTTATCCTTCTCGAAGAAGCCGTTCATCTTCTGTATAACTGAGGTGTTGTTCATACTGATCAGTGTGTACTTGCACCGTGCGCCGTTGAACCGTTTCTTCGGCAGCCGCGGATCCGTCTCATGCAGCAGGTAACGCCAGAGCAGGTACTTCTCATTGTGCGGCGGTTCCTTCCCCGGATGCCTGCGTACCCTCACCTTCCATTTATTTTTCTCCAGCCGGGATATCGCATGCTGGTTATAAGTCTTCTTTGAATTGGCCAGCCTGATATCTCCGTATGTATCCACTGTATATATGATCATCTTCTCCTTATGCTTCCGGTAATACTCGCAGAAATTATCCATCAGCGTATTGATCATCGTATCCGGATTCTCCTCCGGCTTAACAAAGAACTCATTGATGTTATTATCACACGGGGTGATCAGGCCCGTCACATAATCAAACATACTTTCCTGGCCTACTTCGATAAGTGAGATCTTAGTTCCCCAGTCCGGTGTGATCTCCAGCGGCTTGGACGGATTACAGTCGGCATCACATAGGCTGTCTCTGTGCCTGGCCAACTCGTCCCAATTGAAATTGTTGTTTTCGGCCAGTCCGCGTATATAATCATCGTTATCCGCTTTGTAATATATATGCCTGTCGTCCAGTGAATAATAGCAATCAGTAACCTTATTGAGGTAGAAGTTCAGTATCTCGATCATAAACGATACCAGATCCATCACTTTATACATTCTTGTAAGGTATGAGAAGCCCAGGTTATAGATATTATCGAAAGCATTCGACAGCATGAACAGCGTACCGTCTTCGCTGACAAAGGGCGTAATTGTTTTACGCAAACGCCCGCATTCCTTCCATAATTCCACTGCAGTCTTTTCGTCGTTGTTTATCTTGGCCTGTATAAGCTGCAACTGCATATTGGCTATTTTATTCCAAATGACGAATAACTGGATCCCGGCTTCCTTCTCATAATAGTCCGCAAAGTCGGTTAGCCATTTATGCTCCGGAAGATAACCCATCGACGATGTAAAGGTATATCCGTGATGCTTTAATAACCGGTCTTGGGAATAGATACCGAACTGCTCTTCGTTACCACGGTTGGTTGGTACGGCTTCCTGGTCAAACTTCACTTTATCCAGTGTCAGCGCTTCATCCGACAATGCATAATCGATATTAGGTCCGCGCATTCCGGCAGCCTGGGAAAGCAGGTAAAGACCATGGCCGTTGCTGAATGAGATCATATACTCATAGCTCATAATTTTTTCATGAGGCGTATAGAAGTGATCAGGCGGTTTCTGGCATACCACATAGTCACCTGTTTTCGTTTTCGGGTTATATTTCCGGTAACCTGCTTTCTCAAGATACTTGAATGCAGAAGGAAGCGTTTTCGTTAATGCCTGGCCTAAAGTCTGCTGCACTACCCCGGTTATCCCGCGCGGCATGGTCCGTACATTTTCATCTATCTCAGCACCGGTGATAAATGACTTCCCGGTACCACGCCCGGCAATCAGGGCCTTATACTTTGCCTGGAATGCCATTACGGATATCTGGAACGAATTGAGCGATATGTTTTCTTCCCAAAAATTTTCCATAAGGTAAAATTCGTGCGATATTCCGTTAGGCAAAAGGACATAAAAAAGTGCGTGCAGATCTGCACGCACTTTTTAAATAACCAAAATACCATTTTGCATCTGTACATCCAGTATTTTATATCCTTCCGGCAATTCTATGGGCTGAAAGCCTATAACCTTAAGCGGATATTTATATATAGCCTTCATCACCATTCGATTTTAGTCAAATCCAACCCTATAGGGTCTGTATGCTTCGATATCTTATAACCAAGCTCTACAAGTTTCATCTGATACTCTGGCGTGACTACCGGTATGCATATCATTTGATTGCCACGGCTCGCGGATTGCTCTATATCTTGGATAATAACCTCAAATGGCCGGATATTTTCTTCAGTTAGTTTTCTTGCTTCTTTTGCGTGCATACATTTCATTTTTTCTTGTTAATCGTTTTTCTTCTTCCTTCCTGAAGGCCATCACATCAGCCATGGCCAACTGTGCCAGCATGACTACGACCTGACGCTGCGAGTGCGGCAGCCGGCTCTTTTTCTCCCTGACGGAGATATATTCCTTCAGTACCGTTTCCGGAGTCAACAGCCCCGATTCGTTCAGTGTATCGGCAGGCGTGCGCCTGTACTTCATCCCGGAAGGAGGCAAAGGCCTGTTTTTATACCCTTGTATCCGGGCATCCAGTAATTCCGGGAACTTTACATCCTCTATCGCTTCTCTTATTGTCATATTTTTTTTAAATGAAAAGTGAAGAACGAAAAGTGATAAATATTTTTCACTCTTAATTTTTCACTTTTAGTTTTTAGTTTTTCACTTCAATCACGTATCCAACAATTCGATGATATCCCCGTCTTCCACCTCCGGCGTAGTCATGGCGGCGACAATGGTCTGTATCTCCTCCTGCGACAAGTCCTTCAATTTATCCATGGGAATATTTACCGTTGTTTTATTATTATTCAGCTGGATATAGAATATATTCTTTTCCATCCGGCGCGGATCTTCCTCGCCCATCGGCTTGTCGCCGATAATCTCCTTCAGTACCTTATGTGCCGCTACACGCTCCTTATACTTGCCCTGGAGCTTGCAATCGCGGATAGTCTCCACCAGGTCTTTGATCTGCCATTGCTGCCAGAAATCAAAATCGAAAGTAAACTTTGTTTTGAACAGTTCCTGCGCCAGCTTTACGTCCTGCCGGGCCTGGTTCCGGGATATGTTATACTTGGCCAGCAGGCGCGGGATCACATTGGACGGATGGTATTCATCCAGTGCGCCGGCTGCATATTTCACCCGGTTAAATTCCCCCCGGTACTTTTCAGGCAAAGGGGAGTTCTCCGGATCAAGGATATGCGCCAGGATTACATCGTATGGCTGTTCCTCCAGGCTTTTTTTCGGCTCAAATCCGGCAGGGACGGCAGATGGTGTAAGGCTGTTCTTTTTACCCATGATTTTAATTTAGTATAGTTACAAGTTACTTCGCCTCCGGGCAGTTACAAGTTACAAGAAAAAAGTAACTCGTAACTTGTAACTCGTAACTAAAAAAATCATTTCAACTCCGCTATCTTCGTATCGATAGCCAGCTTTTCCTCACGAAGCTGTGCGACGCGCTTCTCCTGGGCAATGCGTTTCGGACCTGCCGGCATCGGGTTAGGCTTAGCACCTTTTTTATCCTTCTGATATTCCAGCCTGTTTTCTGCTTTTGCGAGTTTGGTGCGCCAGTTCTCAGACATCTTTTTCAAGGCTTCCGGATCATCGGGCAATGTAAACGTTGGCTCTTCTTTTTTCGGTTCCAGCACTTCCATAGCTATCTTCTCCGGGTCGAATGGTTCGGCGAACAGGGCTTCGTCCGGCAGCGTGCCATCCTGCTTGTAAGCCTCGAAAGCTTTCCATAACGTATCCATGCGGCGGCTGGCGGTATCGATAATCAGGCCTATGCGTTTGCGTTCAGCGTTCGATTTTTCGTCATTGCCTTCGCCTGTAGTCTTCAGGGCCTGATGCTGCAGGCTGCGCGCCGTATAGAGCTCGCGCACCTCGCTGACCAGCCTTTTCACAATAGCCGGATATTCTTCCGGAAGTTCCTTCTCCAGCTGCGGGATAAAAGTTTCAGGATCCAGCAGCGGCGGTTCGTCCTCATGGGCTGGGCTGCCGGCATCCGGATTCGTACAGTAGCGTATATAGCCGCGCATTTCCGCCAGCAGCTTCTTGGGGATATCCGAGCGGTTACGGTTCTTTTCGAAGTTGGCTACTACAAAAGGCTTATATCCCGCCTCTTTTAGTATTGTCAAACCTTTGTCGATACTTCTCTCTTTTGTGTTCAGCCAGTCGACGGCCTGTTGCCTGGAATCAGTTTTTATTGTATCCATATTATAAAAAATTATTTAATTATCTGATATGCCGATCTGCCAATGATAAAAAGCTATTGGCATATTATAATAGCCAAAGCTCGTGCGAATTTCCGTGAGGCAAAAGGACATGAAAAAGCCCCGCCGGGAAGGGCGGGGCTGGTAAAAACTCAGGAACTAATTATAGCATTACCAAATTAATAATTAAGTATTAATCAATGAAATTGATGTATCCTGAAATTTTCCGCCTATTTCATTCAAAGCTTTTGATAATATCTTTATCTCTTCATTATTAAATTGTACACGCTTACCGTTTACTTTCGAATTATTCAGCCGTTGGTAGAACCATTGCCGTGACTTGCCAAAATATTCTTTAGCGATGGATGATATGGATACATAAGGCAAAATCGTATCCAGCTGCTTTCTAACGGTGATAAATTCTATTAACTCTTCCGCTTCCTGTACAGCCTTTTTTGCACCTTCTTCAAATTGCCTGCTTATAATTTTCTTCTCTTCTTCACTCCTTGCGGCCTGCTCCGATTTTATTTTTTTATCGAAAGCGGCATAGTCTTCTTCAGTTTCTAGCGTATTCCATTCAGCCAGATATTTTTCTATTTGATTCATAAATTTTATCTTTTATAAAGCGCCTCCGAAAAGGCGCTTTCGTTAATTACTTCCTTAATTTCAATAACTCAATCAATTCATCCAGTAAATAATCTATTGTATTGTACATTGTTTGTTTTGATTTAGGCGTCGCGCTTAATTCATCCCAATATACACTGAAAAACAAAAGATTACGCTTTATGTGCTTTATTCTCTCTTCTACTTCTTCCTGTTCCATCATTTCAAATTTAAACATTAATACTTTTATTAATTTGGTATTACAAATATAATAACCTTTTGGTAATTATGCAAACTTTTAAGCTATTTTTTTCACAAAAAACACAAAAAAAATACCTGTATCACTACAGGTATTTTTACATGGAAAAAAATAAACTAAAGAAAAAGCCCGGTTTACGGTGTCACAGGTACCAGGGTAAGCAATCCCTCTGTTTCACCTTCATACACAAGCGCTTTGCCGGCACGGTAGGTAAACTGCAGGGTTGTCTGGTTACGGTCGGAAGCTGCTGTTCCGGTAACGGCGCCGTCGCCTCCGGGTACATAGCTGCACCCACGCTTCTTGCCGCCCATCAGATATTCGACATCATTCATATCCTGTACGATAAAGAACATCTTGCGGTTCAGCGCCGCGTTGATAAAACCAAATACTGTTTTGCTCAGTTTCGCTTTCACTATATTGAGCGTGTAGATCACCGACATACCGTCTACTTCCCCTTCGGTCGTCACAGTGAAATTACCGGCGTCTTCGGTCATATCAAAATAAAAAGCGCGCGTACCCGGCTTCATTACCAGATCGCCCACTAGGGCGCCGGCTTCATCCAACGGAAGCGGAACGGTCGGCGATGCCGGTGCCGGTTCATCAGGCCACGCAGCCACATCATCCCAGTACCCATAGATAACGCGCGTCGAGATACCTCCCGCATTACCGCCATTACAGCCCAGGTTTTGGTCCACATCTTCCAGCTCTATACATTTCTGGTTTGCCATAATTTTTTTTATTAAGAATGAATAATTTTTTCATTGACACATTAAGGTGTAGGAGGAGTAGCTTCTTCCACTGTTGTCCATACCACTTCGTTAAGCCCGAAGCCCAGGCCTTCCCACCAATCTGTCAGAAACGACACGCAGCGCTTCGACTCTTCCAGTTTCATATTGCCGGCATTCTCACCTTTTTTAGTGAGATGGATAAGATTCTTAACCGGAGTAATCCATATGTCATCCGTACCGATCATCGAAGGAAATCCTGTCACCTTCGCAGGGGAGAAGTCCAGTGTATCGTCTATCTGTCCCGGATTCGTATGCTGGTAATAACCGAGCGCACGCTTATCCTTCAGGAAGGCACGCCTCCATTTCGGGGAAAGACCCACTACCATCGGCACGTTCTGGTACTCTTCAGCTACCTGCTCATAGCCATATTCTATCTGATCGTAGATAGTGGCTATATCCAATGTGCCGATATTGATACGGTTCACAGGCTTGTTCTCAAGCAGGTATTTCAACCCGTTCATACTGTCTTCCGTATCACCGGCTGTCCCCGGCGTAGGAGCCTGGAACTGTCCCTTGTAGTACAGTTTCATCTCCATATCGTTCTCGATCTGATCGAAGACATGAACTTCAAGCAGGTAACGGATCAATGGCCATTCCTTGCGGCTCAGGTTATTGGCTGCAAGGAAGCCAAGCCAGGTGGCCTCGATGTCGTCCGGCCAGATATCCATATCCACCTTCATGTGATACAGGTAGATCGGATTAGGCTTGAACAGCGGGTTTCCTTTCGGCGTATAAGTCTTCTGGAAAGGCTGCACGATGCTGTCTATATATGAGCTGCCCATCTGGTAAACGGTATCGTTCGTCTTGATGGGAGTCGCGTTCTTGACGGTTTCCCGCCCGAAAAGGAGCAGTCTTTTCAACCGGGCCATGTTCTGGCCGGAGTTCAGGTAATATGCCCCGTATTCCTGGATAATTGCTGATACATCCATATTGTTAAATTAAGAATGAAAAATTAAAAATGAATAATTCACTGTTGACTGCTAACTGTTGACTGTCAATACACGTCCGCAGCCCTGTTGTGCGGCAGCTTGTCGATAGCTTCCCAGTCTACATCGTCATCTTCCTTTTCTTTGCCGTCTCCCCCATTGCCTTGTGGTGATTCGGGTTTCGCTCCCGGACGTCTTGCAAGGATGGCCTTGATAGCCGTTACTTTGGCCGTGCCGTCGGCAGCAGCTTTTACAGTCGTATCGATACCATCCAGCGCGCCGGTCAGTTCATTCAGTGCGGTTTCAGCCGTATCCTTTGCCGATTCGGCACTCTCTTTGGCTGTCGTAGCATCCCCGGCAGCCTGCTCCAGCTCTCCCAGCTTTTGATTGAGTGCCGTCAGCTGGGCAACGGTTAAGGTTACCTTATCGTCGGCAGCTTCGAAGCCCTCGATATTCAGCGCCTTGTTCAGGTTTGAAAATGTTTTGTTCATCTCGTTTTTATTTTTAGGTGAGAAAAATTGTTTTGCCTTATCCATCCACGACAGGTCCTCATTATCATCGGTAATGGTAGCCTCCGGAACAGGAAGCCCGTTCGCCTTCATGATTGCTACCTGATGGTTGGATATCACCGGCTTTTTATTTTTTGTAGGTAATAGTTCGTCCACCAGTCCCAGGTCGACGGCTTCCCTGGCCGACAGCCAGCGCGCTTCCTTCATCAGCTCCATCACTTTTTTTAATTCCATGCCGCGGCTGTTTACATAATCCCTGGCCAGTACCAGTGTGACGGTTTCCGCGTCTTTCTTCTGGGCCACGAGGTCAGCGATAGCCTGATCGATGTCATCCTCATTCATCGACCCCCACGCATCCACCCATAACAAAGGCTTATGAATAAGGTATAGCGAATCTTCATGTATGATAGTCTTCTTCGCGCCGTGGCCGATCAGCGTGGAAGCCGATGCATTCATCCCGACATACTCCAGCGTCACATCCCCATGGGATGCAAACAGGTCCTTAATTTTCAAAGCATGATTGACATCACCGCCGTATGAAGTTGTTTTGACGGTAATAGGGCCTTCGCCCAGTTCGTTCATCAGGTACTTTACATAGCCCATCGAGAAGCCGTAACTGCCGATGTCGCCCATGATTTCCAGTGTTCTGTCTTTTGCCATATTTATAACTGTTTACGGCAAAGTAACGGGCAAAAAAAAGGCAGGTAAAGGACATCATGCCCCTTACCTGCTTCGGTAGCTGCCGGCTGACAGCTATATTATATTATGGTGTAACTCTTATGGTATAAGCACTACAGCGTCTATAAAATGGCACGGGAAAGGCTGCATACCTGAAAAAGTAAACTGCAGCTGATTCCGGTTCTGTATCGTCTGGCCTGTCGTCGCCGTTCGGTTAAAGATCAGATGGCAGTTACCATCACCTGCCAGCCGTGTTTTACCGTTATTGTCCTCAAATAGTACAAGCCAGTAACCTCTCTCCAGAATGGCCAGCTGTTTACTGTTCAGAGCATCCGCCTTGGGGATAATACCTGTTACCACGGGGTTATATATGGATCCGGCTGCCGTCTGTGTCTTCTCTTCCGTAAACTGCATTGTGTCCGGCGTACAGTAGATCTCTATCATATCCCCGTCACCGGTAAGGTTCAGGAAGGTTTCCCCGCGCGTATAGTTATGCGATATGCTGTCCAGCGATTCAGGTGGAATAGCATATATTTTATGCATACCTCCCAGATTGCCGCAAAAATCATAAATTATCTTTTTCATGTGGTTTTCGTACCTGCAACATTGTCCTTTTTCTCGGACAATGTTGCCAAAGTTATTTTATTAATTAATTCAGCCAATTCCTTTATCACATAATTTTTATCCACATCGAGGTTACGCTGGCAACTTTTATAAATACTTTCCTTTGGCCAGACGTCCTCCGGAAACATAAATTTCTCCTGGAACAGGTCGATGCTCTCGGACAGAGATGTGCCTGTCGCACGGTGCATGCCGACAAATGAATACATTAGAATTTTTGCGCGGCCTTCCAGTATGCAGTTAAGCCGTACAATATCGGTCTTCGATAGTTCCCAGCCGTAACGGTAGAAGTCATCCTGCGATATCCGGATATTTATCTCGTCGGAATACCTTTTAAATAGGTATTTATCATACTTCTTTTCATGCCGGTAGGATCTTTTACTTAGCCGTTCGCGAAATTCTTCATACAGGCCTTTATCGGATGACAGGTCAACCGACGGCGGAAGATCAGAACTATCCGGTTCACCGAATTTCAATTCCAGAAATCTACTGACATATGACTTACACGGAAATCTTACCAGAAATTTATTCATATACCCTCCTTAGCTATATTTACCGTGTAAAGATACGGTTTTCAGAGCATTTATTTAAGACATATAAAAAAGCCTGTCATCGCGACAGGCTTTTTCAGAACTAAATTTAACACAATATATAAATGCCGTCATCGCGACGGGATCGGGATGGATAAATTGTTATCATTTCAATACTTTTCAGAAAATGTTATCATTTTTTACGGAGGCCCATCAGGTATTTCAGTTTCTTTATTATATTGATCGACCTTTCCGTGAGGTTCCTTAACCGGTCGGCCTGTCCTTCCGCACCGGGAACCTTCTCCAGAATCTTCCAGCCTTCGAAGGCCGTCATCCCGAACTGCTCATACAGTTCCATCAGGTCGGTTATCTCGTCATCGGTGATAACGCAATACTGTAACAGCAGCAACAGCGCCTGCGAATTGGTCTTCACCCCGAATTTTTCCTGAAGCTGAAGCAGGCGCTTATTCTGATCTTCCGTCAGGTCGCGTATTAATATATTCTTACTCATAATTTAATGTGGAAATTATTCACTCCGCAAATTTGCGGTTTGGCCTTCTCTTTATTATTCTTCACTTATCACTTTTAGTTTTTCACTTTCCTCTTTATATCTTCTTTTGCACATACTCCACCGCCTTCACCAGCTCGTCATATGTCAGGTCCTTGCCGGTGATCAGATTGTATTTTATGTAATACCGGGCAATGCGGTTCTCGCGATCATGGCCTACCATGATCGCGATGCTCCGCCAGAAGCCGACGTATGAGTTCAATAGCTTATTAACACATACCTGGAGGCTGTCATTGAATTTATATTCCAGCCTGATGCCTTCTTCATCGCATACGGGTTCGAGGTTCATAGCCCGGAGTTCCTGAACAAAGTTTTCGATCAACCGGTACTTGTGCGCTTCCCGCGACAGGATCGCCCGGAGCTTACCAGATGGATTTACTTCGCAATAAATCACTCTGCAAGTATCTGTCAGAAAATACTTCTGTTCTAAATTATAAATATGCCTGGCAATGGAAATGTCTGAAAATATGGTTATATTGGCTTCCTGCGCATCCGGATAAATAAATTCTGCTTCCTCGATTGTAAGGTCGACAAAGCGGATATAGCGCATCGGTATTTCAAAATAATCATTTTCGCTGTAGCAAGGATACACCCTGGCGCACGGCCCTACAGCCGTCATCGTATTAAAATCCCAGGCCCGCATCTTTTGCCCGCAAAAATCGGGTATGGTAATGCCAATCTCCTGCAGCTGGGCTGCCGTGGCATCGAGGGTTACTTCTAAGTTAATCTTCTTCATTTTCACTATCCATTAATCGTAATGCTGCCAGGCTTTCCGGATCTTCCGGGCCGGCGCAATGTGAACAAAGAGTATATGTTTCATCCACCCACCAGCACGGGCCGTAGTCCGGATCGTAGCAGGCGTGGTTATCAGTGCAGCCGCAAACTTTACATATCCCGGCTTCAGGTTCCTGTTCTGTACCCACACCGCAATTTTGCGGTTTGGCTTTTTCATTCATTGGCATATCGGCTATTTTTTTTACTGTTTACAGTTTACTGCTAACTGTTAACTGAAAATATTGGCACATTATCTCAATCTCGTCCTTTCCCTTTGTACTTCTTTCTGTCCGAGTCCTCATTGTTGGCCGCTGATACTTTATCGTATTCTACCTGCAGGCAGTTGTAGCGGTTCATAATCCGGTTCCACTCCGGGCCGATGTCTATGCCCTTGGCGATGCGGGCTTCTACTTCAGCGATATCGCTCTCGATCTGTTCCAGTGTACGGCGCTGCGTATTATAAACGCAGGACCTCTCATGCCTGGGCGCTACCTTGGTAAAGGTTACAGGCGTCACCATTCCGCAATTTTGCGGTGTGGCAGATGTACTGCCGGCTAAGTATTCAGGTTTTTTGTATTTCATCGCGGTCCTCCATCATTAACATCATTTCAAAATCTATCATCTGTACGCAGTCGGCGCACATACCCTCCCCGATCACGATCTCGGAGGAGGTTTCCCCGCAGCAAGTGCATTTGCCGTGAGTCAGGTCGGATAGTCCGTAAGTGGTTACTTTTTTCATGTTGTTTTATTTTTATTAAATTAGTTCATCAATCAGGGCGGCAGCTTCGTCGCCGTAATATTCGAAAATCATATCAGCAAGCGATTTGTTCTCAAGCTCGTAATCGCCGTGCTGTTTTTTTATCCATTCATCAAACTTGACAATATCAATTTTTATAGACTGGCATACCAAAGTCATAAACCCGTCATAAAACGGGCCTATCGAAATACCGAAGCATTCTTTAAAGTCGTTTTTCGCTTCACTCCATTGACCTATCCTGTACGCCATATATTTATGTTTTTTCCGTTGTATCCTGAGTTTGGCTCTGTTTCTCTATTTTTGCTATACTCATTTTACTATAAATCCTTTTAGCATAAAGATATCCTTCATCTTTACGAAATTTATCTACCTGGCTATACTTCATAAATTCAATATTTCCATCCGGAGCTACAGAGTGGTGGCAATAATGGGCGCCACTGTCTTTGTCGAAATGGCTGTAAATTGCTATCAGCATTTTGCCTTCATCAGTTATAGCTTTCACAATATCCCCTTTCTCAAATTTGAGAGGAGTAACATAGCCTTCCCATGTTGTCACATCTTCGCTGGGAAACAACAGGCAGTCTGTTCCTCCCTTAAGTACCGAACCTTTCGTATTGAAACGCATAGGCCTGTAACCCTTCTTTTTATTACCTATTACAATAGGGAACTCATTATCTGGTTCTATTCTGAGTACCGTTTTCTTATTTTGATGGATTACAGAATATATTTCTATATCGGGAATCAAATAATCCAGTAGGTTTAATTCTTCCATTTTTTTAAAATTTGTAATATTGCTTCTGGCTTCCGCTATTCGCATTGCGAACGAGTCTCAATGCTTTCTGGGTAGATTCAAGAAGTTCTTTTAAATCGGCGTTTTTTTTGAGCCATTGGCTAAACGATGACGGTGAATATTCGTATCCTTGCTCTTTCAATTTCTCTACAATGTATTTATGTGTCAAACCATCTGTTATTAAACTTCGTATCAACTCTCTATGTGAATCTAAAAACAAGCTGGACATTTCACCCTTTAGTTGATACCTGTTAGAAATCTTATTTTTAAAATCTCCGTAACCAAAACCTATATCAATATTATTTTCTATACAGTATCTGCGTAATGTTTCCTTGTGAACTCCAAGCATTCTGGCTATCTGAGGAGCAGTTAACCCGGCTTGCCGATATTCCCTTATCAGTGTTTCTTTTCCTCTAAGTTTACTATTTGAACCTTTACTCCCGGGAGGCCTGCCTAAAATAACACCATTGCGCCGACATCTTTCCAGGCCTTCGACTGTCCGTTTTACAATCATTTCCCGTTCTATCTGGGCTGCAATACCAAAGCAGAATACCATCATGATACCTGTCAGGTCTCCTTTTTTTATGGTACTTATGCTATCTTTTACCGAATAAATAATGATATCATTCTCAATACAGAATTCTACAATCCGAAAAAGCATAAATACGGACCGGGCAAGCCGGCTGATCTCGGACACGATGATGATATCGCCGGCTCTGGCTTTCTTCATTAATTGGCCCAGATGTCGTTTGTTGTAATCCTTCACGCCGGATACACCTTCATCTTTTATCCATTCGTCAATAGAGGTATGGAGTTCTTCGGCTTTTTTTTCCACTCCAATTTTCTGGCTTTCAACATCCTGCTTGTCGCTCGACACTCTTAAATATCCGTAAATCATACCCTATACTCATTTTTCCGTATATACTTCGGCGAATTAAAATATTCCACAAAATAGTCCCATTCGTCATCAAACCTTTTTTCGAAATCCTCTCCGGCAATCTCCTGATAGGTTGTAGCATCGTTGAACGCACGCAGGGAGGGGTCTATCCTTTTCATAATGGCATCTTCTTCCGAATCAGTATATACGCGCGGTTCTTTGTTGTCTACCTTTTTACCGCCTGCTATCCTGTAATCGAACTTACCGTATATCAATTCTATTTCTTTGCTCCAGGGATCGGCTTTTAGTTCAATGTCCGGATTGAATTTAAAATAAGTGGATAAAACCGCGAATATTACGCGGTAAGATGGTTCTGCCATGAGTGTCTTAATAGCCCCGGAAATATGCCGGTAGACCGTATTCACTTCTTTAGCAAAATCGATATATGTGATATGGGTGTCCTTATCCATCGCGTTATATAGCCTATTCCGGTCCTCTATCCTTTTTATGGAAATCTTCTTCGGTTTCTTCAGTTCATATTCCAGGAAAATACGGATACCGCGTTCGCGGGAGATATGCATGATCGTTTCAACCCAGTAGCAATACTTTTTATCCCCGAAGGTATTCTGGGTATAGAACGGGAAGTAGTTATTGTAGGATAGGTTAGGCTTTTTCATATTTTTTTAGTTACGAGTTACAAGTTACGGGTTACAAGATGTTAACTGTTGACTGCTAACTGTTTACTGTTATATTCTGCCGGCACGGTATTCATCCATCTTTCGCGTTCGCGGCGTACCAGATCGACACTGATGATAGCATTTGTTGTGACATACAGGTTTTCGGCATTCCCTGCACTGTCGGCGATAACCTCCAGTACCATCCGCGAATAGGATAGCATAGAATGTAAAGCCAGCATAGCCTCCCGGCATTCGTCCGGAGAGACTGCTTCGCCGGCTTTGGCGGCGTCAATTACCTGCTGGATCGTTCTTTTGCACATGCTTTGCAAGGTTTAAGTCTGCATCGGGAACGCTCTTATTATTTTCATCGAGCATGCATATAGCAACGGCGCTTATGTACATTTTTTTTGCTACAGGATCTTTTTTAATGCTTTGTTCTATAAGCTCTATTATCGATATGGGATTGCCTATACCGATAGTCATATCCATATCAAGCGTATCCAATTTCGTCAGGCACAAAAGCGGTATCTTTTTTCTTTGGGCTATTTCAGCAACCTTAAGGAGCATGGTTTTCACTTCCATTTCTTCCGGATCCGGGGTTAGTTCTTTTTTGTTTTCTTCCATGATTGTTATTTGATTTTAGCAAACCGCAGATTTGCGGTCTGGGATTTTATTTGAAATAAGCTTTCATAAATGCAATGATAATATCCGTAACGATGCGTATTAATGTGAAAATACCTAATACCATTACAAGGGAATAGTTGAATTGTACTTTCTTTTCCAACTCCTTTATTTTCTTTTCCAGTTCTTCGTTTTCCATTGTTATTTAAATTCTATGGTTTCTTCCTTATTAACCGCTTTAATACAACCATCCCTGAACTGAATGATTTTGTTATAGAAATATGGATCGTCATCCTTTAATCCGGGATGCTTTTCCAGTATGTCATTCAATCCTTCTACTATCGATTCAGACTCATAGGGGAATAATACCCCGTCACAATCGGAATGGTTTATTAGCGGATAGATACCATGCGGAATTGTATGCCGGGACATCAATACACAACCTGGGGCATTATTATTGTATCCGCAAAACTGATCTATATCCAAGCCGATAAGTGAACAAAGCTTTTTTCTAAAGTCGTTGAACGAGCTATATGGCCCGTGCCAGCATTCATGTGTCGTATCTAATCCCATTTTTCCTCCTTATTTATTTTATAAAGCACATCCATATTGTCTTGGACTGGCGTCCTGTTATATGCCCGAACAATGGACATTTGCCGATAACTTTAATTACACTGCTAACTTTTATCTGGTCTTCATTCCATTTAAAAACAAGTATGCCGTTCGGCTTTAAAACACGCATGCATTCGTTAAATCCGGCCCGGATAACTTCTTCCCAGTTCTCAGGCAATACACCGTATTTCTTAGCCATCCAGCTTGTTTTTCCCAGATTTTTCAAATGAGGCGGGTCGAAGACTACCAGATAAAAAGATTCGCTGTCGAAAGGCATATCGGTAAAATCCATCACAACGTCCGGATTTATATCCAATGCCCTGCCATCGCAAAGGATATGTTGCTCCGACCTGATATCCCCGAACACAACATCCGGATTATTTTTGTCGAACCAGAACATCCGGCTGCCACAACAAGCATCTAATATTTTCTTATCCATAGCCAGTTTTTTCATTCCGCAATTCTGCGGTTTGGGTTATCTAATGCTTTTTTTACTTCTTTCAGCATATTCTGTCGCCAGGATTTCTGGCCTTTATCGATCTCCTTCTGCAGAGCTGCCGCTTCCTTCTCTTCGCGGAGAAGGTCTTTATAGAGGGGATTGCGTGAGAGTTTCTTCCGGAGTGTTTTTATCCCTGCTTCCATTTCGGCCAACTGTCGCTGGAGAGG
The DNA here is from genome assembly GCF_042654545.1 of Dysgonomonas termitidis. Lineage (GTDB taxonomy): Bacteria > Bacteroidota > Bacteroidia > Bacteroidales > Dysgonomonadaceae > Dysgonomonas > Dysgonomonas termitidis. The sequence continues at coordinate 17,958 of NZ_JBHSGN010000057.1, forward strand.
ATCTTCCTGCTTTCGGTTTGCTGCAAAGGCATTCTTCAGGAAGTCGCGTTCGAGTTTCGGATCCAGCCAGCCCAGAAACTTGATAAAGATATCAAGATGCATCCAGGTACCGGGAGCGGTTCCGCCGGAGATAATCCGCACGATATTGCCCTTGTCGGTAAATTCCAGTTCCGGATCCAGACCGTACTCGACGCTTACACCGAGCACAAAGTCCTTTACTTTCTGGCTACGGATGTAGCCGTAGACGTCTTTTTTATATTCTTTGGCCAGAGACGAGGCATTGAATAGACTGTCGGGGTTGGGGCGGAACTGGCGGCTGTTTGTCTCCTGTTCCACGGGTACCAGGGCGATGTTGTTTACTATTTTTCCCATATTGTTTAAATTTACTGATTGGGCACTCCGCAAATTTGCGGTTTGCCTCTTTTATCCTTCCTGTTTTATTTCGAGATATTCGCAGCTATATGCTCCGCTGAACCCATCCAGCCACACAACCAATTCCCCGCACATTAATTGAGGCCCGTGGGTAACAGTCCAGATCCTGTCCGGATAATGATCCTTTTCAGCGCCGGTCATAATCACTTTCGTTCCGGGAACCATAGACCTTCGCCGGAGTTCTTCAGGGAATGCTTCTTCAGAGGTTATAGCCTCAATTTTCCTGCCTGAGCAATTACAGTAGAGTATGCTGCTATTGGGGAATAACGGCTGTAAATATGCCCTCAGGTCTGCATCTTTGTACAGGTTGTGGGACATTAATACTTTCTTTTCCACTGTTATCTTTGATTTGGCAGCGTCAGGATATTGTTTTTTGATTTGTTCCAGTGTCATTTGATTTGTTCTTTTTCATTCCGCAAATTTGCGGTGTGGTTATTAATCTTTTATTGGCAACATTTCATCGCCGTGCTCCTGAAATATACTATCTATTATGTTTTGATAATCATACCCTTCTGTCCTGTAGCAACTAAGTTCATTTTTCAATACTCCATCATACTGCCTACAATGTAAGTCACCCTCCAATAATTCAATCAGATTGCTTAAATCCTGTTTGATTTGTTTAAGCTTTTCGATTTTTCTCTTCATAGCTTATTTTCCTCCTTTTTTTCACACCGCAATTTTGCGTAGTGGTTACCAATAGTTCTTAATCTTCAGTTTCGTCATCGTTCTCAGGCCATATTTCAGCCTTAATTTTTCAAGACGGATGGTAGCGTTTCTTTTATCCCGGACTTTGGCGGCAATCTCCGGATTCGTTTTCATTGCGGGGACATGCCCTTTTTTGAACCGGAATTCCTCCCCTCCCGGAACGCTCCAGCCCTTCAGCCCTTTTGTCGGTTGGGGCGGATGCGCTTTCCGGGACATTTCCGATATTTCCGCTCTTCTTGATTCTAAAAAGGATTCCTCTTTTTCGAGATCAAGTTCCCGGGCTTTTCTTATCATTGTTCGCATGGATACCCCCAGTTTTTCCGCCAGATCCCTGTTGAATGAAGAAGAGAATTCACGCCTTAACATTTCGAGCATTTCCTCTGTCCAATTAACTTTTATCCCTTTCATTTAGCTCCTTTTTGTCACTACGCAAATTTGCGTAGTGGTTAATAATAGCGGTATATATCCGCGATAACAATGTTACGATCAACACCAGCAGCTGGATAATCACGACCAGCAACCCGGCCTCCTGCGAACACCATCCGAGCGCTACACATATGCCGGCGAATATGCACATGGCAAAGAATAGTTGGACTTCATGTGTTTTCATAATACGTACTCATCATCGTCATCGTAGTCGTAAGGGTATTCGAACTGAGCCTGCCAGTTCTCGTCTTCGTATTGCTTGAGCATGGCAATCTCTTCCACCGTGCGGTCCTGTTCATCCTTAGCCTGAATACGTTTGCACTGTTCCTCAAAATTCCACATATTGTATTCGCTATTCTTACGTTTGGCTGCCATTTCTTTGGCTTTCTTGTATTGTCCCACCGCCTTGTCTGCCAGGCACTGGCATTTCTTCCGGGCGTCGTCGATCTCCTGCATGGTCAGCCCGCTTTCGTTTTCTAACGACATCGACGCTTCGAAATGCGAGTAGTCGTAGCTTAGCATCACTTTTACCGATGCCGTTTTGATAATTGTTTCTGTCATAGCTTATTTTTATTTAGTTTTTTCAGACCGCAATTTTGCGGTTTGGTTATTTTTCATTCTTCGTTCTTCACTTTTCGTTTTTCATATTTCTTCTATATTAATTTTCACCGATACCACAGAAAGCGAAAAATCACTGTCATTCATCCGGAACATATACCTGTTGATCGTCTCATACAGGTATGTTACTTCGACAGGTTTATCTTCGCCGGTGTACAGGTACTTTTTATCTTTAATTAATTCCTTCGGATCCATGATTATTAATTTGAAGATTAGCAATTTAGTAAATCAGTATATTGATTTTTTTTGATAATAGTTTCCAACTCCCCGAATTATCCGAGGGGAATTTATTATTGGCACATTGGCATATTATTAAATCAGTACATTAAACTCAACTGGAATTATTCATCTTGGATACGAGATATTCTACAGGCATTTTCAGCCCTTTGTCGTCCCGTATTTTATTCAGAATTTCCCATACCTTATGCCCGATAACGCCGTAATTAGACCATTGTACTACCTTCCTGGCGATATCCGGCGGACAGTTTATATCCCTTAGCCGGCCTTTCAGGCCTTCCCAGTTACGTTTTATCCCGTCATCGGGCGGGTGATCTCCGTCGGGGGAGTAGGTTTCAATTGGTGGAGAATTGGATGGAGGCTGCCGGCGAATAACGCCGCCTTTGGGACCGGGGCTGCGTTCAGGGGAAGCAGGGGATGGAGGGGACTGGGTAGCAGCTCCCGCGCTTTTCTTGTAGAGAATAGAATTTCCATCATTGGAAATCTTATCGCTGGCGGTGACGCCTTCCGGTATCGGTTCAAGGCAAAGTATGATGTCTGCATATCCGTTTTTAGACCGGTAATCTATCATCCCCCTTTCCTTCAGCATATCAAGTGCTTCCTTATATGTATTGTAAGAATACCGGATATCAGTTTTTAATGACTGATTATTTACTTTAATATACTGTTTCCATGGCTTATCCTTAGTTCCACTGTCATTGAACCGCACTAATATGGCATGATATAATTCCAGCGCACTGTGGGTAAAAGGATTAGTCCGATGCTCCCGGTTAAAATTAATTATATACTCTACATATGATTTAGCCATATTATTCTATTATAGAGTTTTTATTCTTTTCATACTTCTCCAGCGTAATCTCCGCCATTCTTACGGCAGCTATCTCGCGGCGGCTGTAATATATCGGGGAATTTTTTGCCTTTCCCCGCCTGATCTTCTTCACAGCCCCGCTTTTGATCTGCTGGAGTAACCAGTGTTCACTGCCCGCAAGCTGGCAAGCCTCTTCATACTTGACTTCGTCAAAGGAAGGGTAAAGTTGCTTAAGCACCGATAGGGCGGCGATATCTCCGGCTTCTATATATAACTGTTTTAATTTGAAGAGATCGATTTCCATAGCGTAAGTAAACTAGTGGTTATAATTATCCTTCAGTAGCTTTTATTTCAAAATGTTCAAATTCAATAGTCATTTTTGTGCCTATCATGTCAATCACGCGAATATCGTGACTGAAATCGTCGCATTCTTCCGTATAAATAATAATATCATCCTCCTTAATTGTAGATTCAATATTATTAGCCAGGTTATGTAGATAAGCTATTACCTCTTCTTTTATTAATACTTTCCTTATTTTCATGATTCTATATTTTTTGTTATTTAAATGGTTACAGTAGTCGTAATACTACGATTTTCTTTTTATTGTTATAAATTCCTCACTTACCAATACGGATATCTTCCAACCCATATCAGAAACTACAATATTTGCATTTGACCGTATGCTCGAAGGCTTATAATCAGGCCTCGGCAATACTATCTCTTCGCCTACCTTAAGGGCTTTTATCGATCCTCTTACATTGATTTTTTCTATTGTTTCCATTTGTATTGATTGATATATTTATGCAAATATAAATAAATATCTTGCAGAATATGCAATATAATATTACATAAAATGCAAATATTTTGCAAATAATATTCTAATTAATTGATAATCAATAGATAATTTAATATCATGGAATTTGCACAAAAGAAAATTTTGGAAAATATTGAGTCAATTCGTGAATACAAGCGAAAAATGACTCGGAAAGCATTAGTTGAAAAAATCAATATTTCCGAAGCAACATACAGCCGTATAGTTGATGGAAAAGTTCTATTGACATATAATAGACTTGCAGATATTGCAAAAGCACTTGATTATTCTGTAATCAACATAATAACATATCCTGACGAATATATAAATCAACAAAATCCCACTTCTACAAAAGTATTAGTGGAATTGGAGGTTAGTAATGATGAATTTATAAAGCTAGGATTAAAAGATAAAGTATTACAAATTCTAAATAAATAAAATATCAATAAACAATTAAACCTTAATACATTATGTCAGAAAATGATGAAAGAAAAAATTATTTAAATGCAACCATGTATGAAATTTTTATTTGCAGAGCCTTTAAGTGTAATAACTCAAAAAATGGGGCACATCTCAGTAATATGAAAAATCTAATCGATGCTGAAAATGGAAAATTATGGGTTTCGCATTTACCATCTGCATCTGCTCAATTAATAACTGTAAAAAAATATATATCAAATGCTATTGATGAATTTCTCAAAAAGAGATTATCAAATGCAGAAAGAGAGAACCTCTTAAAACTAAAACATATAGTTGAATTAGCAACAAGTTCATCCCAGTTATTTCAAGTTATTGATGAAGGATTAGAAATTACGGATAGATTTAAATAACTATGGAATTAGGGATAAATAAAGAAACTGAGAATGAGATCATTCAAGAGATTTTATCTAAAATGAGGAAAAATATAGGACGTTATGAACCTAGACTTATAATAAAAAATTACCTTGGCACTGATTTAGACTTTAAAACTTTATCTAAGATAAGTCGTTCAATTACCTCTCGGATGGTAGAAGAAGGATTAATAGAAGGAGGTCACGGAACTTACACGCTCACCCAAAAAGGAATAAAGATTGCTAACGATGGGGATGACGGATATAAAAAATATTTACAGGAACAAAAAGAAAAAGATCAGTTAAGGGAAGAATCTGAGATTGCTGAATATAAAAAGAAAATATTCGATTATAAATTCAGGTATATTTCCTATTTCTTTTCTTTAATAGGTGATATGATAAAATCAACATTTAAATAATTCCGTAGCCCCGCCCATTAGCAGGGCTTTCTTTTTCCACATCATCAAACCGCACAAATAAAGCTTGTCATTTTTTTATACAAGCTTTTATTTTTCACACGCAAAAGTTGCAATATATTGCAACTTTCATTATCTTTGTACTATGAATAGAATAATAATAGCATTTAAGGATTACTATCAGGAGTTTATAAAAACACTGGGTAAGAAAGAATTACTAAAGCTTAAATATATTCTTTCGTTGCTCGAAACTACAGACCGCATGCCGGTAAAGTTTATCAAGTATATCCGTGATGAACTCTACGAGCTCCGGATGGAATATAATAGTAATATTTACCGTGTGTTTTTCATTTTCGATGAAGATTTTGTAGTCGTCCTGTTCAACGGTTTCCAGAAAAAGACGCAGAAAACGCCGGTTAGCGAAATAGATAAAGCATTAAAAATAAAGGAGGAATATTATGCATACAAACAATCACATGATAACAAACATAAGTGAACAACTGGAAAAAGAATACGGCAAGCCCGGAACTCCCGAACGCGCCAAATTCGATGAAGAAGCCTACGCATTCTACACCAGCCAGCTATTACTGGATGCACGGAAGAACGCGAGGTTGACACAACAGGAACTGGCCAGCCGCATAGGGGTAAACAAATCTTATATTTCCCGGATAGAAAAGGGTCTGATAGTTCCCAGTGTAGCGACCTTTTACAGGATAGTCAATGCGCTTGGCTTGAGCGTCGAACTTGCTCCGGCTTAATTCAGCAGTTATTCTGTTTGTGATAAGCTTTCAGCCCTGCCCATCAGCGGGGCTTTTTTTCTCCATCTTTGCAATTCTACCTTTTCAATAATTGACAAGCTTGTATTTATAAACTTTTTTATACTATAATTTGATAAAAACACACAAATAGTATAAAAATATTTACCTATTTATTTTGATAATGGTAAATATTTATATACCTTTACCTTGTCGAATAAATAATACAGGATATGAAATCAAGAGAATTAAACCGGTTGGCGGTAAAGGCAGGATGGAAGTTTATATCACAGGACGCCACCAGCCACCGGACTTATGAAAAGGACGGGAAATTTCTAATCATCCCTTACCATGGGGCGAAAGAAGTCCCCACAGGTACATGCAGCAAAATATTAAAAACAATCAAGGGGCTTATTTAGCCCCTCTAAATCCACAAAATAATGAAACAGATAACAGCAATATTGGAAGCGGGCAAAGACGGCTATGGCGTGTCTTTCAAAGAAATAGACAATGTATTCGGATTCGGCGAAACAATCGAAGCAGCTAAAGCTGACGCGCAGGCTGCACTGGATACATATGTGAAAACGCTGAATAATTATGGAAGGCAATTACCTGAGGTATTACAGGGTGTATATGAGTTGGCTTTTGAGTTCGATATCGAAGCGTTATTGAAGTATATCGACGGGGTTGTAACAAAAACAGCCCTTGCCAAGGCCGCCGGAATAAACGTATCTCAATTGAGCCATTACAGTTCCGGATTGAAGCGCCCGCGAAAGGAACAGCAGGAGAAGATAATAAACGGCCTGCATAAAATAGGCAAAGACTTACTGTCCGTATCTTAATTATTTATTCGACCAAGTAATTTTACGGTCAGGCCCCGCTCATCAGCGGGGCTTTCTTTTCTCACCTTTGCAATTCTACCTTATCAATAATTGACAAGGTAATATTATGCAATTTTCACGAAAAAATACCCCGGAAAACAGGCTTCGCGAGCATGATTTTTTCAAACACATAAAAATAACGTAACTCACTATGTACTAATACTTTAATAAAACTACCTTTTCAAATTTTAAAAAGCTGGACAAATAAGGTTCAAAAAAAAGCCTTAAAAACCCTCATTTTTGACAATATAATACCATATATTAGCAAATTGAAAAATTATTTGACAGTATGACGGTATATGTTTTCATTCGGCAGCGACCTCTTAAGGTCACTACTTATACATCACTTGCCGCGCTTTACGAAGCGAACAAATCTACTATTGATGTTTCAAGATCTACCCTGTATAAATGGAAGTTTAATTCTTTCGACTATGTAAACAGCCACTACATTATAGCGAAGACGAAAACTCAGTCTACAGGCGATGTGCGGAAACTTAATAATACTAGCTTATCAACTATTGACAAGCTAGACATTTGAAGTAATTTTTGACCAGTCGAACAGATCCAGTACTTTTCTGTTAGCATCCCAGATTACCGACCAATCCTTATCGATGTAAATGTCAGTTACTTTCATAGCTCTATCCGGAGCATGGTTTAATGCTTCATGTACCGTATACTTATCGATGCCTACAGTTGATGAACAGGCGATAGTGGCCCAGGAGTGCCGCGCCGCGTAGAACTCTAAATGATCTACGCCAATCTTTTTGCCTATTTTTTTTAAGCCTTCATTAATTACTGCATTGAATACCTTATGGTTAGTATAGTGTCTATGAAACCGGAATAGCTTCTTATCATCTTTATATTTATCCATTAAATTCCGGATACAGGCCTCGACCCTCACACACATCTCAGCCCTGTCATCCCGGCGTGCTTCCGTTTTTCTCCGGTTATAAACTAAAATGTCATTTTTAGGTGAGTCTGAACGGAACATATCGGCGCTATTCATCCCAATCAAGGCAAAAGATAGTATAAAGCAGTCCTTAGCCAGATTAAAAAGGCTACTCCGTCCGCCTATTATTTCCTTTTCATAGGGAAGATCTATTATCTGTTGTATCAAAGTAACAGGCAAAGCCCGTTTACGCGTCTTCGGGAGAGGTTTCAATTTATATTTTTTAAATGGGGAGAAGGGTATATTTATTATCCCGCGGTCTTCGTCATTATACTGTTCCTTAGCCTTGTTATGTATGGCTCGAACGCATGACAGGTATTTAGATACAGCACGGCCTCCCTTAGCTTTCGTTTTATCTTTAGAATCTTTTTTGTATTTCTTTTTATTACTACCACGCTGGGAAGGCTCTGATGCTATGAACTTTTCAAATTCCAGGAGAAAATTTGTGTTTATCTCGGAGATATCAAGGCTTTCCCTTTTTGTAAAACGTTTCAATGAATTCAGCATACTTGTATATGTATCTCCGGTTTCTTTTTTCATTTCAGAGGCTTTCTCTTTTGTGTACTGCATAAAATCGAGATAAAATTTATCGCCACCCTGAAGATGATTTTTTATTTTTGAAACAAGTTCATCTATAGGCATATTAAATAAGCGGAAACCTAGATTATTGCAAACTACACGGCATTCCCGTATAATATCGTCACATTTTTCCACTATATTTACATTCTTTATTTTCAGACTTTTAGTTAGATCATCTAATGTTATATATAAATTTGTGGAAATTCGCCGTATCTCCCTGTTGTGTGTTACCCGTATTCTTACATTGTAAGTTCCGTCCGCACGTTTATTTTGTACTTCCGCTTTGAATGTAGCCATAACCTATAATTATATGTCAACTATTTATAAACAAATATAGCTACTTTTAAATATAAGTAAATAAAATAAGGATATAATTAAGGGAAATATTCAAGAATATGAAAATATAATAACCATATAATATACTGTATTTCAGATATTTTATAAATAACAGTATGATTATATCTAAATTTAATATAGAAGATTGAAGAAACCTTCCAAAGAGAAGCCTTTGACATGGCCGGTCATCACCTCTGTGTTCCAGTATTTTTCATCCTCGACCTTGTAGCTGCACATCAAGGTCCCTTTGGGAAGGTCTTCAAATCCTAATGCTTTCGATTTATCTGTCTGCGGGTCTGCCACTATCCACAGTTCGGTGAGGTAGTTGCCCGAGAGCGGTGTCTGATGCTGGTGTGTGGTATTGTGAAGTGCTACACCGGTACGCATCATTTTCTGTGCTATCCTTTCTATTTGTTCGGCCGAAAACCTGATGTAATAGTCGCCCAGTTCTTCACTGTGACGGTAGATCAGTTGCTCGGGTTTCAGTACTACGCCTGTAATAATGCGTTTCTTTGTATCACGATTGAGAAGAATGTGTTCACTGTTTTTTTTCAATGTCACAAAATCGACCTCATTGGCCGGACAATCGACAAAGGATATGGCACAGATGCCCGTCATATCGTCTTCGTTGTCGTCGATAATACAGTTGTAAATAGGTAAATTCATAGATTATCTGCTTTTTAGGATATAGATAATTGGATTTGAAAAAAATGCAGATAAATGGAAAAATTAACAGTTGGATGTATTACAAAAAATATTCATTCTTATCGCCTTAAAAGCAACAGCACATTTCAGCTGTATTAACAAAAAACAGCCAATATTGGTTGTATTAACAAAAAACAGCTCAAAAAGGCTGTTAGCAAAATAAAAATAGTATCTTTGTAAAAAAAAAATGGGTTGGATAGGAGTAATAACAGGCGATATAGTAGATTCTACGGAAATACTGAGCTCCGGAAACAGGGACAGGCTACTGGATATATTACATAGCGCTATTTCTAATGTCAACACTTTAGCAATAGCTAATACCAGAATAGAGATATACAGGGGTGATAGCTTCCAGATAATTACCGATAATGCCAAAGCTACCGTATGGACAGCTATAACATTAAGGGCTGCCCTGACAGCGAATTCGGGAGCCAATCTCCGCTGGGATGCGCGTATGGGATTAGGGATAGGAAAAGGTGAGTTTATTACAGACAGTGTCGTGGAATCGGATGGAGAAGCCTTCCGTTTGTCGGGTCAGGCATTTGATATGCTGGATAAGAACAGCCGTATGTGCATTATTACGCCTGACGATGACTTCAATGATGAACTGAGTGTCAGCACAACCTTTGCTGATGATATCGTATCCGGCTGGACACAGGCACAGGCTTCGGTTATATATCCCCTTATGATGGCGGAACATACGTCTCAAAAAGACCTTGCAGAAATAACAGGAAAAACGCAACAGACTATCAGCAAATTACTGTTAAATGCGAAAGCAGGTAATATAATCAAATATGCAAACCGGTTCAGAAGGAAGGTATCGGATTTGGAAAAACAAAAATATTAAGAAAGATGGAAATCAATATTCTACTCAGGTTACTTTGCGCACATTTCCTCTGTGACTTCCTGTTTCAGCCCGGATCGCTTGTAGACAGGAAAAAGAATGATGATATACAGATAAGTCTGAAAGCAAATATAATGCATAGTCTTATACATGCTATTGCGGCGTACATCATAGCAGGGGCATGGTTAAGCTGGTATATTCCCGCAGGGATACTGGTCTCCCATTTTGCGATAGATTTCCTGTATAAGCGGAAAAAAGATGGACTGCAACCATTCCTGATAGACCAACTGTTACACATTATTGTTCTGATATTGCTTTGGCTTATCTGTGAAGGCCAGTTCAGGGCATTATGGGAATATATATCCGGCCTTTTTGCAGGCAATAAGATGTGGGTTGTCCTGATAGCATATATCCTCATACTGCAACCCTCTTCGATACTTATCGGCATATTCACCGAAAAATGGAGCAGCCAATTGAACATAACAGGAAATAACGGGCTACAGGATGCCGGAAAATGGATTGGCTACATCGAACGCTTTCTTATAATTAATTTAAGTTGCTATTTATAGATTGTAAATTTTATCAAAAGTATATCCCCAAATGA
>NZ_JBHSGN010000058.1:0-64941 GCF_042654545.1 Dysgonomonas termitidis
ATGTTGTATGCCGGCTGTATCTTCATAATAGGAATCATTATTGGAGTATGTCCTTCGTCGCATATTTTTTACTGTTTACTGTTTACTGCTAACTGATTAATTCGGTTCTCCTACCCGTATGCTATACTTACCAGCCGTATAACACCAGAGGTTTATTTCCACAGCCTTCCCTGCCGGAATGCTCACCGATACATTGCCGTAGTCGTTAACATACACATCGCCTGTAGCCGGCAGCGTGACGGTTATTGCCGCCGCGCTGCCGTTATAGGCGCGTATGCACATCTCCGCCCCTGTAGGGATAACGCCCGTTACAGACAGTGTGCTGGCGGCGGCCAGCGTCGCATTTACATTGCCACCATTGGCCACCGGTATGCCGGCCAAAGTAGCCACATTCTGCGACGCGGATTCGAAAGCGTAGCGCGTGGTCATTGCCGATAAGGAGTTTATAAGCGCATCCCAGCCTATTACCTTCATCTGCCCGTTAGCCAGCACATTCACATAGCCTTTATTTGCTTCCTGGTCTTCCGTTCCCAGGACTATCCCGGCCAGTAGTTGCGTCGCGATGTCCACCACGTCGGCGCCGACATCCGCCCAGTCGAACACGGCAGGCTCCGTATCCTGCGTATTAGCAAGCACAAGGCGGTGATTATCGAAGTCGTTGCGCACCCATGTGGAATTAAATATTTCGGCTGCCGTGTGGTCGCCGCCATTAGCGTCCTTGAATGTCGAGGCGGCGGGGTCTGCGGCATTATACACGAGATCGGTATATCCGGGCCAGATATACGAGATCGCGTAAACTGTCAGCGTCTGTTTATCCGCATTCGTCAGCGGGCTGCCAAGCTGCCCGAAATCGTTGTGCGGCAACGCACCCCCGGTACCCTGTAGCTCAGCTATGCGGGCCGAGTTGTATTGTATCTGCGCCAGCAGGTCGGCGTCCGCCTGCTCGCGGGCCGCCTCTTCATCCTGCATAGTCTCCGTCAGCGACTGGTTGCGGTCATTGATATACTGGTTAAGGCCGTTGATATTATTAATATCCACGCCGTCCGACTTGTGGAAGAACGAATCCATCCAGTCCCAGAACTGCTCCTGTGTCGGGTAAGATCCTGTCGTAAACCACGACTTTAATGTTTCTAAAGGTCGAATCATGAAAGTGAAAAATTAAAAGTGAGAAGTGAGAAGTGAAAAATATTCTTCGTTCTTCGTTTTTCGTTTATAACTTAATAATGTATGCCAGCACATAATACGGCGGGCGGTTTTCGTGCGGCTGCCCCTCGCCGGAGGATGCCGTAGTACCGTAATCATCGAGAGAGTAGGCTGAATGTAGGGTACCCCTGTCCATGTCGGCCATTTTTCCCGGTACACCCTCGTGTACGTGCGGGCCGTTCTGTTCGGAGGTTAATGCTACCTGCTTGCTTCCGCCTGTTTTGCCGATGGCGTCATAATCCTCGTCGTTCGGGTTGTAGCCGACAACGAATCGGCCGGAGAGGTTTACCGGGCTCTGGACGCCGTCGCACAACGCCCAACCGGCGGGTACATTGGCCGGGGAACCCGACCACATAACGATAATCCCGGCGGGCAGGCCCTGCAATCCGGAGAGCGTCTGGTTAATGGCGTCGATAGCCGACGCCAATGCCTTGTTGGTAGCGATGGGTGCAAAGTCGGCCCAGTTCCGTTGCTCGTTACCCAGCCCGAACTTAACCGTGCGGGAAATATATACTTGCGGGAAGTGGTAGCCTGAGGCGTCCACATCGCGCCGTATTTCTTCCACATATACGGTATTTAATTTCGCGCCGCCGGCGAATGGCAGTATCTCGCCGTTAATAACTACATATCCCGGCGTTACATTCACGCCCTCCTCCTGGCAGCCGGAGAGTATATATATTCCGTCGCCGCCCAGCGCGGACAGTTGCGCCACCAGCATTATCATCTCCTGGCTGAATTGCATCGTGTCGCTCGATAGCGGGAATTGCGATTGTCCTAAGTAATTTACATTGTTCATTTTTTTAGTTACGAGTTACAGGTTACGAGTTACGAGTTGCTTGCGCAATTCTTCATTCTTCATTCTTCATTCTTAATTATTATCACATATCTCTTCCCCGCCATCTTATAATATCGTAGCAGCGAGTTCAGCCGGTTGTATTCGTCGCCGGTAAGGTTCAGCGAGGCGGGCAGGATCACCGCAAAGTCGATACCGTCCGCGCCGATGAACGCCTCACGATTTAATATAAATATACCCAGCATAATGGGCCTGTCTTCACTTTCGAGCCAAAGAAAGCGGCCCCATTCATTCTCCGGGGCGTCGGTGATCCGGATGCGCCGGAGGCTGTAATCGAAAGCATCGTTAAGCACGGCCTGCAAGTAACATACCTGCCCGTTGTGCCCCAAATTATAGGCTATATCGCCCCGGAAGCCAAGAAAGGAAATATATAGCAGCGACACAGGCTTTAACGCCCCGTTCAGGAAAGCCGCCAGCACGGGGTTGCGTAGCATCGGCGGCAGCAAGAGCAATGCCAGGCGGGAGTAGGATATTCTGTACCAGTTCATTTTTTTTTAGTTACGAGTTACAAGTTACGAGTTACGAGTTATTTTGACTGTTTACTGTTTACTGTTTACTGCTAACTGTCATACGCTATCATATTAATTACAATATCGCTTTCATTATATGCTCTCAGATACCCGGCTACGGGTGTCAGCTTCGCATTTATAATATCGAATGCGAAAGCCCCGCCGCCCGGATGGCTATACGCCGCTTTCAGTTCCGGGATCACTACCCCCTCGACGCCCTGCAAGGTGTCGACCAGCGCCATGTTCGAATATTCGCCGTTGAAGGGCAGGTTTTCGATATAGCCAACAATCGCGACGCGCACAGCATCCCGCACGCGGTCGGCCAGCAGCATAGCATTGTAATAGATATCCACCTCGCACCTGTACGCGTCGGGTGACAGGTTCACCAGGTCGATGCGCACGCCGGCGTCTTTTATCCAGTCGATATATTCCTTCACCTGGGCGGCTGTCGCATCAGGCAGTTTGTCGCGTAAAGCATCGCCCCCGGCTATCTTGATCAGGATTTTGGACGAGTCCGGCGGTTCCACGGCTGCCGCATATTTAACGACCTTTGCTGCCTCGTCGATCACCGGGTAAATGTCGCTGTCTTCAGGAAGCAGATAACCGTCCTGGAAGGCAAGCGTTTTGTTCCGGTACCATTTCAGGCGGTGCGGCTTTTGCGCCGACAAAGTATCTTCCACCTCGCGCCGGTGGATGTCAAACAGCGTCTCCAGTGTCCAGGTAGAAGCGGCCACGACGAAAAACAAAATGCTTTCGATGGAGACAACAGAAAACTGCTCCTCGAATGTCTTTGTAGCGTCCAGTTCGTATTTATCCCGGATGGCCGGATCGGATATCCAGGCGTCGGTCATTTCTTTTTTTATTTGTTGGATTGTACGGGCCATATATTTTAGTTATGAGTTATAAGTAATGAGTTATAAGTTACGAGTAGACGAGATACGAGTTATTTACTGCTTACTGTTTACTGTTTACTGCTAACTGTTAACTGACTGCGAAGTCGATTCCTATCCCCATATACCCGATACCTCCGGGCAGGTCTACCGCACCCGTGGCCGGTGTTAGTCCACGCACGTGGTAGTAGTTATACACCTGGCTGTCGCGCGGGGAGGCGGTGGCCAGTTCCGCCCCCGGCTCCAGCGCGTCGGTGATGCTCCGGTTATTGGCTACTGCCAGGTCGAAGACGCCTTCCAGTGTACCGCTCTCCTGGAGGGAGAGGTCGGGAAGGGATTGCGAGTTCAGGGCTTTAGTTTCCATTTCAGGAATAATGTGATTAAACCAATACCGATCACCGCCATAAATACCTTGCCGAACCAGCCGCACACAATCTGCCAGTTTGTTTGCCTGTACACTTCTACCGTTTTTAGTTCCTTGTCCTCCAGTTCGCTCACCCTATTTTGCAGATGGAATATCTCCGTTTCCTTCTCTACAATTAATTGGCTCAGGCTGTCGCAGTTGGCTGTCACCTTTATACTGTCCCCGCTGATGCGCTCTACCGTTACGGTGGCCTGCCCCTGCTTTCCGGTGTATTTCGCACCGATGGGCAGGTCTGCCAGGCTGCCGAAGTTCAGGTCGAGCGACGCAGCCGAGGCCGGAACCGTCAGCAGGCGGGCGCGCTCCCGCTCGACGCGGCTGGTACTGTCCGCCCGGCTGTTATTGGCAATAACCGAATGTTCGCTTTTAGGCTGCGGGGATTTGCAGGCAAATAATCCAATCAACATCACTACGAATGTTATTATAAGCCAAATTCTCTCTTTCATTGTCCGGAAAATTTAAAGTCATTCAACCTGTTCAGCCAGCCTTTCAGGAATACCCTTTGCGTCGGGTCTTTTTCCACGATATTTTCAAAATGCTGTTTCCGGCGCAGCCATAGTTTTTTAAACAGCTCCGACTGGTCGGGGTATTTGTTTATAGCGTCCAGTGTCTTAGGGCCTACAATACCATCTGCGACGACACCCAATACCTGTTGCGGATATTTGATACCATAAACGCCGGAACCCCAAAGCCAGTCTACAAGAAGATTCGCTATCGACTGGTTGTCTATCTCATCGGCCCGCCATTTATCCCAAAACATCGGCTTAAGGATATCGCCCCATTCTTCATCGGTCATGTTCTTAAGATCCTCGATAGTCGTTACCGGAAATCCTTTTTTCTTCCTGTAAGCCGTGTATGTTGCCAGAGTGACATCCCTGTTTGTAGGGCCGCCTTTATCGTTGGGATGATTTACATAACCGCCGCTCCAGCGGTTGATAATCGGAATCAGTAATTTAATTTTTGCCATCTTCTTTGTCTTTGTTTTCGTTATTAAATATTTTCGCCCGGTATGAATAATCTATACCGAACACTGTTCCTACGAATGTCAGTATCTCGCCGAACGCGATCAATACGGAATTATCGATCACGCCCCGCGGCGGCACGCAGAACCCGGCGATCAGTAATCCGCAGCCCACGATAATGAGAAATACCGAGATGCCTAGTTGCACTTTTAGTTTCATATTTCTTCCTTGTTAATCTTAGTAACTATCTGTTCTTTAATATCATCATATTGTATCCCGACACGTGCAAGGCTGATCTCGATTGTCTTGCGTATTTCCTCTGTATCCCGGCCTCCCCTTATCATAAGCAGCAGGTTTGCGCCGCATACAGGATCTTCTTTTATCTCGCCTTTATTTACCGACAGTACGATGTATGCATCCTGTATTTGCCGTTCGCCGACAACCAGCCCGCCGGTGATCCTGCCCCGGCTGTCATGTTTTACGTTTATCAGCAGATCGTTGCCCGTATCCAGTAATATACCCTTTTTCATCAGTGCGTTATTTTATTGTCCTCAATATCATCCTGTTTGGTAACTATTATCTGTTGCCCCGCCCATGCCGCTGCCGCCGTTTTCAGGGCTGCCCCGCCATCGTTAGGAGCCGGAAGCCATGCCGCGAATACCTGTTTAAGCATATTGTTATCGTTTTCGAGGGCATTGATCCGCTTTGTCAGTTCCGGCGCATTGACCAGGCCGTCGTTGCCGCCGCCGTTGAAAATTATCTTTCCGGCCTTGGTTTCCACAAGTTCCACATCCTCGGCGTTGATAAGGAATGTTACAACCTCCTGCCCGTCGATAATGCCAATAAGGCACGTAGAACCAACAGCCGGTTTTATGTCCGTATAACCAAATCCAAGGGCAACATCGCGATATTCCCCACCGTCGCCGGTTCCCCTGGCGTCCATGGTCTTGTTTTCCCAATCCACGGACACACACTCCACAAAGCGGATTTGCGCCTGCCTCGCTTCCTGTGTCTTACGGCCTATATTTTCAGCAAACTTGTCTATCTCACTCATAACGCGGCTTTGTTTCCTATCGTAATTTCCTGGCGGATGCCTCCGGGACTAAAATCTTTCACAACCTTGTCTATGTAGTAAAGGCCGTCCATGTTTTTATAAAAGAGGCTTTTCAAATCTATTTTCATGCCCTGCGTTGCGCGTGGTATACCAAAGAGTGTAATTGTACCGTCAAAGCCTTTTGTTTTCTGCAATTCGACGATACGTTTCGCCCTTACTTTTATTTCTTCCAGTGTGAGGTACGGCCAATTCCGTATTTGCACCGTCCCGGACTTGTCACCCTCCTCGTATGTAATGTACTTGCCGTTTCGTTGCAGGGACTTGAATTTTACCTGTATCTTTTCCTCGGCCTTGCTTTTCCTGTTCAGGTTTTCACTTACGGCGTTTTTCTCCAGCAATACGTTTATCGTGCCGCTTTCCTGTGAGTTGCCGTCGGTAGCGTGCAAAACCTTATCGACGAAATAGGTATAAATGCCAAGTTCCTTTTTTAGATTTTCGAGTATGGCAATAGGCGCAACGTCCGTATATTTTACCGTGCCCAGAGGAACGTCCGGGCAAACAACCTTATAGCCGGGCGCGATGGTTTCGAGCAGTTGTTTTAGTATAATGCCTTTTTTACTGACTGTTACCGACCCGCGTTTCAGCCTGAACATTTCATCCTCCAGCTTTATCCGGTACGGCACGCCGTCGGCTACGTCGGAAATATAGCCCTCAAACTCCACCGGTACTTCTCCCGCACCGTACCCGAACCTGACCGTTACCGGGTCGCCGATCTCAAAGAGCCTGTTTGCCTCAATCCTTTTAAAGTCGCGCACATTCCGGGGGAGGACAATTTCGGCCGTTCCTGTAAATTCCTTCCAGCTCTTTTCGGTGTGGATTTCAGAAACCCGGCGGATGCCAAAGCCCGCCCGCCCGCGCGACTCCCGGAACAATATCTCAGCCGCCATTATCAGTGTACTCATAGCAAAAACAGTTCAATCGGTTCATCACTCACGGCGTCGATCTGAAAGGGTATGGCGTTCCAGCGTCCGACAATAGGCCGGATAGAAATATTGGTAATCGTGATGTTATATATTTCTTTGTGCCGGAAGATGTCGCCAAGCACGGGGATAGAATCGCAAACGTTGTCCCACCGCACGAGCGCGTTTATTTGTTCCTGAGTCGTTTCTCCCGTACCGTCGCGCCGTTGCAAGGCTATGCCGCGTATGGTTATATCCCAGTCGCCTTTGCCGTATATCTCTTTCACTGTGCCGGTACTGCCCAAAACCGTCGTTTTGGTGATGTTGGCCTCGCGCGAAAATTCGACTATACACGAATGCGGCAAACGGTAGGTGCCGTAACGGCCCTTTACCACATTGCCGTCGTGTTTGTCGTACATATTGTACTCGCCGCCCTCAAACGTAATTGCGCCGAAAACAGGTGTGCCAAACTCGGACATTACCGTTTCGCTTTTGCTCTCCGGCAAAAAACGGATGTCCGGGAACTCATCGGAGACGTAAGGCGCACTTTTGCCCCACGGTATATAAATAGGGCTGTTAATGCCGAAGATATGCCGGATGGCGTCAGCGATAAATAAAGCGTTGTTTCTTTCCTGTCCTGTCATTTAAGTGAAAAGTTAAAAGTGATAAGTGAAAAATATTTTTCGTTTTTCATTCTTCGTTTTTCCTTTAAGACACGATTGCCAAACTATCGGATAGTTTGTTGTTAATCACCTTGCAGACCTCCTCCGCCATTTCCCTGGTACCTCTAAAGCCGGTGAAGTTGTTGGTAATATTCATCACGATGCTTTTACCACCGCCACTGCCGGAACCGCCAAGGGTGACGCCGTCTTTCGAGCCTTTGCCGCCTTTTTTCTTTCCTCCGGTCGCCAGTCCGTCTCCGGTTCCGGCGGGGGGTGCCCCCTGTTGCCCGCCAGTCTGGAACATTTCGAGAGGGCCGGCGACCTTGTCGGTTTCTTTGTCCTTCTGTGATTCTGCCCACGATGCCGCGCCTTTTGCCGCACCCTCGTCGTATAAGCCGGAAATACTCATGTTCGAGAAACTTTCTTTGGCTTTCATTGCAGCATCATATCCGGACAAATCCCTTGCGCCTTGCTTGGCCGACTCCCAGGCCCCGGAAAAATCACCCGTGAAAAGTTTATAGATAGCCTCACCCATGGCGCCAAGCCCGGAAATAATACCTTTGATACGGTCTATTACAAAATCCTTCAGGATGCCGCCAAAGCCTTTAACAACCTCCCAGACACCCATAACCACTTTGCGGAAGCCCTCAAACTTATTCCAGCATACCACAATAGTCGCTATAAGGGCCGCAATGCCGGCGACTATCCACACTACAGGGTTCGCCCAAAAGGCTGCATTTAACAGCCATTGCGCCGCCGTTTGCAGATGGGTGGCAATAGTCAGGCTTTTCACAAAGGTTATCAGTTTGGAGATACCGGTTGCCGCCGCCGCAACGTTGGCAATAGTGAAAGCGATAGTGCCAAGGCCGATGACAAAAGGCGTTATCCCGCCAATCGCATTAAAGAGGCCTATCTTCAGGTCGTTCACCCATGCCGTCATGCGCGAGATACTTTCCGTCTGCGAATCCATCACAATGGCGGCACTTTCGGAGGCCGCGTTTGTGCCGGTTATGGCTTGCGTCATTTCCTCCTGGGCGTCGATGCTGTTCAATAAAGCCATGGCGGACTTTTCGTTTTCTATACCGAAAATCTGAGCGATAAGAGTAGCGTCGCCCTGTGCCTTTTTCAGTTCTCGTAAGCGGGTTGCAAACGGCAATGTCTTATCCGAAACAATATCATAGTCAACGCCAAGCTGCTTCAACTTCTCTTGCGCCTTGCGTGGTATGATATCTATGCCGCCCATCTTGCCGAGAACGTTACGCAAGCCTACGCCAGCTTCCGAACCTTTGCTCCCGGCTTGCGCCAAAGCCTGCAACGCGGCGTTTGTTTCTTCAAATGAAAGGTTTGCATTTTTGGCCGCTATACCGGAATTTTTAAGAGCCTCGGATGTGTCCGCCACTTCCGATGCACCCTCATTGCCGGCCGCCGCCATTACGTTCATCATGCGTGTCATTTCGGCCGCCGCCTGTTTCGGGTTGGTGAGGTCAACGCCAAATTGCAGCATGGACGTTGTCAGGGCGTCCATTGCCCCTACCGCGTCGTTTTGCATCAGCTTGCTAAGGGTAGAAACGTCGTGCCCCATCGACGCCAAAGCGTCGTTATCTTTCGCGACGGCAGGCCCGAACTGTGCAATGATAGACCCGAAACTTTCCAACTGGGCAGAGGCGTCGCCGCCAAAGTCTTTTGCAAGCTGGCGGGCGCTGTCTCCCAGTCGCTCCATTTCCGCATCGGTTTGCCGGGTGATGGATTGCACGTTTTTCATCTGCACCTCAAAGCCCATACCCGGTTGCATCGCCTCCTCGAACTGGTTTGTCAAATCCCGTATCGAATCCGCCGTGGCCTTCAGGTCCATAGCCGACAGCTTCTTTATTTCTTCCCCCGCGTTGTTGGCCGCCTCTGTAATGCCGTCGATAGCCTCCGCCGCATGTTCCGCCGCGTCGGTCACTCCTTCTACCGGCGACGAAATGTTGTCGGTAAATTCAGCTATCCATTGTGTTACTATCTGGCTCATCTTTAAATATGATTGCGGCGGCCTCTAAAATGCCTTTTTTGATTGCGATCGATTGTATTTCTATTTCCGTTTCCTTCAGGAACTTATATTTAGCATAGCAGGTAAGCCATTCATCCTCGGACAACTCTTTTGCCTTTACGCCGAAAGTATGCTCTATGACTAAGTCTATTTGCGCAAAGGTGTTTCCCTTAAATGACTTGTAAGCCTCCTCTATGCTTTGGTAAAAAGCTGTTTACCCTGTCTTGATATGGCGGTTAAAGCCGTTAAAACATGCTGGTAAACGACGCCGTCTTCGAGTTCCTCCGGATTGAACCGGGAATGCCTGACAAGCATGTTTTTTATCATCGTGTCGGTTACCTCGTTAATATTGTCCTTGCACGCGGCCAAACTGTCTATAAGGTCTTTTGACGGTCGCCGGGCTATAAACTGGTAGCGTTCGTCGGCGTCTATGGCTACGTCTATTACATACAACTTCCTGTACTTCGCCTCCAGGTCGTCAAACTCCGGCTGGTCTATTATCCAAAGTTTTTCACGCGCTGTTTTTTCTTTTGCTTCGCCTTGCGCCTGCGTTTCCCCGCCTTTACCGGCTATTACGGCCGCGCCAAGCCCGGTGGCTAATATTGCCGTGCCGCAATCACCGGCAGAGGCCATTGTTACCTTTTCCTTTACCGCATGTGCAAAATCCGTGCTTGCCAGCATACCGGCGGCAAACAAAAACACCAGGCCCATAAGGGCAAAAACTATAAATCTTTTCATTTTCTTGTTATTTTTTTAGTTATGAGTTACATTTTTAGTTACGAGTTACGAGTTACGAGTTACAGGTTACGAGTAATGAGTTGCTTTTTTCTTGTAACTCGTAACTGCCTGAAAGGCGCAGTAACTCGTAACTGCTTACTGTTTACTGATGACTGTTTACTGTTAAATTATATTCCAGTCGATGTGGGAAATAATCAGTTTGAATTTTCGTGAGATGGTTTTGTCGCCTTGCTTCACCTCTACGCCGTTGTCCGTAAACTCACAGTTGCGGATGCGGTCTTTGTAGATAATGCCCTGGTACTTGTATGTAACGGCAATGTCGAACGGCGCGATGTCCTGTATGCGCTTGCCGGGGCCTAAAGATTGTTGCAGGGCGATAACCTCCTCCATGTATAGCGTGACGGAGCATTCCGCCTCGTAGTTGCCCTCGCCGCGTCCTATGGGCATGCCTCCCGCCCCGCGCGCGTTCTCCTTGTCTACGTTGTCGTTGTATGACAGTTCGGTTATACCCTCTGCGTCGCGGCCAAGCATGGTAAGGGTGACGTTGTTCCACCCCGCCATTTTCCCGAACCTGTTTATTAATAATCCTACTTGCATGATGCTAATTATTTAATGTGAAAATATGCCGATGTGCCAATATTTTCAGTTATCATTATTTTACCGCTTTGCGCCTCCATTGGCACATTTGCATATTGGCACATTTACTAATTGTTTACTGTTAACTGCTTACTGCTAACTGTTTAAACTGACCGGGTAAAACCGAGGTCGACCTCAAATTCATGCACAACACCATCGGCGACAAATTGCACTTTGATGTTAAAAGGCCTGGTAGATACGGCCGCCTGCTTCGGATTGATGTATATATCGAAGGCGGCAATGTCGCGTGCTCTTACCATTTCTTCCAGTGCCTTGCGCACGCGTCCGTCCCAGTCGGTTATGGTTGTATTCTTGATGTATCCGGTGCCCGGGTCGCTTTCCACCTTCGAGCGTATACGCGGGATAAGCGTGGCGCGGATAATGCGCGCGCCCTTGTTCCATATCGCGTTGCGTTCGGCATAGCAATAGTCGCTGTCTGCCTCGGTGCATGTATGGGAGTCGGAGAAGAAATAGCCGCCATAGCCCGCAAAGACTCCAACGTAGTTATAACCGAGTTCGTCGAGTTTCTTCTGGTCGGCTCCCGAAAGGGTTTCAAACTTTTTGCCGTTACTCAACGCGGCGGATAGCCAACGCCCGGTTTTTACGTCCGTCAGCGTGTAATCCTGTTCCGCCTTGCGGGCTTTTGGTTTTACCTCGATATCTACGGAACCGAGGTTCTCATGTATCGAGCGCACCAGGAGCATGCCCAGGGCGGAACCGACGGCCGCATGGTTTTCATACGCGTCGTCGAGCGCGACAATTGCCGGGTCTTGCGCCCAGACAGGCATAATTGTCTCGCTGTCATATTCGCGTAGCGCCGGATAATCCGCAACCGTCGCCCCGGTGAGATACGCACCTTTGCCCTCGATCACGGCTACATCTATGTAGATAAAATCTTTTTTGAGATCATCTGCGAGCAATTGCATACCCGTAACCGCAACACCTATGTCGGCGTCGTCCGTCAGTCCGGCAACCCCGATCGTGTTAACGTTCGGGATGGAACGCAAGGCCGCTATAAATTCCGTCAGGTTTTTCAGATCGCTTTCTTTGGTCGCTTTAGGTACTGCGATAACATGTACGGAGGTTTCCGGCGACAAACGGAATATTTCGGACAGGTGATAGTACGAAAGTTCCTGGTTTGCCGTGTCACTTTCGGCGGTTATGCCCCTGGCCTCCGCGTCTTCTATTTGCAGAAGCTCATAGGCCTTGTACAATTCCAGTTTATCGGGAATAGCACCGGCACCGATAACAAGAACCGCGACGCGGCCGGCGGGTTCTCCCCCGCCAAGCCCGCCGTCAAGTTTATTTATTTGTGCACCTGTAAAACTCATTTTGCAGTCTTTTTAGAAGTTGTTGTTTTTGCTTTTGCTGGTGCCGGCTTCTTTCCGGTTGCGTTTGCGATCATTGTCCGCAAATCTTCGTCAGGGGTTTCGGCGTAGAATGCTATATCAAGCTTATTATCCCTTATATAACCTTCGAGCCCGGCCCTGTCCATGTTGCCGATATCGGCGGCCCCGGCCTCCTTGCGGCGGAACGTCTCAACGTCCAACTCTTTTTTTGCCGCATGGTTTTTGGCGTGTACTTCGTCAAAAAACGGCTGTCCGTCTGTAGTTATATATACTTTGTCCACTTTCGGGTAACGTTTAAAAACGCTGTCCGCCGTCTTTTTCAATTCTGCTGTATCCATATTGTTAATTTGTATTTTAGTTACGAGTTACGAGTTACAGGTTACGAGTAATGAGTTGCTTTTTTCTTGTAACTCGTAACTGCCTGAAAGGCGCAGTAACTCGTAACTGTCTACTGTTTACTGCTTACTGTTAACTGCTTACGAATTCCCGGAAACAATAGCCCCGAAGCCATAGTCGACAACGCGGTCTACGAGTCCGTAAGTTTGTGTCCTGAACTCCGATGTAGGGTGTGCGTTACGTGTGTCGGTGTGCTCATCCTTATAGAGTATCTTCACGCTGTCGAGGTGATAGACTGCATTAGGCGCATAAAAGAATGTCGACGCATATTGGTCGCCGGCGATTTTTACGGAACCTTTCGGTTTCTTGTTTCCGTCGGCATCGAACAGCGGCGCGGCGTTATTGTCAAAGAATTTGAAGCCCATCACACTCTTTACTTTCCCTGTGCGGACATCAAAAAAGATTTCCTTGTTAGAGAAATACGGGGCCGCGTCGCGGTCGAGGATAAGGTCGGTCGAGTGCTTGGCGTTGAGAATTAAATTCAATTGGTCGACCAACGGCAGGTTCAAATCTTTTACCATTTCCAGATACTCGACAACATCGCGGAATGTACAACGCTTGCGGCCGGTTCCGTCATTATTACCGGTTGTACGCATTACCGGCATGTTCGGATTGTCCGAATCCTCCGGACAAAGTTTCCACATTGTGTGGTCACGGATACCGATCTTGAAAGCCTCGGTATGTTTTACCCGCACCTCCGCGCGCTTATCGTAAGGTAATGCGCGGATTTCGTCGTCGTCCACTTCAGTCGGGTCTGTGTCGTACCATTCCCACGGGACAATTACCTTTTCCCCGTTCATCTTCTGGGGATTGAAGGCTGTCACGTTATTCACATAAAAACCGACGTTGTTGATTAACTTGTTGTAGCGGAGGCCGTCGGCCGATATAGCCTTTTTCGGTGCTCCGGGAATAACGCCTATGAAGTCGTCTTTATAGTTGCGGAATTCCTGTAATAGTTGTGGCGCAACATACTGTGTCAGATGTTGCCCCGGTGATGAAGTTCCCATATATTATTAATTTGAAAATTTGAAAATTAGCATATTAGCAAATAAAAAAGCTATTGGCCATTAGCTAACAGCTATTAGCTAAATTGGCACATTGGCATATTTGCTCATTGACTCATTGACTCATTATTTCAGGTTGTTACGTACCAGATAATTGCTATACAATTCGTCGTATGTGTCGATGTCGTCTTCCATCAATGCCGCCAGGGCGTCCGGATCTTCTTCTTGCAGTTCCTCGAATGTTTTGCCCTGGTGCTTTACGGTTCCGGTAGCGGTTTTTCCACCACCTGTGTTTGTCGGAATTTTAGCCACCGGGGAAAGCGACGCCAGCAACTTGCTGTTTTTGTCGTAGTTCTCTGTTAATGCCTCCACCCACATTTTCTCGTTGTCGGCGGTGATGCGCTTGTCCTTTACGGCGGCCTCCACCTCCGCTTTGTTCCTCTTTTCGTCAGCCTCTTTTTGCTTTCTTGCGTTTTCGGCTTTCAGGGTCGCCAAGTCCGCCGCCGCGTTTTGCGCGGATGCAATGGCGGCCTGTATTTCCGCCTCTGTTGCATTCTCGGACAATCCAAGGGCTTTCGCCATTGCTTTTAAATCCATTGTTTCTTCGTTTTTATTATCGTTTATAATTGGAATTATAGACGCTGGACAACCGCAAGCCATTATCATGGCGTTTGTGTCCGCGTCTATTTTTGTATTTTCTTTTACGGAGGATATAAAGCCGTTCGCCTTTGCTTCCTTTGCAGTCATCCACCAGTCGCCGGCCTCCCATTGCTTTTCAAAGGTTGCCGCGTCCGTAGCTTTGGCCTTGAATATGTTAAAGTAGTTAGCCTCTATATCCGTTACAAGTTTCAGATATGAGCCTATTTGTTTTGCGGTTCCGTATGCCCCGCCCGATGGTTTGTGTATCATGAACATACCGTTTTCGGGCTGTTCGAAAGTCTCGCAAATAGCCGCTATACGTGTATAAGCGGAGGCAACGAGCGCGCCACCCTCGCCCGTTACCCTGCCTGTAAATACACTTTGTATAATATTGACTATTTCCTCCGCATCGAAGCAGGAACCGCCGGGGCCGTTAAGATATAAATGGGCGTCTGCAATGCCGTTTTTGGCTATCCCGTCTATCATAGTACGGAATTGCTCGCAATCAGTATCCCAACCTATTGTGCCGGTTATGCGTATTAAGGCCGTTTGGCCCTGCGCCGATGCGTTTATATTAAAAGGTATTTTTTTATCCATCTACATGCTGAATCTATTTTGTTATTTGTGCGCTGTTGACAATACAAAAGTGTATGCAAAAAAAGAGGCCCGCAAAGATGTTTGTAAGCCTTACAAACAATATTGTATACCTTACAAACTTCTTTTATTAAGGAGGTGCAAAAACACATCTTTGCCCTGTAATAGTTAGCAGTTAACAGTAAACAGTAAACAGTAAGCAGTAAACAGTAAGCAGTTACGAGTTACTGCGCCTTTCAGGCAGTCACGAGTTACAAGAAAAAAGCAACTCATTACTCGTAACTCGTAACTAAAAATGTAACTCATTACTAAAATATATGGGCAAAAAGAAGCAACCGGAAAAACCGGATTATATCAAGCTAAGGCGCACGGCTTATGAGTATGTCGTGGAGCAGGGCAAGACGCAAAAGGAGGCGGCGCAAATACTTGGCGTGTCTGAAAAGACAATGTCTGAGTGGGCAAACGAGGGCGGATGGCGTGAGCTGCGAAAAACAAGGCAATCGGCCGCAAGTACCGCCCGCGAGAATATCCAACGTATTATTAGTTTGCTTTCCGATAAGCGGCTCAATATTGAATATCAGATTACGGAGGCTATCGACGCCGGCGACGCCGACCTGGAAATACGGCTAAGAAAAGAGGCCGGGCGCATATCCAACGATATGGCATACCAAAATAAAGCCCTCGGAGAACTCAACAAGGAAAAGGGCGCAACACTCGGTATGTATGTAGATATTTTCGACGAGATATTCCGCGCGTTGAAATCATATAGCCCGGAATTATTCGAACAGACAATTGAGTTTCAAACCCTGTATTTGCGACGCAAAAGCAACGAATTAGGCTAAAATGGCAAAGTCTCAAAGGAAACGCGACCAGGAAAAGGTAGACGAATATATAAAACGGCTCGAACTTGCCCGGAGTGCGACAACGGTGGACGTGCACGAAACGTTGACCGACAAAATGAACCGCATCCAACGGGCCAAGACCGATGTTAAATATTTAGTCAAAACCTATTTGCCGCATTATGCAGAGGCCGAAAGCGCGGACTTTCAGATAGAGTTTGCCGGCCTTGTGGCACATAATCCGCTTTTTATGGGCTTTGCCGAATGGGGGCGCGGGCTTGCCAAGTCCGTGTGGTGTAATATTATTATTCCGCTTTGGCTATGGGTACGCGGCGAGGATGTTTTCTTTTGCCTGATGTCGGACAGCAAGGAACGGGCGGAGGAGTTGTTGTCGGATATACAGGCGGAACTGGATGGCAACCCGCTTTTGATAAATGACTTTGGCGAACAAAAAGCCGACGGCGATTGGACTATCGGCAACTTCAAAACCATAGACCAACGCTTTATTGGCATGGCGTTCGGTATCAAAAAGAAAGTGCGCGGGATACGCGTCGGCAAACGCCGCCCGAACTTGTGGAGTATCGACGACCTGGAAACGCCGGACACCATCGGCAACCCCAAGCGGATGCGCAAGCAGGCGGAGATCATCGAGCGCGATGTGATCCCCACAATGACAAACAAGCATCACCGCCGGTTATTGTATGCAAACAACCGCTTTGCGCGCGTTATGACGCAAACGATATTGCAGGAACGGCACCCGCACCCGAAATGGTTTGTACATCAAATCAAGGCTTACAATAAAGTAACGCACGAGCCGGCGTGGGACTATTACACCGCCGACTATTACAGGCAGCAGGAAGACAATATGGGCATCCCGGCGGCTTATGCTGAATATTTGCACGAAACAAAGCTGGAGGGTAAGATATTCAGCGAGGATAAAATACAATGGTGCAAACTCCCGGACTTGCGCGACTTTGAAATAATTATATCGCACTGGGACATAGCATATACCAACAACGAGGACAGCGACTATAACGCTGTGAGGGTTTGGGGGCTTAAAGACCGCAGATTCTACCTGATCGACTGCTTTGTAAAACAGGTGGAAATGAAAGACGCCTGTAACTGGATGTGCGAGTTTAAAAAGTCATTGCCCGGCGGTGTGAATATCCTGTTCCAATACGAGTCGCAATTCTGGAATAAGGAAGTACAGCGCAACATCGAGGAAGCAGAGGACGAACACGGCGTTTTCCTCAATATTATGGGTGTTGACATACCGCGCGGGACGAATAAGCTGGGGCGTATCATCAGGCTGGTGCCATACTTCCAGAACTCCCGCATTTATTACAATATAGAGCTAAAGAGCCAAAGCGACACGCAAATAGGTATTATCCAGCTTTGCGCCATCGAGGAGGGCAGCGACGAACACGACGACGCGCCCGACGCCGACCAGTACGCCATATCTACGCTCGATAAATACACCACATCATCGCGGCAGGAAAAGTCCGGCGGAAAACCGTTTAAAACCGGAAAAATGAAACATAGATACGAAATCCCATGAGATATGTAGAAAAAGAAGACCTGATCGAAGTTATCCAGGAGCGCATGCTCGACGACAGTGTCGAACTGGATGACGCCATACTGGACGGATTGGAGGAAAAAGCCATTTCGTTCACTATTACTTATATATCCGGGCGTTACAAGACGGATGAAATTTTCGGCACGCCTGTTATGCGGCACCCGGTGTTGGTACAGGCCATCGCCATGATAGTCGTGTACAGGGCTGTGCGTCGTAATGCCGCGCGCAAAGTGCCCGAAGACTACACCGATATATATAAGGAGGCAAAAGAGATTTTGAACAATATCCAAAGCGGTAGGCAGACATTGCCCGGCATGCCGGAGATAACAGGCGATGACGGCACAACGGCTACGCTCATGTACGGAAATACGACAAACGACGATTTTTTTATATAACAAGCTACTAGCCGTTAGCCATTAGCCATTAGCGGCTAACAGCTATCAGCTATCAGCTAAAAGCTGAAAATATGAATTTTATAGATAAGGCGGCGACATGGTTATTGGCAAAGGCAAGCAGGAACATTGTCGTTGCCGAATATTACAAACGGAGCGAAGGCAAGCGCGTAGACTATAAGCGGCAGGCTACCGTTATGTCGCGCAAGCAGATAAAAGACTGGACAAACGGCATGATCGCGGCCACCGACCCGGACAACCCGAAGCGCGGCGACCTGATGCGATTTTACGAAAACATGAAGTTGGACGGGCACTTAAAGAGTTGTGTCGAAAACCGCATCTTACCGGTGCAATGCGCGCCTTATAAACTGGTAGACAAAAGCGGCAACGAAGACACGGAGGCGAAGAAACTGCTCGAAAAACCATGGATGCTCGACCTTACAAAACTTGTCTGCTCCGAAACCTTCGAGGGTACAAAGCTTATCTGCATGTTCGACATCGACGTCAACGGCGAGCTGAAGCAAGTGGAGGAGGTACCGCAATCCAACTTCATACCGCAAAAAGGGGTTATCCTGATCGAGGAATACGACAGCGACGGGATCAGTTACCGGGAGGGCGCATATAAAAATTATTACTTCCAGGTGGGCGGCGATTGGAGCCTTGGCATTTTCGCCGGCCTGGCAACGGTTATTATTGCTAAAAAATTAGGGCTTGGCGCATGGATGTCGTATGTGGAAAAATACGGGGTGCCGCCGATCTTTGCCATCACCGACCGGATGGACGACAAACGCCGCGACGAACTGTTCGAAATGTTGCACGAGTTCCGCATGAATCATTTTGCGGTATTGCAGGGAAATGAAAAGATAGAGACGCCGCAAGGCTACAACGTGGATGCTTACAACACATTCAAGTCCCTGATGACGGACATTTGCGACCGGGAGATCGAGAAGGCGATACAGGGGAGCTCCGGGCTGAACAATGAAAAAGCATTCGTCGGCGCGGCCGAAGTACAGGAACGCATTTTAGGTTACAGGCACAAAGTCGACAAACTGAAATTCAAATACTACTTTAACACGGAGGTTAAGCCCCGGCTTGTAAAGTTAAGCCCTGCGTATGCTCCGCTGGCAAACCTCACATTTGAGTACGACGAAAGCGAGACGCTTACATTAAAAGAGATATTGGAGGCCGTCAAGGCATTGTCGCAATTCCTTGAGTTTGACATCGAGGAATTGAAGAAAATCACAGGCCTGCCAATTACAAAATTGCGCGCCGCCATAGGGCAACCCCCGGCAGATCCGGAACCGGAACCCGGCGGCACCGAAAAAAAAAAGAGTAAGGTAAGCGGTTTTTCGCTCTTAGCCCCTTACGCGCGCACGGCTTCCCCTTTGAGGGGCGGGGGGCTTACGGTAATACCGATCTATGCCGGCACATGGGACAAAGCGCAGGACGACCTGATAGAGAAAATCAGGAGTGGCGAAATCAAGCCGGAGGAGATAAACAAAGATTTCCTCCTGAAAACATACGACAGGCTGAACAAAGCTGCGCAAACCGGATACGGCAAAGAGTATTACAACGACGCCACCGCGCGCAAGCTGCGTGAAAACCTTTTGCGCTTTTCGGCCACAAAAACCCATGTGCAACAAAAGGAAGTGGAATTATACAGTAATTCCATCGACAACAAAAAGTTGTATGAGGCGGAGGCCGGGAAATATTTAAACCTCCAGAACGGGCACTATCTGGACGTGCAGGCGGCATGGGCGGCACGCAAGGCACAGGCCGCACGGCAGTTCCAGGACTGGATGCTGGGCAAAGACCTTTACCAGCGTGTAAAATTCCGCACGATGAGAGATAAGGACGTGCGTGCGCCGCATGCGGCGTTAGAGGGCATGGTTGTAAATATCGACGACCCGTTTCTGGACGACCACATGACGCCGCTAGACCCTAACTGCCGTTGCTGGTGGGAACAAACGCGCGAGGTATTAACCAACTTCACGCCCGATTATACACCCGATCCGCAATGGTCGGGCAACCCTGCCAAGACCGGCGAGATTTTCAACGACAACAACAGTTACAACCAAAAGGTCGAAAACAGCGAAACGCGTCTGGAGATACGCAGGCAGGCGGAACTTGCAAAGGAATATCTGCCGTATAACCGCGTGATAAAGGCCGGCGACAACAAAGTGTATGTTAATGACTTCGCCGATACAAAGGATTTGCCGCAAAATATTGAAGCCTCCAGGAAGTTAGCTGAAGGGTTGAATAAAGACATCTACATTCGTCCGCATATCAATGTCGACGGCGTAAAAAATCCGGAATTATCTGTCGGGAATAAAAACAGGAAAGCAGACCTGAAAACAATGTCTGAGGGAGCGAGTGTTAAAAATTTCGTTCAGAATCAGATAAAAAAAGCAAGCAAGCAAAATGCCAGTATTGCTGTTCTCGACATATCGGCCTACGATGGTTCGGTAAGTCAGGTTATTTCCGAGATATACGGCGCAATGAGGGGCGGACGCAATAAAAATATAAAAAGCATTGTGTTGATCAACGGCAACGAAGTGATACCGGTCGCCCTGAAAAAGCAATAAGGTAACAGCCGAAACCATTACCTTATTGTACAGATTCTTGACCCGGAAGCCGCGAATCGTTACAAAGATACAATTATTATGGCAAAAAAAAATAAAATACCCGATTTTTCACGTAAGGCTCAGAGGCTTATAAAAGCGCGGCCGCGTATGGTCGCCATAGAATCGGCAAAGTTTTTCAAGGATAGTTTTGTTAATGCCGGTTTTACGGACGAGTCGCTCCGCCCATGGATGAAACACGCGGGGCCGCTTGGAGGCAAAAAGATACTGATAGGCGGCGGAGGCGGCAACACCATGAACCTGATGCAAAGTATCAGGCCCCTGGAGGAGAACGAACAGCGCGTGCGCACCGGTACCGATGTGCCATACTCCGGAATACACAACGACGGCGGCGTTATAACCGTCACCCGCAAAATGAAAAAGTTTTGGTGGGCTAAGTATTACGAGTTTGCCGGGATGACAACCAAAACGAAAGGTGGCAAGGTTTCCAACTCCGCCAGGAACCGGGCAATAAATGCCAAGGCCGAATTTTGCCGCAATATGGCGCTCATGAGGATAGGTGCAAAAATAACTATTCCCAAACGCCAGTATCTGGGGGAAAGCAAAACGCTGTTCCGGCAATTCGAGGATTGGTGGAAAAGTGAAGTGGAAAGGGAGGAGTAATCAGTTAGCAGTCAACAGTCAACAGTTAACAGTGAAATTCATTGGCATATTTGCTAATTGGCACATTGAATTATCACATTGGCATATTAAATAATTAGCATTATGCAATATTGGAACGATATTTATACAGAGATCGCCGAAAAGATAACCGGGCTTAACGAGCGAGGCAAGGTTGATGATATAACCGAACTGGCAACGGTAAAGAGGCCGCAGGACGGTGACGCGGTGCGGGTGATGAGCGAAAAGGACACGGCCGGCAATAGTTTGATTTTTCGCTACACAGTGAAAAAGAACGAGTACGGCATTGTTGTATTCGAGGGCTGGGTAAACACCGGGCGTATATCTTTCGAAGGCAAACTTCCGGAAATACAATTCGTCGACCTTTGGCACGAGCAGGTAAGTTTTCTGACGGAGGAGTTGCCGTTTGCCACGCCCGCCGTATTTATCGGATTCTCCTCTGTGAACATCGAAGACCGGGGGCAACTTGTACAGGACTGCGACATGCAGGTAGATATGTATTTGTTTTTTGAGACATTCTCGGATACATACCAGGGCAGCAAAACACAAAGCCGGGCGCTCGACTACCTGAACAGCCTGACGCGCCTGCACGCGCTCTTTCACGGCAAAGACGGCGAAACATACAGCACCATGCGCCGTGTATATATGGGACGGGAGGAAAGCGGAGGCGCGGGCAACCTGTACCGCGTTTCTTTCCAGTGCAACGTAGTGGACTATTCAGCGCAACATATATACACCGAAAGCGAGAACCCGGACGCGGAGCTGGAGATAGAAGAAGGCGGCGTCCCCGTAATCGAAGAAACACCGCCTTTGTATGATGTTGGTTAATTTATCAGTTCAACAAAAAAAAGGCGAGCAGATCTGCCAGGAGTGATCGCCTTTTTTGTCCTTATTCCGGGAAAAACAGTTCTAATTGCGCTCTCGCTTCTGCCTCTCTCCTTGCTGCCTTTGCCGCTTTTCCGGCGGTCTTTTCTGCCTCTTCTTTGTCCAGTACTGCTAATTCATGTTTGGCATTTCGCGCAAGATATTTATTGAATGCAGGTTCGGAAACAAAGAAAACATCTTCAATGAGGTTTTTAAATATCCACCGTTGAGTGGCGCCTCTTTTCTGCTCTTTTATCACAATTTCCTGTATTGCAATGATTTTGAGTAATAAATTACGCTTGTTATATGCCATATCCGAAATATTTTGTACTTTTGCCTTTGCCGCCGGCCTTTTGCAAAATCTTTCGGGATATGTGAGAGGCTTTTTATTTTCCCGGCACTCCCGGTTTTTTATGAAAACGCTTACAATATTCGTCGTTATCAATGTTTTGTCCCGGTATTATTACCTTTCCTTTTTCGTCTACTATTGGTCTGTTAAAATTATGCAATGGAATTTCACCTGCCTTTAATTTCATATACAGGTCACCTTCAGAAACGCTCATCACGCGGGCTGCATTACCAAACTCCTTTAGCTTTTTACTTGCCTGCCTGAAAGAATATGGGAGTTCCCCCCATAGTTCCCGGCGCAGGTTCATTATCTCAATATCTTTATACAACAGTCGCTTTTTTAGCCCGTACACCTGATGCGCAAGGCTTATGTTCGCCATCAGGCTCAACACGACTATTACAACCAACACTATTATTATATCCATACTTTTATTACTCATTACTTATAAAATATCGTTCAATGTCACTTATACCCTTCTCCCGGCCATCGGGTGTGTTTACATCTATTTCTGTAATAAATCTATCTTCGATACCGTCAGCATCTTTATAGACTAATACATTCGCTATCGAAAGCAGGTCGCAACTCCACGTCCAGAATAAAGAATACTTATTCTTTAGCTCGTTGAATCGTTGTGTAAATTCTTCTTTGCTCATAATTTGCTAATCAATATATTAAACTATCTCCGCCTGCCTCACAAACCCAAATTCTTTACACAGGCGTTCAACCGCCTTCCGGTGCATCTTATTCATATCGACCTCGTTCTGGTACTCATAATAGATTGTCCGCGTCTTGGTGTTGATTTTCACCCCCCCCGATTTTCGAAGCCGGTAGATTATATCGCGTACTTTCCTTTCCATGCAGTATTTTATTAAGATTCTTTAAACATAATTCGTCATATCTGACCAGTTCATCAATAGAAGTAATATTCGGCCTGTCATCCCTGGGTAACGGCTGATTCTCGAGGGCTTTGGCCAGTTTCCTTATATCCTCTATTGTTACTTTCTTACGTTCCATGTTGCAACTGTTTATAATCTGCTTCTAGTTTTTCCACATAATCCAATATATCCGGCCAGGATGGCAACCCGCCGACCTGCTTGTCATCGATATACAGATGTGCCGATATTTTGCGGGAGTTAGTATTGTATATCTCCGTTTGCGCAGGGTTATTATCGTTCACCCTGTCGAAAGGGATATTATTTTCCAGCAGCCAGTTAACGGCGTCGCGTTGCGCGTCACCCTCGCGGCACGTCCAGACGATAAGGTAATGCCCTTTATCTTTCAGCGCCTGCATCACATCAGCCGCACAAGGAGCGGGCGCGCCGATACCCGGCCATTCCCCTGTGTGCAGCGTTCCGTCAAAATCTATTGCGATAATCATCCGTTGTCCTCCTCTTTTTCGGCGTCCTTCGCAATAACAAACAGGGTGAATGCCATTGTCATACCCATTTCCGACTCTTTGTCGCCGTCGCTCATCTCACTAACGTCTACCGCCAGAGGTTCATCGCGGTTGTAAAACTTCTTATCCTGTTCCTCCGGGCTAAGCGTTAAGCCCAGCATCGAAGCCGCCATATTTACGTGGCACTCGTCCACGATCAGCCGCACACATAATTCTTTCTTTGCCATAGTCAATCGTTTATAAAATCATTAATATTATTAACTATACAGACGCCTTCCATAATTTCCACGCTATCGACAGACACTATCGCTATCGCATGCGGGTGATGTTTCTCATTCAGGAACTTAATAAGGGGCAAAGCCGCCTCCCGTAATTCCTGATCAGCTTCGGTCCGGGCCTTTTCCCTGTCCGCTTTCATCTTCGCCTTAATATGTTCCGGCAGGGCTTCCTGTGCCTCCCGGTCGAATGTGATACATTTGATACTACTCATCACTCGTCCTCCTCTGCTTTACTTTCCGCCTCATACGGAAATACGTCCATGATTGCCGTTTCGCTCAATGATGCGATAGTATAATCCGCGAGGGTTCCCGCCATACCTTTTTTCACAACAGATAAAGCCTCCCCTATATCGCTCGCCTGCGCATATATTGTAACCGGTGTTTTCTTTTCTGTTCCGCTTTTTTCGTCCAGGGTGATAAAATTCACCTTAGCCTTAAACCAACGGTCGCCATTGCCATTAAAGAACATTTCGTTAATTTTTGCGGGCTTTATACCGACAACTTCAAACTCACCACTTATATAGGGCTTTATCTCCTTGATAAATCGCGCCTCCGCCTCTGTATGTGAGAGGGCATCCACCAGATACGGCTCGGTAACTTTTTTTTGCATTCCATTATCGAGCGTCTTTTCATACCGCGCCCGGCATTCAAACCAATTGTACATAATAGTCAATATTTTAAAAGTGAATAATTATTTAAGCCTCAGTCATTCCAAGCGGAATATTAACCCACTCGTTATTGTTGCCCCGTTTCTCAGCCCTTACATACTGTTTCGAGAGTACAGGACGGTACGCTGCCTCTATGATCTTCACCCCGTCGATAAACTCCTCGTTTCCGCTTTCGTCTGCCATCTTGCGGAGTTGCATCACGCGGGAGGCTTTCAGGGTTCCGGTCTTTGTGTTGGTGCTCAACAGCCGCAAAATACCGCTGACAAGCATTTGCGAGTCGCTGTCCTTCGCCAGCGATTCAATAAACTTTTGCACTTTCGCAATGCCGTCGTTTACCGTATCATCGTATGCGTCCGTCTCATGGTAACCCAAAATGATACGGCGTTTTCCATCCTGCGATGTGAAGGTGTGCGAGCGTTGGCCGTCCTTTATTCCAAAGGCGTCGGCTTTTAGTTCAACGGCTTCATCGAATTGCCTGTAAATACTTTCCTTTTTACTTGCGAGCATTTCCGACAATTCCTCTATCTGGGGAAAGACGCCGTTTATTGTTTCATCCACAAGTATTTTGTACGCTTCGCGGTTCTCCGCTGTTTTAACTTCTTTTTCTTTCCGGGCCTGTTCCTTCTTGAACTCCTCGAATTGCGCCATTTCGGCGGCTGTCATTTCTACTGTTTTTGTATTCATAATTTTATATTATATAAA
Source organism: Dysgonomonas termitidis (assembly GCF_042654545.1). Lineage (GTDB taxonomy): Bacteria > Bacteroidota > Bacteroidia > Bacteroidales > Dysgonomonadaceae > Dysgonomonas > Dysgonomonas termitidis. The sequence goes on from NZ_JBHSGN010000058.1 coordinate 25,226, forward strand.
TTCATACACCCTCTGCCGCTTTATTCAATACCGACGACACCCACGCCCCGGCCTCGTTATTTTCAAATGCTTTGATAGCTGCTATTAACTTATGTTCCGGTGCATCGTTCAACCGTTGAACGCCACACGCCTTACAGGCTATTTTCTTGCCTTTGGCCGCATCGTATTCATACCCGGCATGTTTGAAAAATTGCCGGATAAGGAAGAACAACTTTTTACGCTGGGCGTCGTTCCGGTCGGCCGTTGTCCTGGCTTCTTTTTTCATCGCGTTAAGCATGGAGAAATAAGCGGAGCGACTCATATTGTATAACTCGTTCAGGCTTTCCGTTTTTCCGTCAGGGGAATACTGGCACACCCATGCCGCCTTTATATCCTCTTTGTAGGCTTCGTTATAATTGGCCGTCTTTTTCAGTAGGCCCCAAAAGGAACCATGGGAAACTTTGTTTTGTGCTTTTGTTGTCATATTATCAATGTTTTATTAATTGTCACCCCAAAAAATCGCGCTTTTCTCATCGTCCATCACCAGCTCGCCTCCGGGAGCGTACCGGCTTGTAATAAATGCCGTTAAGCCTTTCACATGAAGTATGACCTTTGCTATTTTCCTTGCCATCCTTGCAAGCGCGCCGTATGGCTCTTTTCTTTCTTCATGCGCAAGGAGGATAAACAGCTTGTCCGGGAATGCGTCAATTAGTTTTTTCTTTAGTTCCGAAGGGGTTATTTCATCCAAATACATTGTCAGGTTGTCGATTATTACAACTCCCATCCGTTTCTTTGTACCCTCGCCAAGTTCTTTTATAATATCCTCCATTGGCAGGTATTCATCCCATTGCACTTTTACCGAGGTTGTTACACCGGAGCGGCGCATACCGGCTTTAAAACTTTCGTCCGTGCCCTCCTCCGCCGATATATACCAAACCTTTTCATCCTTAGCCAGGTCTTTGGTCAGGAATCCGGCGAGCAATGTCTTGCCGTTCTTTTCCGGGCCGTATATGAGCCAGCAACCCTTTCTCTCGGCCGGGCCGATAGCTTCCTTCAGTATGGGGCTATACAGTTTTACCAGCCGTTTGGGTTTCTTGTCAAATAGGTTTTGTGTCGATAAACTCCGCGCCATGCCTCCTTAGTTGCTATGTAGTAAAAGAATGGATTGCGCGCGCCTCAGGCCGGAAATAGTGCCCGTTTCCTTGTCTACTATCAGGCACTGGTTAACCAGGCGGTCAAGGTCTTTTTTGTCCTCCATGTTGGCAGACAGCACGTCTCGGATAAGTTTTTTGTAAAAAGCTATCCTGCTGGCCTCGTCTTTAGGCACAATCTTTGAGAATTTCTCGGAAAAGCGGGAGAACAACTCGGCATAGTATGTATGGTCGTGCGACACACCTCTTTCTATTTTCGAGCGCAAAGCGTTTGCCCCCATAAGGTACCATCCGCAAAAGTCCTCTGTCGCGTTCCAGTATTCCTGTATAATGCCCAGGGCGTCTTTATCCAGTGCGCCGGCCTCGTCTATTATCATAACCGGGCGGTCGAGCACCGAGGAGAGGTAATATTTTGTATCTTCCTTGAGGTCTTTCAGCTTGCTTCTGCATCGCACCTCCAAACCGACGGCGCGCGCCAGGGCTTTTATCAGTTCTATTTTCGTACTGCATTGCGTCGCGTCGATATAGAACACATTCTTTTCTTTCTTGGCTATATACTTGGCAGCAAATGTTTTGCCTATCCCGCAGTTATCTACGAAAATGCGGCTTTTAGAATAGTCTTTGCAGAACATGATGTCCTCCCTTATCATTACAAAGACATCCGTTTCCACAGGCACCCAGTTTGTTTCGCGCAACGTTACGCCCACTTTCCGGCCGAGGGCAACCCACTGCGAGTTGCTTACCAGCTTGTCCAATTCGTCTACACCCTCTTTTATCTGTGTTTTTATACGGGAGAACACCGATACGTTCAAGTCCATCAGCCGGGCGTATGCGGCGTCTGTTCCGCCATAGTTGGCGCGTTGTTCTATCAGTGCGTTTGCAACCTTTTCTTTATATCCTTTCGGTAAGTTCATAAGTCAATATTTTTTAGTTATTATTAAAATCTTTCTTTCATCGAGGGCACAAACGATTGTGTTTGCGCTTCACCCATAAACATTTCTTCGTTGTCGTTTATATCTTCCAATGTGCGCGCCGTTTCGTCGCTGATTACAGGGTTATGCAGGCCGGGCATTACAAAGGAGTTGCCGACCGTTACCGGGCGGTTGTCCACGATTGTTACATTGTCTATTTGCTTTGCCCTGTTTTTCCCGTATGCCTCTGTCGTTGCCACATACTTGCTCATTAGTTCGCGATTGATCAGATCCTCGTCGGTTTGCTCTATCCGGGCTTTATTGTAGCGTGGTTTTTCAACGGCTTCACAGATAAACTGGTTTCCGATGTAGATATGGGCTTTCAGCACGCCGCCGAAATTGTTGTTAAGCCAATAAATATCTATGTCGCGGTTCTCGGCTTGCTTCATCAGGTTTATTAATTTATTGCCCACGGCAATCACCCCGTCCATACCTAAAAGGAACTCCGAGTTTCTAAAGCGGATTATTCCGGCATGTACCGACGTTTCCGTCTTATACCCTAAGTAGGGCAATATTCCGTGATAGTTCGTCGGGCGGACTTTAGGGTTTTGCATCGACAGGAACACGTCCCAACGGCTCATACCTTTTATTTTTGAGTGTTCCGAGTTGTTCCACGTCTGGATGTCGCGCAAACAACCTTCCACTATTTCATCGTATGGTATTATCTTTTCGGCACCGGGGCCGGCCTGGTTGGCTTCACTAAGCGCGAACGGGCGGGCCAGCCAACCGGCGCGGCGTTTCTCATACTTATACCTCAATGGCCTGTAATATGCTTCTATGCGCTTTCCGCGTGCGTTGTTCGCTTCTATGCGCACATACTGGAACATATTGCCCTCTTTCAGGAATGTATCTTTAAAACTCGCGTTCAGGTTAAGTTCGCCCTCCAGTTCCGCCGGGAGGTTAAGCCCCCATTGTGCATAGTTGCGCACCATCTGTCTGTAAAACTCGCTTATTATGCCGGCTTTTTCTTTTCCATATACCCAGCAGGTAAAGGCCTCGCTTCCCAGGTCAATACCGTTGTAAAACCACATGCGCTTGTTTTCGGCATACTTGAACACCGGTTGGCGGTCGTCAATGGATATGATAGAGCCGGCAAAGCCGGGTTGGTTGAGTGAGTGGTACGGCTTGAATCGTTGCATATATTTTTGTCTGTCGCCGCTTCTTTTCTTGTGCGTGCCTATTTCGTTCTCCCACTTGGTCAGATAAGTACGGATGGTGCTTTCGCTTATTTGCTTGTATTCTTTAGGGTTGTAGAGTTCCCCGGTTTCGTTGTTTATCACTTCCACATACCCGCTCAGGAAACCGTCGTATTGCCCGGCAACCTCCGCCGCCGTTGGCTTTTGTTCCACTCCGGCAAATAGGTTGTTGAGCAATTGTTCTGTGTGGTCGAATACTTTGCGTGCGTTGATGTTCTTGTGCTTGCCGGAAATGATCGCTTTGTAACTTCCGGTTTTATACTTGTTGTACACCCGGCGCAAGTATTGTTCGTTCTCCGGGAGCGTGTGCCCCGATTCTGTTTTGAAGCGGTTTATCTCAGTTGTGATAATGCCCCAGATATCGCGTACCTCTCCGCGTAATTCCTTGCGCAGCTTGTAGCGCATATCATAAATGCGGCCTGCTGTATTCAGCACCGACGCGTTAAGCGTATATTCATCTATTTTGTCTTTATCCAGGCCCGTGCCGTCGTCAAACCTGAATGTCCACGAGTAAAAATCAAAGGCCGCCATGTCGCGCACAAAGTGTTTTTCAAACAACGATTGTTGTACCAGCCTGGGAGGATTGCCCCACATGACCGCAACTGCTTCCTGCCACTTTTGCGGCAATGTATCGAGTTGCACAAGCATAGGGCTATTAGGGGCATTTATCCGCAATTTTATAACCTGCCCGCGTTCTACCTTCATTTGTAGCCCGCGTTCCCCGATCAAGCATAAACTTTCCGGGTGAGCGTTCTTGCCGCTAAATATCGCGCGGCCTTGTATGCCCGGCTTCCCGTTTATATATTCGTATGGATTATATTTTTGCATATCGTTATTGTTTCTTTTGTGGAGGAGGGATTCGAACCCCCGCTTTGCCTCATTTACTGCTAACTGTTTAACTGTTGACTGTTAACTGTAATCTCCCCCGGTTGCCCGTCTTTCCGGGCCGTCTTTATGATTCTATATACGCATCCACCTCCTTAGCGCTCAGGCTATGCGTCTCGCCTTTCCTGCCCCTTTCCGTGAAGGAATGCCCCTCTTTACAATTCCCATTGTACCTTACCTTTACCAGCACGCTGTTGCCGTTATACAGGTAATCCTTTCCCGGCTTTAAGTCTTTCGTTTTCATAGCCATCTATTTTGATTGTCAATAATATGCATCTTCAGGTCTGCTATACCTGCCTCCAACGCTGCCAGCTTGTCGAGTGCCTCGCGAACTCCGGACGCAGTGCTCAGGTCGTTATGCAACCTGATCGAGTTGTTACAGTCGTGGATAGTCAGCTTCATCTTGCCGTCAGCGTCTATCTTGGCATGGTAACACGCCATGCTGTTAGGGCTTTCAGGTAGTAAAAATTGTTTCTCGTTGTACATAATATCAATTATTTAGTTGTCAATTTCTTGCAGATCGCCATCACCCGTCGCTCCATCCTTATCACCTCCCTGGCTACTTCCCACCAGTACCTGTTCATCAGGTATGTCATTACACCCATCAGGGCGATAATACCCCCCCATATCAGCAGGCTTACGCCTGTATATGTCGTCAGCATTAATGCCAGCATCCAGCCGGCTATGATCAGTTTAGCCCTCATATTCTTCTATGTATGATTTAACCATGTTAGTACTCAACTCTTTCTTCACACCTCCGGCAGAAAATATATATCCGTTAATCGTTTCATACAGGTATACCACGGGAATATCTGTACGGTTTGCGGTATAGCGATACAGCCGGCCTTTTATCAGATCATTAGCTTTCATAGCCTACAGGTATTATGGTTATTATCGTATAGTCCCCGTTGGCGTTGCGTATATGCAGGGCGTCATATTTGGCCCATTCGCAGGCAGCCCGGTAGCTTGTATAGATGCCGTTAGCCTTGCTGTGTATCTCAGGGTTCAGGGCGTCGTAGATTTCCTTCAGGGTCTTTCCTTCTTCCAGCATCGACACGGCCTCGTCCTTCAGGCGTTGTACGAACTTGGTTATATTCTTCCTGTGCTGGCTTACATAGTGGCCGTTAACTATCGTTCTTTCCATGTCTTTCAGGCATTAATTTTGTTTTTCCGCTTCGTTTCTCCGGAGCCTTCCGACTCCAGGGCACGGCTGTATTCATATTGCAGGGCGTTGTATTTGTTCACAAGCCCGCTCCAGTGCTCCATATCCACGCCTGTGGCTATGCATCGCTCCATCTGCGCAAGGTCACGCTCGATGTCCTTCACGCTCCGGCGCTTAGGGTTATACAGGCAACCTTCACCCTTCAGCCGGTGATGATCCCCGCCGCGGGCTCCCTTGTTAACTGCTAACTGATCACTGTTACCTGTCGTCAGTCCCAGTTCCGCAACTTTCTTGTTTATTTTATAGGCTGACTTATTCAGCAGCTTTACCAGCACACCCATGTCAGGGTAATACTTGCGCAGGATATTGATCTCCTTTCTGTTCCAGATTGTCATTACTGCCATGATTTTACTGTTTTAAGGTTATACTTCTTGGTTTTTGTAGTTGGTGCGGTACATCTTCCGCACAAAATCGGCTTTCTCGCCTTTGGCATTTTCAAACAGCGCTTTGCTTACCGTCTGCCGGCAGCACCCGCATAGCCGCGCCAGGTCATTGATATACCCGTGACGCGGTACTTTCTTTGTCGCTACTTTCTGATCGTATCTTTCCATATGTATAAAAATTTAAAAATTCTTTGCTCCAGCCGGTGGCTCGAACACCGGTGCTTGCCTATCTGGAAAAATGATTAATTTTGAGGTCTAACTTTTAATCATTAATCATTATGGAGAATGAACTCTGGGAAAAATGCCAAATGTTGGTTGATGCTGGTTCGGGAGATTTAGTCATACATCTTTATGAAGAAGAATTGAGAACTAACCTGACCGACGAACAACTCCAAAAACTTGGCGACGTACATTCATTTCTTGAAAAAATGATGGAAAAAGATATTAAGATGAAGAATGTTATTTCTGCGCTTATAGATATGTCCCGAAAGGGAGTTATACTTGGCCCGAAGAAATAACCGCATGGCCTTTTTCCATCCGAGCATATCTCGCAAAATCTTGTAATCCAATGCATAGTACTGCGAGATTTGCTCTATTGCTTTGTGGTCAATTTGCATATTGCCAGTGCTACCGCCCTCGGCCTGTTCTCCTAACAGCCATAATTCAAATTCGCGCAAAGGGTGATTGCTTTTTACCCATACATCAGGCGCGGATTTAATATGGCAAACCTCTTTACCATCTACATTTACAGTATATTCTACATACTGTAGGCGCTTTATTATCCCCGGTATTTCCTTGTAATGGAGAGTCATTTCAATAGTCACTATACTTTTCATACCATCATCAGCTTTTTTTGAATAGCCCAAACTCCGGCACTTCTTCCCCGAAAAATTCAGGGAACGCGTCTACCAGCTTGCGCCGGTTCTGATCGCCCGCTTTGTAAAATAAATCTCTCAGGGCCACGTTAAACGAGCCTTCCCCCGTCCGTGTGCCGTTGTGCATTTGCATGAATACGCTTTGTGTTTTTTCTTTCATCCTTTCTTTATTTTTTTATTATATTTACAGCCACATAACATTTGTTATTCGAATACAAATATAAATGACAATATTCATTTATCAAAATAATCAATGACAATTTTCATTATTTAATATGAAATCTATTGACCGTCTATATGAATATATTGAGTATAAAGGCACAAAGCCTACTGTTTTCGAAAAAGAAATTGGTTTTTCTTCTGGCTATTTAAGTGTTCAGAAAAAGAGAAATGCCGATTTAGGAGAGAGTATATTAAAGAAAATAAATGACTATTGTCATGATCTGGATATCTCTTGGCTCCTCACAGGTGAGGGAGAGATGCTCAAGCAGGAAATAAAAAAATACAATATAGATAATGCCCCCCCTTTAATAGTTGCTGAACCTGAAAATAAAATTGAAGGGGAAACGGTTATACCTCTTTACGATATCAATGCGGCCGCGGGTATGCGCCTGCTATTCGAGAGTGGGAAGCAGAATATAATCGACACGATCAAGATTCCGTATATTACAAAGAGCGACGGCGCTATTTTTATTACAGGGGATAGTATGTACCCGTTGATGAAGTCGGGCGACATCGCAGTATATAGGCAGATTCATAGTCTCGATTACTTGCATTACGGCGACATTTACATCGTATCATATTCAGTAGAGGGTGACGAGTATGTCGTAATTAAGTATGTCCAGCGATCGGATAAGAAGGATCACCTGAAACTGGTATCTTACAACGAGCACTACAACCCGGTCGATATTCCGATATCCTCCGTTATGGCAATAGCCATTGTTCAGGCCAACATTAGATATAATACAATGACATAATAGATTTAACTAAAACATAAACTTTAAAAAAATGGAAGTGGTTATTTTGATCCTAATTGCCATAGGGTCTTTTTCTTTATCAATTCTTCTTCGAAAAAAGAAAAAAACAAATTCGCGAGCAATCAAATTTGAAGTAATGCGGGTATCAGGGCTAATCATGCAGTTTTTTGAAAGTTATGATATTATTTACTCAACATTGAATTTACAAACCCTGGAGAGTAGAGTTCGTTTTGTAGATAATTTTTACAATCAACTAATAACACTCCATACAGAAGATTATTATCAGTCGGCAATCAATAATGCAATACTTAATTATAAAAAATTATATCCAAATAGATACTTGAAAAAGTTACAGCTAAGTCTGATTCAAAACCCGGATATAACTCAATTAAAGGAGTTTTATGCGCGTTGTGTTGTTGTTAGTTTTAGCGGATATGCGGATAAGCAATTAAATGAAATCCAAGAATTAAAACGACAACACGCAATCAATAAACGGCGGGAACAGGTAATAGAGGTTGGCGATCAAGCAAAATATTTATTTAAAATACTAGAATTAGATACATCTGGCATACATCTGGATGAAATAGAGAAGATACGAGAATTATTTTATAATACCCGCGAGGCATAATTGCGCACACGTTTTATAAATCCATTAACAAAGTAATTTCGTCATAAACAAATAACTATCAGTTATTTATATATGCTCTATTATTTAAAAATATAATGTTATAAAGGGGGGGTAGAAACGCAATATTTTATCATATTTTTATATGTTTTATGTTATATACCCCCCTTTACAGTGGTATTTTTTATATATGTTTTGTTCGTCCGCTGTTCGTCCGCTTATTCGTCCATCCTGTTTTTCGGGTATTTTTTACCATCTCCGGGAGCATCAAAACAGGGCGCAAGTATAGCGGCATATACTTGCCGTTTATATGGCATTTATAGCGCGTTTAAATATAATTTAAGCACATGGGTAGCGGCACAAAAAAAGAGGCTCAACAGGCCTCTAAAAAATGCACCTACAATGCACCCGGAATATAAGCAAAATATCTTTCGTTTGTCGGCGCGTTCGGGGGTGTGTCTCTCTCAATCCCTTTATACAAAAGGCGTTTGCGCCTGTCCTCTCTTACTATCTAATATATATAAATCGTTTGGGGGGTATTACCTCTCTGCAAGTCCCCCTCCGGGGGATTAGGGGGCTAATTTATACCTTCGGTATCAACATCGCTTCCTCGAGAAGAATATCCGGATAGTAAGACATCTTGGCTTTGCGCAGATTGTCCAGTCCCATATCTTCCTCTCTGTTGATATACATAAAATCCGAGGCTTCGTGCTCTATAAACTGCTGATTGATGATGGTATAAGCACCATTCATATCCCCGAATGCTTTTTCCACATGCACCACAAAAGAGTCTTCAGTCAATGGTTCCCCTATTGTAAAAGCCACTATCTTTCCATTCACCCGGACAGCTCCCCCACGCAGTTGCAGGTATTCGAAATGTTCGAGCATCAGTCTTGTCGCAATATAATCGTAACGCTGCGTTATATTGATAGCTGATGTAGACTTCTCTTCCCACTCATCAAGCATCCTCACACATTCGTCCAGCTCTTTCTTAGTGGTCAGGGGGAAGTATTCCCAATCAGGATTATCCGCTTTAAAGCGGTTGATGTGATTCCGCTTGCTTTGCAGTTTTTTACCGGAAAGCTTTATTAGTTTTTCCGACAGATAAATATATTCATCATTATTCCTGTCGGGAAGGTAGCGGAATTTATCCGGCATCTCCTTCTGTATATTTTCCCACATCCGGAGTGTGATACCTTTCATCTGGAACGGGATTTTATTGTCTTCCGCATCTTTCATTATTAGCTCAAATGCGTCTCTCAGCGGCATTTTACCGATAGGCATCATGTAATAAAGCTGCCCGTCGGAATCCTGAAAACGGAGAAAAATAGTGCGGTGCTCTATGGCATACATTGTTTTAAACTTGGCATTCCAGGCAAACAGGTTGGCAAAGCAAAAGTCACAGGCTCTATAAATATTTCCGGAAAAACAGGCATCTATTTCCTTTTTATCAGTTAGTGTAATTTGTTTAAAGTTGATCATAAATAATGGGTTACATGTTTTAGATACAAGCAGACGGGAAAACAAGAAACGAGTTCCTGACCCTCAATCCAGATACCGGCATGTTATTTCATTTGCAAATCTATTCCTGTTCTACTTGTATTTCATTCGCTAAACAAAACTAATACAAATATTGTTCTCGAATATACAGATAAAGATATTATCTTTTATTGACATTCTTTATGTCCAATAACATTTGTTAATAACATAATTTATAACGTAATTTGCACATTATAAAGAATGATTCTATATAAGAAACTATCGTAAAAGATGTCGAATACAAAGAAAGTATTAGCAGTAGCCGAAACATCATATATTATACGCAAAGGACTGGTCTATGTTCTTTCCCAGTTATCCAGTGTGGGAAAGGTCGTGGAACTGAAGGAAATGGAGGATATCAATTACCAGCTCGACATACTTCATCCCGACGCAGTACTTATCAATCCTATGCTTCTGGGGCATACCTCGAAGCAGGATATACGCCAGCAACTGAACCTGAATAAAAACATTGCGATCATTGCGCTGGTATATAATATCATTGATGAGCAGTTCTACAAATCGTATGATGCGGTTATCAAAATAAACGATTCGGAGTCAAGGATTGAAGAAACATTGCTCAATTGCCTGAATAAGGAACAAGCCGGGCAAAATGACCAGGAAGAGCTCAGTGACAGGGAGAAAGAGATCCTGATCAGCGTTGTAAAAGGAATGAGCAATAAAGAGATTGCCGAACATCATAACATATCCATACACACGGCTATAACACATCGCCGGAACATTACCCGTAAACTTAAAGTGCACAGCATCTCGGGACTGACCATATACGCGATAATAAACAAACTTGTGGATATATCCGAAATAAAGTATCAGGACGAATAAAACTTCAACATCATGCAAAATATCACCATCATATTTAAAAAGTCAATGAAGATGTCGGAACTGATAGATGCCGACTACCGGCTTCTTCTGTTACTCAACCGCCTGAATATATCTCTGGGATTTGGCGAAAAGAGTGTAGACGCTGTCTGCAAGGAAAACGGATTCGATACCGATTGCTTCCTGTTCCTTGCCAGCTATCAATCCAATAAATCCATTATCAATATAGAAGAGGCTTTCGGAGCCCTTCCACTGGAACCATTTCTCCGCTACCTGAAAAGCTCCCACAGCTATTTTCTGGAAAAAAGGCTACCTAACATCCGCCGTAAACTGGAACTTGTTTTCGACACCTCCGAAAAAAGACTGAAGGACGTTGTACTTAACTTCTTCGACAACTATACAAAGGAAGTAGAGGAACATATGCTGTATGAAGATGAGGTCGTTTTTCCTTATGTATATTCCCTTATTAACGAGTCGGGAGAAAAGAAATATTCCATCAATATATTTGAGCAAAGGCACAATGACATAGAAGGTAAAATGAATGACCTGAAACAGATACTGATGAAATACCTGCCCGGCACTATAGACCAGATGCTAATGGTGAATATCCTTACCGAACTGTATATGTCCGAGGAAGAACTTGAAGCCCACACTTTTATAGAGGACAGCCTGGTGATACCCCGGGTAAAAGAAATAGAAAAGGGTAAAATCTGACACGGTCATTTCTTCCTGAACCAGTCCTGTAATTCACTTATACTGAATACCTTTTTCAATTTAACATACGCGTACACAAGCGATATCGCCAAGATTCCCGCACCTGACAGTAAGCCATGTTCTCCCGCGTAATATTGCGCTATATAAAAAGCGGCCACGACAAGCAGCAGGTTTATAGCTGTCATCTTTATAATATTGCTGTCCCAGGTAAACCCAGAAATAGTTTTACCTGCCAGGAAGACCACCGGAAGATAAACAATATAGGCTATCAGATAACCGATACCTGTAGCCTCAAGCCCGTATTTTGGGAATAATAAATAACCGGACAGCAGGTAAACCAGATAAAATATGATCTCGGTGGCTAAAAAGGCAACCCCTTTGTTTTTCGCCAACATAATGAAGGCTACAGGCCAGCAGAGTACCTTAAAAAAAGTTCCCAGCACCTGCCACCTCAGCACGGCATCAGCATACCCGAATTCGGAGGTGTAAAGAACAGACAGGGCAAAGTCGGCAAATAACAGCATCCCTATTATGATGGGTGAAGCTACTATCAGAATGATATAACTTTGCTCATTCACCAGCTTCCTTACTTTCTCTCCTTCATTTGCAATAGCTGACAGGCGGGGGAAGAAATCCGACCCCATAGAACGGAGTATAAGGCTCAGGTATATATTTGTAATCACCCACGCCGACTGGAACAAGCCTGCGGCATCCATATCTATACTCCGCGCGACAAAGGTCTTAATGAAAAACATACTTGCTGTACCTATAAATCCGGCTACAACGATGAAAAGTCCTAATTTCAGGGTTTTCAATCCCGACTCGAAAGCCTCTTTATTTGATATATCACTTTTTCCGAGATGTAGTTTACGGTAATAGAATTCCACACACAGGAACGAAAGCAGCGATGAAAATACAAAAGCAGGAAGAATCCCATCCAGGCCGAAAAGTAAATAAGCAGGTATAGATATAAGCAACCCGGATAAACTTCCCAGAATAGCGGATTTTGCCATTTCGGGTATCCTGCGCATTCCCTGCAATATGGAAGACCTGCCCATAGTCAGTATCGCAAGGAACACACAAACCGATAAGCAGGCTATATAAAGGGTAAAACTACCATCTTCAAAAGCCCAGATACTAATCGGATAAGAGAAAATAAGGCAGGCCAGCGCTCCGCTGAAAGCCATTGTCCTGAACCATTTATTGAACCGGGTAGCAGTTTTATAAAGTATCTCCCTGTCTCCGGAACTTTCCGCCTCCGCAATCTCCTTCACTCCCGTGGTATCCATCCCCAACCCTCCGGCTGAGCGTATCATCTCTATGACCGAGTTGTATATGCCGATAATACCGACACCGGCCGGCCCCAATAAAACCGCTATCATCTTATTGCGGATAACTCCGATCAGGATAACGAGAATTTGCGACCCACCAAAAATAGATGTAGACTTTAGGATTTGATTATATGACGAGCTTTTCTTTTCCAATGCAAAGGCTTATACTGTTGTTATACATACAAATGTAGTAAATAAGTAAAAGAAAGTATTTAATGCAACATCATTTAATCGTAAGCAGTTATTATTGCAGATATAAAAGTAATCAACAGGCCTACGGCCAGGTTATCACCTTATTATCAATCCGTCACTTTTGTAGCCTTTACGGTATCAATAAAGATCTGCCACTTTTCAATTTTTTGGGCAAGGGTCATCCGTGCATTAGCCGGACTGGGAGAAGGCAAGGTGATATATATCCTGCTTTCATCGAAGCCTACATATTTTCTATAAAATTCTTCGGCCTTTTTGCTTGTAAAAAAGATATGTCTGATTTGAGGATATTTCCTGAAAAACTTTTTGAAATCGTTCGGCTTTTCATTCTTAATACTGCTATCGAGGCTTCCTGTTCCTTCACATGATTCGAGCACATCCCAAATGGCGATGTTATTTTCTTCCAGCAGGGCGTTTTTCTCTGCATAGCCATCCGGCAACGGCTTGTCAAATAAAGTGAAAATAATTTTCCAGAACTGGTTGCTTTTATGCCCGTATCGTTCCTGCTTACGTAAAGATTCTTCGCTGGGCATTGTTCCGAGGATCAGAATCCGGGATTTTTCGTTAGCTATCGGTTCAAAAGCAATTTTTCTCATCTTTTTCGTTGCAAGTTGAATATTTTAATTTAATTATGCTAATTAATGACCGAAATATTTTTGATTGGCATAAATGAGAGGAAAGTCCATCCATACACCGGTATGTTATTTCCATTAAACTTCAGTATTTTTTTGTCCGGTTTAAGATTTATTATATCTTTACACCACTATTAAAACAATTTATGTCTTTTACTCGTAAGAATATATTGGTGCTGTAAATAGCCTGTAATCTGTAATACAACTTACTTTACCGGCTATTCCTCCGTCTCATCCCGAATACTTCGTTTTTTCGGGTGATTTTTTTATTGCATTTTATTAAAACATTTTGTGACTATCATCCATGGAGGTTTATCATTTCCCCATACCATGATATGCACAAACTAAAAGCATCAATTATCATGAGTAAAGAAATAAAAACAACGAAAAAAGAAATAAAACTGGTAGAAGATTTTGATTTGATATTCGACTTTTACAAATTAGTCAGCAGACAAGGTCCCGGCAGTATAGAAATAACCAAAAGAGCCCTGGATTTTATACCAGGCACCTCTGTAAATTCGAAAATTGCAGATATAGGCTGCGGTACCGGGGGGCAAACGATCACGCTTGCAAAAAACACCCTGGGACATATCACAGCCATCGACTTATCGGAAAAATTTATAGAAATATTGGATAAGAATGTCAAACAGGCAGGATTTGAAGACAGGTTCACTACCCTGGCAGGCTCTATGGAGAACCTTCCGTTTTCAGATAATGAACTTGATCTTATCTGGGCCGAAGGCTCTATTTATCATCTAGGTTTCGAAAGAGGATTGCGCGAATGGCGCCAATATATCAGGGAAGAAGGATACATCGCAGTGTCGGAAGTATCATGGATTACAAAAGAGCGCCCACTGGAAATAGATGAATTCTGGGAACAGAACTATAACGGTATCGATACCATACCTAATAAGATAGCCGTGATGCAGGAAGCAGGATATATACCTGTCTCTCACTTTGTATTACCTGTGAATTGCTGGCTCGAAAACTTTTACGATCTGGTGGAAGCGGCAGTAGACCCGTTTTTGGAAGAGCAAAATGACAGCGAAGAAGCGAAACAGTTTATTGATAGCCAGCTGACAGAAATCAATCTGTATAAGAAATACAAAGATTACTACAGTTATGTGTTCTATATCGGACAAAAAATCTGATAAATAATGATTATAGAAACAGCAAGATTGAGGATTGTTCCGCTAACGGCGGAGCAATTCCGTCTGCTCGTGCTCGGAGTAGACAGAATGGAAACGGAAATGGGACTGATATCGTCCGGAGAACGACCCGATAAACACACCCGACAAGCAATAGAGTACCAATACCAAAAAACATTGTCCGATACAGACAATCTTATCTGGCTCACCAACAGGCAGATCATATTAAAATCGGAGAATAAGGCTATCGCAGGTGCCAACTTCAAAAATTCTCCACTGGAAAATGAATATATTGAGATAGGGTATGGCACACATGCGGGTTACCGCAATATGGGTTATATGACCGAAGCAGTACAGGCAATGTGCGAATGGGCACTAAGTCAACCGGGGGTGAAAGCCGTAACAGCAGAGACCGAAAGAGGCAATTTCGCATCGCACAGGGTATTACAGAAATGCGGTTTTACAAACTATAAGGAGGATGAGAACGGCTTATGGTGGAAACTCGACCGAATCAAAAACAGCAATAATCAATCAAAAAAAACAAGAATATGAATAATATAAGAATAAGAGAAATTGCAAAAGAAGAACAACCCGAAGTGTACAACCTGATAAAGACAGCTTTTGAAACAGCAAAAGTAAGGGACGGGGACGAACAGGACTACGCCGGAAAACTAAGACAAGGGGATGGTTATATCCCCGGACTGGATTTGGTCGCAGAGGTGAATAATAAACTGGTAGGGCAGGCCATGTTTACCAAAACATATGTTGCAAGAGCCGGCAACAGCAACGTGGAAAGCCTCCTGCTGTCGCCTATATCCGTCCTTCCGGAATACAGGGATTCAGGAATAGGTTCGTCCCTGATCCGGGAAGGATTCAGGCTTGCCCGTGAGATGGGCTATAAGTTGATCTTCCTCTGTGGTGATCCCGCATATTACCACCGGTTTGGATTTAAACCCGCATCGGCATATGGGATCAGGCATGCATCGGGATTTCCGGAAGAGAACGTAATGGTATGCACTCTGACCGGCTCTGCCCTTGAAGGTGTTACCGGAATAGTCGATTTTTGTTAAAATTTATACCTGTATTCCAGTGTAAAATGGACGATATCTATTACTTTTACAACTATTTTAAAGACATACTATGGTTATAAATAAAAGATATTGGTATCATATAATCGCCGTCTTAACAGTGATAGTATGGGGGACGACATTCGTATCCACAAAGATACTGATAGGATGCGGGCTCTCCCCCGTTGAGATATTTCTCTACCGTTTTGTCCTGGCTTATGCAGGAATATGGATTATCTGTCCCCGGACTCTTTTTGCAAACAGCAAGAAAGATGAACTGCTGTGCGCGGCGGCAGGGCTGACCGGAGGGGCGCTGTATTTTGTATTCGAGAACACGGCGCTGGGAATAACACTGGCTTCCAATGTTTCGCTTATAGTATGTACTTCTCCTATTTTCACGGCTTTGCTAACATTTCTTTTCTACAAGAAAGAACCATTGAGGCCGCGTCTTATAACCGGCTCGTTGGTTGCCCTTGTGGGTATGGCTTTAGTTGTTTTCAATGGTAGCTTCATATTGCAGATCAATCCGCTTGGCGATATGCTGACTGTGTTGGCTGCCTTGTCATGGGCTTTCTATGGTATTATACTCAAACAGTTGAACGGAAGATATTCTACACTGTTTATCACCCGGAAGGTTTTCTTTTACGGAATCGTTACCATGTTGCCTTTTTCCCTTATGGATTCGGCGACATTTACCCCCTCTTTACTCATTGATCCCCTGATAGCATCAAACCTCATATTCCTCGGATTAATAGCGTCGCTGTTGTGTTTTATTGCATGGAACAGCGCTGTGAAAGAATTAGGAGTGGTGCAAACATCCAATTACATCTATTTCGTACCACTTGTTACTTTGCTCACATCGGCAATTGTGATAAACGAACATATTACGGTTGTTGCGCTTTTTGGTTCCATATTTATCTTATTAGGGGTATATGTGGCCGAAAACGGCTTTAAGTTTAGATTCAGATCCAGATAGAAGGCTTGCTTTTACACGAAATATTCTTGTTTTCTATACGCTTATATTCCGATTTTTGTTATTACCTTTACTATATACTAATATATATTTATATAAAATTAACGATATGACAAAAAAAGTATTAGCCGTAACTTTAGTAGCTGCCGTAGCCAGTGTTGCGGTATATGCTTATGTTCAGAATAACAAGAAAAAGAAACGCAGAAACCTGCCTTTAAACTTTATCTAATCGAGTTCGCTTACATCTGCAATCCCATTGCGGTTGAATAACACACGGTATTTTCTGTAGTATTCGTCTTTATCGGATATGCATTGTACTATAAAGTACAGTGAATATATTTTATTGCCCTCCAGAGCCACAAACCCTTTCTCCTCATCGGACATATAAAGCGGAATAGAAGGATTATCCATTTTCTGGGTAAAATTCATCAGGTTGAAACGGGTGATGTCATTGATCCCCGATAAACGGTATTCTTTATACTTCTCTATATCTTCCCTGGACAGGCTTACCCATTTACGATAAAGTACGATCTTTTCGTCATAGAATTGGTTTTCGGCCTCCACCAGCGGCGAACGGGCCCTTAAATTACGAACCGCTTCCGGCAACTTACTCTCTTCTATATAATCGAAGGCCTCTTTTATCCATCCTATTTCCTGTTTACGGATACTAAGCTTCAATTTGGTGTCGAAATATTTTTTGCCCAGCTTGGACGAAAAATAGTAACGCATCATATCTTTTATCCGGTCTTTGAACATATAACTGAAGACCAGTATAATAAACAGGTCGGTCGTAAAATTACCAAACCGTAACGTAGCAAAAAAGGACACGACAGTGGCAAACACCATAGCGATACCCGCAGCGATACTATAGTAAAACTGTTCGGCCAGCAGCCCGTCTTTTTTCCGTACTATTTGTAGAAACAGGTCGCTTTCCACCAGTTTTTTCAATATATTACGCTGGGAAATAACAAGGCTGTTATGCTTTTCGTCATCCTTTTCCAACAACCTGAATCCACGCTTTTTACGATGAGCGATTTCGTCTTCCACCAATCGGTGTAATTCGGGCTTCAAACGTGCATATACAGGCCGTCCTTCCAGAAATCTCATGATCTGGAATGTGTATTGCTCGGTGATATTCCCAAGGAAGTCATCTCCATAAAGAAAAAACTCCCTCTGCTGCTGAGTGATATCGGGCTTGGTCAGTTCATCCCACATCTCCCGGTATTGCAGCGCTATATCCCTGATGTCACGTATATAGTTTTCGACATGAACGGTAATTTTCTCGTCGGTGGCCGTATTTTTTATTATCTGTACATGGCGGCGCAATGCACTTTTGAGGATACAGACGAACATCTTCACCTGATAGACGAAACTCTCCGATTTTACCTCATCGGCAGAATTCACAGCCAAATCGTCCAGTGCTTTCTGTAAACGCGGTAAAGGCCCCCGTCCCGCTTTAAGTATTTCGGCCAGAGAATATATGGGTGTAATAAGGCGGATATTATTCTTTACATCCCTGTAAAAGTCACTTTTCTTATAGGTAGAACGATTGATATCGAGACTATTGGGCAAAAACAACCACGTGTTGATCTTGAAATCATTCACATCCTTAGTGTTTTTATTGGTAATAAAGCCAATCTTAAATTCTAACGAAAAGTTGTCATGTACTTTTACTTCAGTATCGATCATATTTTATGTGAGTAGTAAGTAATGAGTAATAAGTTCTTAGCTTACCGGTGTATCAGATGCTGATACACTACTTTCTCTTTCTTAATTTTTCATTCTTCATTCATTCTTCCATTCCCTGTAAGGATATTTTACTAAAGATGAGTTATAGTAACGGCTGTCTCCTGTCACTTCGGTCCCCAGCCAGTCAGGCCTGTCAAACTCTTCTTCTTTATCGGCCAGTTCTATCTCGGCCATTATAAGCCCTTCATTTTCACCATGAAATTCATCCACTTCAAATTTGCGATCTCCATTCTCAATATAATAACGTACTTTATCTATAATGCCCGGCTCACATAGCTTCATCAATTCCCGGGCTTCCTCTCCGGGTATTTCTTTTTCCCATTCGTAACGCGACATCCCCGACTCATCGCCTGCGCCTTTGATGGTAATATAAGCCTTATCCCCTTTTATACGGATACGAACCGTACGTTCAGTGACAGAGGACAGGTAGCCCTGCACGATCTCCTCATGTGCATAGGCGTACTGTTTAAAGTCCCCTTTGACTAAAAATTTCCGTTCTGTTTCTAAAGCCATAATTTCAATCAGTAAATTTGAAAATAAGCATATCAGCAAATGCTTTGGGCAGACCATCCCAATACCCCCGCGGAAAACAATATGCCAATGGATAGAGTACTTTACACTTTACCTCATTGGCATACCGGTCATATACCCGCGGTTTATTGTATGATCTGTTTTATCGCTCCCATGTCTGGATAAAAGATGACCTTTACAGGTAATTTATTGTTATCAAACATCTTTGGAACGAGTACATCCTGTACGCCATATTGTACAATGTCACAATCTTTCTGCACATAGTTTCGTCCATTATATGATATTTGCAAAGCGGCTTTTCCCGGAATATTATAAATTATTCCCGCAGAGAATTTCTTTTCCAGCTCTTTCTCCTCCTTAGGGGTAAGTACCTGCGCTTCCCTTGGCTCTTTATTCTTTAGCGTCAGGGCCACAGGAGAACCCGAAAGATCGTCCGCGCCCACAATACCCAGCTTGGAGGAAAAACGGAAGATAATACGGTTGTCTATATTCTTATCATCAGGGATAACGGTAAATTCCCTTGTCCCGGTTTCTATCGTTTCCATGCCTGCAAACATGGCTGTCAGTGCTTTCTCCTGCTCTTCCAGCTGGGTCATCACCAGTTTATAAGCGTTGCCATCAGGCGGCATATTATCGGCATCTCCGGTAAGAATATTGTTACGGCTTTCGCGCAACCGGTAAATCTGTTTAGCGATCAGTTCTGCCTGCTTCGCAGTGGAGCCGGCCCTTAATATTTCTTCCGACAAGAAGCTGCGCGGATTTGGAAGGACGGCTGAAGCCACAGGAGCATCTCCCCTGATTTCTTCTTTAGGGAATGTATAATCATCGTTAATAGCGCATATCAGGCCGTCCTTTGTCAGTGTTACAAACGGAGAAGTCGTGTTTGACCTGAATTCTACCAGATATGATTTATCTTTATCCACCACACCTTTTGTTGTTGCGTCTATTTTATCCAATGTATAAGATACCGCGTCTTCCGTTATAGGATTGGAAATGCTCAGATAACGCTCGGCATACTGAAAAAACTCTCCGGCTTTACGCGTCTTTTTTGTATAATCTACGGTGATCACCAGCGATGTTTTGGGCAGTGAATAAGCGACACCATAGTTATTCGCTTTCACAGCGCTCATTTTTACTGTTGTCTGGGCTGTTCCGTAATTTGCCCCGATAAAGAGGAACAATAATAAACTTATATAATATCTCATAAGTCTTTCATTTAAAAATATTAGAGTCTGTTTAAAATTTACAGCTGAATTTTTTGATAATTATTTCAAGATGGATTTTTTGATTTTTACTTGCGGGTTTAGCTGACTAAATCAAAAGTAAAAAGTAAAAAAGACGCTCAAAAGAATATAAAAAAAGCAGCTAAGATTTATTTTAAAGAGCCTTAAGAAAACATTTCGCTAAAATTTAAACAGGCTCTTAGTCTCACAAAGCTAATTATTTTTTTGTGAAATACTTAGAAACGGTTTGTATTTTACCGGTCCGGGTTCTCATTTAAAAGAATAAAATAATCAGGTTAAGGAATCCACTCCACAACGTTTTTCACCGGATTTTTTTCTCTCCATTCAATAAAATCCTGAACATTGTCTATCCCATCCCTGATAACAGCCTGATAATATTCTACCCCTATTATCTTTCCCATTCCGCGGGTTTCATATTTCAGTCTCAGTATCGTCTCCTTCTGACCGGGAGTCATAACTTCATTTATTCTTTTTGCCATTTGTTCAAAATACCCATCATACCTGGAACCTTTCAATATATGAATGACATCGATTTTCCATACTGATCCATCATCATCCTGATACCATACATGCCACTCGATACACTGTTCTTCCGTTTCTATACCGTTTATATATTCCAGCCGCATAATACCGGGATTTTCCGCCAGCTTACCCATTGCCAGAAAACTGTCGGATATGAGCAGCGGGGAAGAATAGACATGGAAATCGATGTCGTTGTTGGTCATTAGCAATCCCGTTTTGAGAGAGCCAACAAGGTTGACTTCTGCTCCTACCGACTCCCAGATAAGGATGATGCCGGTTTTTTCTATTATCTCATATGCTTTTTCCTGATTCTTTACCGCAATGTTAATAATACTCTCCATCGTCATCGTTTTTTTAAAGGCTCTAAGATATTTATTTTTTTATATAATTCATACGGAAAACACCTGTCTTGCCGTACCTGAATCATTTTATCCAATCTATTTTCTACATAAAGGATTCGCCATCTCCATTTTTTTTGTAAGTTTGTTAATGTCATCTTTTTATAAATTTTCAACAACTCAGCCTAATGTCAATATTCGGTTACGCGATTCTTATCTTTATTATTATCCGGTTTGTAAATCATTTTATAAAACAAAGCCGGGACCAGAAACAAACCTCCTCAAGCGGGTTCAACTGGTCTGATTCCTATTCCCTAAGGCTTCGTTCTGTACTTAAGACCTGTGAGGAATTCAACGATGATGAAATAATAGACAGTGCTGTAGGTTTCTATTTATTCAGCTACGATAATACAGCCCGGGAATTCATCTTCATAGAAGATGACGATGTCATTCACCGGCTGTCTTACAGTAATCTTATAGAATATAAAGTAAGGGAGAACAAGGACTATAAAATCATGATCGACCTCAAGGCCTCTTTTTCCGGAAAACCGTATATTTCGCTTGCCTGCTTTGACAGGGAGAAGCTTTTGCGGAAAATGCCTCAATTACAATATAAGCTGTATGAAATAGACAACCTGTATGAGTTGGAGCGGAACAAGATCGATGAGATTGAGGATATCCTGTCGGGAATTATAGAAGAAAATAAGATGCTTACCGGCACTCCGCCTCCTTACAAGAAAGAAGTGATCGTAAAAGAACCCAATGTAATCAAAATTGAGATTCCTCCTGTTACGGCAAATGTAGCCGATATAGTTACGGCAATAAAAGAAGAGAAGGAAGATGCTGTTACATTTTTGGAAGAAAGGCCTGTAATAGAGCCTGCAGAGGAAAATTCCGGTGTTTCCGAAATAGTAGCGGAAACAAAGGTGGAACAACCCGGGCCGGTTCCGGAGAAGGAAGAGGCAACAGATATTGAGCCTGAGGTGGAAGAAGAAGTGCCTGTAATAGATGGGAACATACAAATCTCACTTGCGGAAATAGAAGAATATTCACGTGGAAAATTTCTTGAATATGAAGTCCGGTCGGCGGTAAGCGATGCCAAAATGAAGGGGCAGAAATACATCTGTCTTTCTAAAGAGCAACTGGAGAAGCTGAAGTCATAAAAAGGCTATAAGGTTGAACCTGTATTGGATTTTTTTGGAAAACTTTATCTATATAATAAGAGCTAATAGCTTTTAGCGGATAACTCTTTGACAGATTGATTAAAGCAGTTACAAGTTACTGCGCCCTTCGGGCAATTACGGGTTACAAGTAAACAAGATACGAGTAAACGAGATACGAGATACAAGTTGTTAACTGATGACTGTTTACTGTTCACTGAAACAAGTGTTACCTTTGTAACCTTTTCCAAGATATGATTAACAAGTAAAAATCAAAATATAAACTAAACAATGACAAACAGAATAACATCTTTATTTGGAATAAAATATCCCATTATTTCGGGAGGAATGGTATGGTGTAGTGGCTGGAAGCTGGCTTCGGCTGTGAGTAATGCAGGCGGATTAGGGCTCATCGGGGCCGGTTCGATGCATCCCGAAACACTTCGCGAACATATCCAAAAATGTAAAGCTGCAACAGATAAACCATTTGGAGTCAACGTGCCGTTGATGTACCCTGAAATAGACACGATAATGGACATCATTATTTCCGAAGGGGTGAAAATTGTATTTACATCGGCAGGTAATCCAAAGCTTTGGACTAAAAAATTACAGGATAACAGTATCATTGTAACCCATGTTGTATCCAGTTCCAGGTTTGCCCTGAAATGCCAGGAAGCAGGTGTGGATGCGGTTGTAGCCGAAGGGTTCGAAGCCGGAGGACACAACGGCCGAGAGGAGACATCTACGATGGTACTTATACCACAGGTGAGACAGAGCATACATATTCCGCTCATTGCAGCAGGAGGGATCGGCACAGGCAACGGAATGCTGGCAGCCTTTGCGCTAGGTGCGGAAGGAATACAAATGGGTACGCGCTTTGCCCTGACACAGGAAAGTTCGGCGTCTCAGGAATTTAAGGAATTATGTATTAACCTGAAAGAAGGCGATACTATCCTCTCTCTGAAAAAACTCAGTCCTACCCGCATGATAAAGAATGACTTCTATAATGCTGTGCAGTCTGCCGAAGACAGGGGTGCATCGGTAGAAGAAATGCGCGAGTTGCTCGGACGCGGCCGTTCTAAAAGGGGAATATTCGAAGGAGACCTTGTGGAAGGTGAGCTGGAAATAGGCCAGGTCAGCTCATTAATAGATAGCTTACCTGCAGCCGGAGATGTGATAAATCATATCGTTGCGGAATATAATATCAAAGTGGAAGATATAATCACTGGCGATTTTAAATTATAATATACTGATTATCTTTGGTCTGTAAAGATTAAGAAAATCAGAACAAGCGAATCACAATGTATTAAAACAGGGGCACACTATGAAATATAACCTTATTATCTACCTGTTGCTTTCATCCTGCTTTTTTTTCTCTTGTAAGAAAAAGCAGGAGCAGCCTGTTTACGACTTTGAACAAATAAAGGAGAAAGGCGAACTGACTATTATAACACTTAATAGCTCGACCTCGTACTTTATTTACAGGGAAGAACAAATGGGATACGACTACGATCTTGCCCAGGACTTTTGCGATCATTACGGGTTGAAGCTGAATGTAAAAGTGGCGGAGAATACCACCCGGCTGATAGAAATGCTAAAAAGGGGGGAGGGAGATCTGATTGCCTATGCAGTGCCCATACAAAATGAGTTGAAAGATTCCATTTCATATTGTGGATTACAGCAAATTACTCATCAGGTACTTGTTCAGAGGGCGAATAAAGGAGATACCATAATAAAGGATGTGACAGGCCTTATAGGTAAAGAAGTATATGTAGAGGGAGATACCAAATATCACCAGCGTCTTCTCAATCTCGATTCTGAATTAGGAGGAGGAATCAAGATACATACAGTTGGTGAGGATACTATCACGAGTGAAGATCTGATAGAAATGGTGTCCTTGGGGAAAATCAGATACACGGCTTGTGATGAATATATTGCCCGGCTAAACCGTACTTATTTCAGGAATATCGATATCTCGTTGCCTATAAGCTTCGAACAACGGGCTTCATGGGCAGTGCGGAAAGATATGCCTCATCTGGCGAATGCTCTTAATGAATGGTTTGCCGAGAATGACAATACACCTGTATATAAAAGTATCATAAAGAAATATTTCGAGCTGAGCAAACAGCTTTTCGAAGGAGAGTATGTGGCTCCGAAAAATCTGCCTAAAGGCGCGGTTTCGGTCTATGATGACTTATTCAAAAAGCATACTAAGAATACAAAGTATGAATGGCAGTTTCTGGCTTCAATTTGCTATCATGAGTCGCGCTTTCAGAACAACCTCACTTCGTGGGCAGGGGCTGCCGGCATTATGGGTCTGATGCCCCGTACTGCTGCCTCGTTGGGCTTGACGAGTGAAGACCGTATGAATCCTGACCTGAGCATCGGTGCAGCGGTAGAATTACTGGACAGACTGGATAAGATTTTCCGGAAAGTAGAAAGTATCAGTGAACGTGAAAAATTCATCCTGGCTGCCTACAATGCGGGGAACGGGCACATAAATGACGCACAGGCCCTTGCCCTGAAATACGGAGCCAATCCCTATATATGGGAAGGAAATGTACAGAAGTATCTGGAGCTGAAAAGCAATCCGGAATACTATAACGATCCGGTGTGTAAAAGCGGCTATTTCAGAGGTGGGGAAACAATGAAGTACGTGAATAATGTACTCGCTACTATGGAACGGTTTAAGCGGATAAGCGGGGGATAAAAAGAGGAGGATAGCCCTTCTGAGCCATCCCCCCCATTCTTCATATAGTAGATAGATTAGTTGTTTCCATCATTATTTTTCTGCACCGGCTTCTCAGGTCTCGGAGGACGAGGAAGAAGTACCTTGCGGGACAGTTTGAATTTCCCGGTTTTAGGGTCGATGTCAATCAGTTTCACTTCTATTTCATCACCTTCTTTCAACCCGGCTTTTTCCATGTCCTCTATGCGATCCCAGGAGATCTCGGAGATGTGAAGCAAACCATCTTTGCCCGGCAGGAATTCACAGAATGCACCGTAAGGCATTACCGAACGGACTTTAGCTGTGTACACCTCGCCTACTTCGGGAACGGCTACAATGCCTTTGATTTTCGCAACGGCGGCTTCGATCGAAGTTCTGCTTGTAGCTGATATTTCCACGCGGCCATAACCGTCAATTTCCTCAATAGTAACGATAGCGCCTGTCTCTTCCTGAATACCCTGAATTATCTTACCACCAGGGCCGATAACTGCACCGATAAACTCTTTGTTGATGATAATAACCTCGATACGCGGAGCATTTTCTTTGAAGTCCGCACGTGGTTCAGGCAATGTTTCAAGGATTTTACCCATAATGTGTAAACGTCCTTCACGAGCCTGATTCAGTGCTTTTTCAAGTATTTCGTATGATAATCCGTCCACTTTAATATCCATCTGGGTAGCAGTGATACCGTCTTTTGTACCACATACCTTAAAGTCCATATCTCCCAGGTGGTCTTCATCTCCGAGTATGTCGGAAAGTACAGCGAAGTTCGTACCTTTTTTCTCTGAAATAAGTCCCATCGCTATACCCGTTACAGGTTTCTTGATCTGTACACCGGCATCCATCAGGGCCAGTGTACCGGCACAAACGGTTGCCATAGAAGATGAACCGTTCGATTCAAGAATGTCCGATACTACACGGATAACATACGGATAGTTAGCCGGAATCATTGGCTTCAAAGCTCTGTGGGCAAGATTACCGTGTCCTATCTCACGACGGCCTACTCCGCGTTGCGGACGGGCATCTCCGGTAGAGAACGGAGGGAAATTATAATGTAAAAGGAACCTTTCTTTTCCATTGTTCAGTACATCATCGATGATTTTCTCATCCAGTTTGGTACCTAAAGTAACTGTTGTCAGTGACTGTGTTTCTCCACGAGTAAAGATAGCAGAACCATGTGCTCCCGGCAGGTAATCCACTTCGCTCCATATAGGGCGGATTTCTGTCGTGGAACGTCCGTCGAGGCGTTTGCCTTCATCAAGGATAGAACGGCGCATTGCCTCTTTTTCCACATCGTGGTAATAACGGGATATCAAAGAACCCTTTTCTGCCAGTTCTTCTTCTGTCAGGCCTGCTTTATATTCATCTACGATAGCTGCGAAGTTATCCCCGCGCTCGTGCTTGTTTGTATTGGCTGATGCAGCTACAGCATAAGCTTTATCGTAGCATTTTGCCCATACGTCTTTACGAAGCTCTTCATCATTTACTTCGTGGCAGTATTCGCGTTTAACCGTTTTGCCCAAAGCTTCCATCAGTTCTATCTGAGCCTGGCATTGTACTTTGATAGCTTCGTGTGCTACTTTAATAGCTTCCAGCATTTCTGCTTCCGAAACTTCCTTAAACTCGCCTTCTACCATCATGATATTGTCGATAGTAGCACCTACCATAATATCCATATCGGCTTGCTCCAGTTGAGCGAAAGTCGGGTTAAGGATAAATTGTCCGTCTACACGTGCAACTCTTACTTCCGAGATTGGCCCGTTGAAAGGCACATCGGATACTGCCAGTGCAGCAGAGGCTGCAAGTCCGGCCAATGCGTCCGGCATATCTACACCGTCGGAAGAGAACAGTATAACATTCACGAATACTTCCGCATGATAATCATCCGGAAATAACGGGCGAAGCGCACGGTCTACCAAACGGCAAACCAATATCTCATAGTCTGAAGCACGCCCTTCCCTGCGAAGAAAACCTCCGGGGAAACGGCCGAATGCAGCAAATTTTTCTTTATACTCTACCTGTAAAGGCATAAAATCAACGTCCGGTTTAGCGTCTTTGGCTGCGCAAACTGTAGCCAGCATCATGGTATTACCCATGCGCAGCATTACAGATCCATCCGCTTGTTTTGCTAATTTTCCGGTTTCAAGGGTGATAGTCCTTCCATCACCTAAATCGATACTCTTTGTAATCGGATTCATCATAAATATTTTTTTCTAAACTTCTTAAAATCGGACAAAGGTACGCAAAGTTTTTGAGAATTAAGGGGATGGAGACTGAAAAGACAATATACATGAGTTGCGTACCCTTCATTCTTAAATATTAAATGCTCAATAGATATAAAAAAGCAAGTTATTTTACTTATTGGCTGATCGTTGTTATCCAATAGTTTATAGGAAAAACTTTACAAAGTTGACACTTTTTACAGTAAACAGTTAACAACTTGTATCTCGTATCATGTTTACTTGTAACTCATAACTGCCCAAAGGGCGAAGTAACTTGTAACTGCTTTAATCAATCTGTCAAAGAGCTCCGGCTATCAGCTATATATAGATAAAGTTTTCTGAAAGTGTTTAAGTGGGTAGTAAGGCATTGTATATAAAAAAACAAGCCCCGGAACCCGGGGCTTGTTCTATATATTGAACTGTTATTCAGAATTTATATCCTACTGTCAGGTAAGCGTTCATATTTCTCACTTTACCGGCGTTACTCGGAGCTATGTTAGCCAATCCAAAGTCATAACCCAGGCTAACACCTATTTTGCCAAACTCTGCCCCTACGCCGAGTCCCAGGCCGACATCAAACCGTTTAGCCTTATCTTTTCCGAAAAAGTTAACGTCAGTGTCTAGATCTATTATTATGTCATCAACAGTGGCTTTTCCTTCTATTTTGCTTTTTCCGCCCACACCATAGGCAATATATGGCCCAGCTCTGAAAATTATATCTGTAGCGTCTGTCACCGCTAATTTATAACCGAGATGGACTGGGATCTGGAGGTACATCGGATTATCGTTCTCTTTCCCGGTAAAAGAAATTTGACCATAGGTAGGATCTGTCATCGAGAAAGAACCTTCGTCTTTCCCCCCTTTCATCGTAAACTCTAATCCGGTTAATAAATATAAGTCTTGAGTTAGCGCATAATCAACTGTCAATCCGACATTAAAACCGATTTTAGCATCCATTCCATCCGCGCCGTCTCCACCAAAGTTAGAAAGGTTCATCCCTGCCTTCACGCCGAAAGTAAGAGGTTTATCCTGAGCATTAATACTCACGGCTAATAAAAATGTAACAACAACTAAACTTGATTTTAGAATTGTTTTCATAATCGTTTTTTTAAGTTAAAAAATATTATCCGGGAACAAATATATACTCTTTTCCTGATATTCTTTAGCAACTCGTAAGAAATAATATAAAAAGATGTCTTATAGATTATATTTTAATAACCGCTTAACAGAATACTTTTTTTCAGGGAAGATAAATGTGTGTGCCTGAGTTTTTCCCAATCTCATCCGCACTCGTTATCACTACTTCCTTAACGCCTGCTTCGACAGATTCGAATGCATTATCAAGTTTTGGGATCATGCCTCCCTGTATAATGCCTTTCTGTACCAAATCCTTAAACTCTGCCTTATTCAGAGAAGGGATTACACTATTATCATCATTTTCGTCCATCAGCACCCCCTTCTTCTCGAAGCAATACACAAGGTTCACATCAAATACTTTAGCAAGGGCTTTTGCCGTTTCTCCGGCTATTGTATCGGCGTTGGTATTTAATATACGGCCTTGCTTATCATGGGTGAGGGGAGCCAGTATAGGTACTATTCCCTGGGATATAAGGGATGATAATATCCCTGTATTCACCTCCTTCACATCTCCTGCAAATCCGTAATCTATATCTTTTACAGGCCTTTTTTCGGAGCGGATCAGATTCATATCCGCACCCGTGAGTCCAAGAGCATTCACTCCCAAGGCTTGCAATCCGGCGACAATATTTTTATTTACCAATCCTCCGTATACCATAGTTACCACTTGCAATGTTTCCATATCGGTGATACGGCGGCCGTTTATCATACGGCTTTCAATGCCCAGGCGCTCGGCCAGCTTTGTCGCCGACCGGCCTCCGCCATGAACGAGTATTTTGTGCCCATCTATCTGGGCGAAATCTTTTAGTAATCGCTTCAGCGATTGTTCTTCTTCCACGATCTTGCCGCCGACTTTTATTATGGTTAGCTTCTCCATATATGTTACTGAATGAATGTGCATAAAGATAAAACAAAAAGAGATTGTTCCAATCGAAACAATCCCTTAATAAATCTTTTCTCCGAAAGATTACTTTCTGATACCTAATTCTTTGATGACAGCACGATATCTTTCGATATCATTGTCTATCAGATAATCAAGTAAACGGCGGCGTTTACCCACAAGGCGTCTTAGAGATCTTTCAGTGTTATAATCCTTCTTATTTAACTTCAAATGTTCAGTTAAATGCGAAATACGGTATGAAAACAATGCTATCTGAGCTTCAGGTGAGCCAGTATCAGTGTTAGACTTTCCGTACTTTGCGAAGATTTCTTGCTTTTTGGCTGAATCTAAATACATAAGTTGTTATTTATATTTATTTAACGAGGTGCAAAGATAAGACTTATTTTTTGACAGACAAACATTTAATCCGAAAATCCATCAAAAAGGGAGGTCATCGCCGCTATCGCCGCTAAAATCCACTGGCGGGGCAGCCTGTGCCGGTTGGTTGGCTTGTCCGTATCCCTGTGCCGGAGCAGGTGCGCCTGCACCGGCCGGCTCCACTTTCCATGCTCTGAGGTCAGTGTACCAGTTTCCGTTATACTCGCGGCTTTCGATATCGAAAGATACATCCAGAATGTTTCCTGTCTGAAGTAAAGACTCATTTATTTTATCTCCCCAGAAGGTCATGCACACTTTTTTAGGATACATGCCATCGGTTTCCAGAATAATACTTTGTTTTCTCCACTCACCGTTTTTCCCCATGCCTGTCTGCACAGGAAGCACTTGAATTAATTTTGCTGTTAACTGCATTATTATATTATTTTGTTGATTTTCAAAAATGAGGCATAAAGATACAAAAAAATCAATAAACCTCAACTTTCGTCAAAAGGTATCTCCTGCTGCGCCTCTTCCACAGCTTGCAGCTTTTCGGCCGATGTAATAAATTCTTTGTAATAAGAAAGAAGCATCGTGGTAAGAGGGATAGCAATTATCATACCCACTATGCCCAGCAGTGAACCCCATACGGAAAGGGACAGGAGTATGATTGCCGGATTCAGCCCCATCGCCCTGCCCATTATCCTGGGGACTAAAAACAAATCCATAATACATTGTACAATAACATATATCAATGCCACCAGTCCCAGCATAACCCAGAAGCTGTCGGCGGTCTGTGATGCCCGCAACCAGCAAAGCAGGATAGCCGGCGGGAATGTAATAACCTGAAGGTATGGTATCATGTGTACAAGACCTACAAAAAGGCCGAACATAATTGCCATCGGCAAGCCTATCACCTGAAATCCTGTAGCATATAATACTGCAAGAATGCAACAGATAAACGCCTGATGGCGGAAATATTTATTCATGCTTGTTTCAACATCCAGCGTAATGCGTCCTACTATCGGGCGGTATTTAGGAGGAATGAGAAATCGCCAAAGTTCATTGATCTTATCATAATCGAGCAGGATAAATATCAGGTACAGGATAACGATAAAAACAACTGTAAGGCCAAACAGAAAGGATATCGTTCCCGAAAACAGCGATTCAACGGCAGGGCTTACATATTGGATAATCTCCACAAGGTTGTCTTTCGATAATGTGCTTTGAAGTTCTTTATAGTCTACATACCTGCCTATAATATCGGCTACGCTTACCGGAATCCTGTTTTGGCTTATTGCCGACAAATCGTAAGTCGCAATAAGGTTGTTGATCTGCCATATTTCATTTTCAATGAGGGGAACCAGTATAAATCCCAACAGCGTGAACATCCCCGCCACCGACAGCAGCGTAAGCACAACGGCTATAGAGTGCGGGAGTTTTAGCTTTCTTTGATAAAACCGTACCAGCGGATTGAGCATATAGGCTAAAAGCCATGCCACGAAAAAGGGCAGTAATACGCCTTTCAGTAAATACAGAAAGTAAAGGGCGGCCCCGACAGCCAATACGCTTATCAACAAGCGGATAGTACGATCGAAGGTAAAAGGCTTGTCGAATGGTTGTCCCATTGTCATATACAGATGCTGTTTTAATTAATTTGATATATCTTTACAAAGATATTTTATTTTTTCTTATTTACGATAACAATCTGTCTATGATGAAAACAACGGGTCGATATTTATTAATATTCTTGGTATTAGTTCCTTATATACTGAATGCGCAGGTAAAACAAGCAGGGATACAAACTTTCCTCGATCATCAGGGGCTCAGGCATGCCTCCGTCGGTATTTGCGTCAAAGACCTGTCTGGCAGGCAGCTTGCCGGATATAATGAAGATAAGGCATATACTCCCGCATCCATACTAAAGGTGGTTACTACCGCCACCGCGCTGGAAACGCTGGGCCCGGGTTATAAATATCAGACTACACTGGCCGCCGATAAAGATAAACGGGACAGGCTGCTGGTACATGGATATGGCGATCCTACACTGGGCACCGGGCAACTGGATAATATCCCCGATGCGTTCCTGCCTCAATGGGCAGAGCAAATCAGACAGAAGTTCGATACAACAAAAAATCTGAATATAACTATCATCGATGATTATTTCGGGTATGAAGGAGTGTCGCAACGATGGATATATCAGGATATGGGCAATTATTACGCTGCGGCAAGTTATGGTATCAGCATCTACGATAATACCTATAAGCTCTTTTTCAATACGATGCGCCGCGATACCTGCCCGGTTATAATAAGTACCCAGCCCGAAATGAACCTCTCATTCCGCAATACCCTTACCCTGAATACGACAGGCCAGGATAACGGATACATTCACGGAGAACCTTTTTCTGTGAACAGGATTCTGTCGGGCGACATCCCCGCTGGAAAGCCGTCGTTCAGTATAAAAGGCGACATCCCCGATCCGGGTTTATATCTCGGTGAAGTACTGGCAAAGACCCTGTCTGACAAAGGCTTTAAAATAGGTTCGGTGGAAAACGCTTATGACAGGTATTACAACCAGATGTATTCGGAAAACAGGAAGGCCTATAACGAAGATATATTTTATCGCCACGAGTCTTTCCCATTGAAAGACATAATAAAGGATACCAATGTGAGAAGCAATAACCACTATGCGGAACATCTTATACGCACCGTAGGCCGTACAAAAACGACCGACATATACTCCTCTGCCCTCGATGCGGGAATTGACAAAACGAAAGAGTTATGGAAGACCCGGGGGTTGAATACCAACGCGCTTACCATGTTCGATGGAAGCGGGCTTGCCCCGTCCAACGCCGTGAGTCCGGCATTTATGTGCGACCTGCTGGTATATATGCAGGCAAAAAGCAAGTATGCCGATGTATTTCTGGAATCGTTACCCAAAGCGGGGGAAAACGGAACCGTAAGCAGCCGGCTGAAAGGAACACGCCTTGCAGGAAAGATTTCAATGAAAAGCGGCAGTATCTATGGGGTACAATGCTTTGCGGGATACTATACCGACGGGGATAAAAAATATGCTTTTACCGTAATGGTGAATAATTTCACGGGTTCGCGTAGCCAGGTGGTACAGGCTATAGATAAATTGTTGCTCTCAATGTTTTGAGGGTAAGTAGTAAAGAATCTATGAGGGTGTGTCTAAAGTATTTTTTACTATCTATTTACATACGCTACACTCCTGTGACCGTTGGTTGTCATGTTGAACGGAGTGAAACATCTCGTTTCTCAGGGCTGAGATCCTTCGTTGCACTCAGGATGACAAAGAGGATAGCACATTGATAGTGCTGTTCTACTTTAGACACACCTCCCTAAAGATCTCCACCAGAAAATGGTGTATTAATTTTTATTGATTCTTTATCTCACTTTTTCTTTTCGCCCGTAAGCTCTTCCATCTTATTCAAGACTGCACGGATCGGTAAATCTCTTTCCAGAATGATTCCGGTCGGTGAAATCAGTATATTGTAAGGTATTTCGCGAATGTAATAAGTATCGAACGGCTTGGCAGCCCAGCCCCCTTTTACAGGTAATATATTCCATTTTATAGTATCGCCTATGTTTTCGGCGATAGGGACCTGTTCGGAGTCTTTCACGATGGAAACAAATTCGATGTTCTTTTTTTGTTTTTTCAGCTCGTTATAGACATCCACTGCGTCTTGTTTTTCGTCACGGCATACATCGCAGGTAGTAGCAGCAAATAAAAGAAGTACATATTTCCCTCTGAAGTCGGATAATTGCACGGTCTTATCCTGCATGCTTTTAAGCGAGAAGCCCGGAGCGTAGGCATTTACTGCCGATAGTTTTATTTTATCCCTGAAATTTTTAAGTTCTTGTGTCAAAGGAAAATCCACAGCTTTTCCTTTCAGCAGAGACAGGTTCTCGTCGAGCCTCGGAATCGAAGTTTCATCCTTAAAGAATGTGTTTATCAGCATTACACTGGCTATCTTGTCGGGATTCGCCTTCACATAAGCCGCCGCAATATTTGATAATTCGAAGTTGATATTCTTTAATTCCACAACATAATCCTTCACCACCAGGCTATCCTTGTTCTTGAGATTATTTTCAGCGGTATTCAATATATCGGCACGGGATTTCAGCAGGGCCTTGTTTTTATCTTTGAAACTTGTGAGATCATCGTTCACATCACCGCCTTTCACATCTATGATGTCGGGATATAAGACATCGCCTTTAAGCTCCACTTTCCAGCCTTTATCTGCCAGGACAAAAGTGCTTTTTGTATTTTTATTGAAATACAATGAAAATTCGGTCAGCGTATCAATTTCGCTGCGGAAAGAGAATTCTCCTTTTGCATTGATCGCCACAGTGTCTATAAACACAGAATCCCCGGCTTCATGCGACATGAAAAAGTGATCACCCGTTACATTGTCAAGTTTTCCGGTTATTTTAAATTCTTTAGGGTTTTTGCTGCATGACGTAACTATCGCGACAAGCAATAGGGTAAGTCCGGTAAAGCGCGCTATATTGAGTTTTAACATCTTCTCGTTCTTTAGATATATACTAATTCCCATTCTTATAATTAGTAACGCAAAAGTATAACTTTTATTTCTAAAACGTTTAAAAAAATAAATTGTTCTAAAAAAAAATTAATTAACCCGCTGTACTCTTGCTGGTTCCGGCAATAACAGGCGTTCAAAGTATCAATCCGCACATGTTAAATCAATCTGCAATTTAGAAATTCACTATCTTTGTTTACCAAAAAACAGCTGTAAGTATGAAATTTATCAATTCCGTTTTTTTAGCCATAAGCATTTTGCTTCCAATGAAATCACACAGCCAAGAAATACCCCTGACATTAGAAGACCTGACGCCCGGAGGTAAAACATTCAGCAAGTATCGTGCCGAAATGCCCCGCCAACTAAGCTGGCATGGGGATAAACTGACTTACATAAAAGGAGATTCCGTTATGATTGCCCCTAATACCGACAAGGAGAAATCCCAGGTGTTGCTTAGCCTTCAGGATATTAATTCGGGAATGGGGCTCGATCAAGAAGAGTCACTGAAAAGTCTGCATACAATACAGTTTATTTCTCCGGAGTCAGACGAGATACTAATCGCCACTCCTGACAAGATATACTTATATGACTTTGTGGCAAAAAAGATAACGGCCACATTCCTCTCGTTAGATAAAATGAATAACCATGACTGGTCCGGAAAAAGCAGGATGCTTGCATATACAAAAGACAATAATCTGTATATACAGGATTCGGAGGGGAAAGAGACTGCCATAACAAGCGAAACTGATCAGGGTATCGTCTCCGGACAATCTGTCCACAGGAATGAGTTCGGTATAAACAAAGGCACATTCTGGTCTCCGGCAGGAAATCTTCTGGCATTTTACCGTATGGATGAAACTATGGTTGCCGATTATCCGTTAGTAGACATTTCGGCGCGTATCGCCAAACTGAAAGATATAAAATATCCGATGGCTGGCATGAAAAGCCACCATGTTACAGTTGGGGTTTACAATCCTGTCACACAGCAAACAGTGTATCTGAAAACAGGTACTCCTAAAGAAAAATACCTTACAAATATAGCATGGAGCCCCGATGAAAAAAGTATCTATATTGCTGAAGTCAACAGGGGACAGGATACTTGTATTGTCAGGAGTTATGACGCTGCGACGGGTAAACTGCAAACAACGCTGTTTACCGAA
This sequence comes from Dysgonomonas termitidis, assembly GCF_042654545.1. GTDB lineage: Bacteria > Bacteroidota > Bacteroidia > Bacteroidales > Dysgonomonadaceae > Dysgonomonas > Dysgonomonas termitidis. The sequence goes on from NZ_JBHSGN010000058.1 coordinate 60,552, forward strand.
ACCCATCCGAAATATGTGGAGCCTGAAAACCCCGTGCTATTTCTGAAAAACGACCCTTCAAAGTTCTTGTGGCAGAGCGAACGCGACGGATTCAATCATTTGTATCTTTATGATACGACCGGAAAATTATTAAAGCAAATTACTTCCGGCAGATGGGATGTTACTTCTATATTGGGATTCGACGAAAAGGGAGAGAATCTTTTTTATGTATCTACAGAAGTAAGCCCAATAGAAAAGCATATATATAGATTGAATCTGAAAACCGGGAAGAGAGAGCGGTTGTCGAAAGAAGAAGGTGTCCATGACGGCATGCTTAGTGCTTCGGGGAAATACATCTGTGACAGATATACTTCGCAGAATAACCCCGGAAAAGTGTCGGTTACAGAAACCAAACCGAATAAATCGTATATCTATTATTCTGCCAAGAACCCTTATAAAAATGTACAACTGCCTGAAATATCACTGGGTAAGTTAAAAGCGAATGACAACACGACAGACTTATATTACCGTCTGGTGAAACCACTGAATTTCGACCCGGACAAGAAATATCCCGTCATTGTTTATGTATATGGAGGGCCTCATTCACAGATGGTGGATAACTCATGGATGGGGCAAGTCAGAGGATGGGATATCTACATGGCAGAGAAAGGTTATGTGGTGTTCACGATGGACAACAGAGGTACATCGAACAGAGGAATGGATTTCGAAAATATTACGCATCGCCGGCTTGGGGTAGTGGAGACGGAAGACCAAATGACAGGTGTGGAATATCTGAAATCGTTAGCGTATGTAGATGCCGACCGGATAGGGGTGCATGGCTGGAGCTATGGCGGATTTATGACACTGAACCTGATGCTTCGCCATCCCGAAACATTTAAGGTGGGAGTAGCGGGAGGACCTGTTACTGACTGGAAATACTACGAAGTGATGTATGGCGAACGCTACATGGATAGTCCGCAGGAAAATCCGGAAGGATATAAAAATTCGAGTATGGTGGAGCGTGCCGGAGACCTTAAAGGCCGCCTGATGCTGATACATGGGGATGAAGACCCTACTGTGGTGATGCAACAAAGCCTGCAATTCCTGCACTCTGCGATCAAAAAGGGTACGCATCCCGATTTCTTCATTTATCCGGGACATGGGCATAATATGACAGGGCGCGACAGGGTACATTTACATGAACATATAACCCGTTATTTTGATGATTTTCTGAAATAGGGAACGAATCGTTTATGATATTATGGGCAATGATCATATAGAAGCCGTCTGGACTTTTCAAAAAAAGTTTCTTTTGATCTGTTTTTATTCTCTTTGTCATGTTGAATGGGTAGTCAATTGAATTGAAAATCGACGGAGTCAAAATCGCCGAAGTGAAGGCATGGCAAATATCCCCTAAAACGAGATTCTTCGTACCTCAGAAACAACGTTCGGCAGAGCGAAGCGGAGCCAATGACAAAATAATACAAAATAAAAAGTCTTGACTACTTCATAATTTTAATATATATTTTTCCGGAAAGTTTATCTATATATAAACGTTAGCTTATAGCTCTTTGAAAAAGTTTTTTTATATACCAGTTTGCTAAAAGTAATGAAAAATGTAACCTTTGTTACCTTTTAAGAAAGTTACGAGTTTGCCTCGCCTTCGCTTCGGCGAATGTTATTTCTTCGCCCTTCGGGCAGTTACGAGTTACAAATTGTTAACTGATGACTGTTTACTGTTCACTGAAACAAGTGTTACCTTTGTTACCTTTTTGACCCCGCTCGCGCAGACGCCCCGTCTATGTGTTGCGTGCCCTGTCAACAAGACACGGACTGGAAGTCCCCGCCAGCGGGGGCAGTAAGTCATAAGTTGAGAAAGTTGTATTACTGTTTACTGCTAACTGTTTACTGTTAACTGTAAAAAGTGTTACCTTTGTTACCTTAAAAGTTGTCGGAAAAAATTTCAAAAAAATTAAAACGCCATAATTAAAATTAATAAACATATATACAAATAGTTATACACACATATACCGCACTAGCATAACTCTATTTTTTTAATCATATCTTCGTTTTCTTGTTACTTTTGTTACCTATCTGTTACTTAAAAATTAAAATAATTGTTACTATATCTATTTTATGTAAAATATGCTGTTGCTTTTAATTATTATATTACTATATATCAAACAATTAAATATATATAAATCAAAAGGTAAAATAGTATTTATTTCCCTTTAATAGACCATGCGTTATTATCATATTTTCTAAAGGTTTCTGGGCAAACCTGTACAAAGTAGATAGTGGGAACATCCGGCGGGTACCGCAAGTGAGGGAGTATGCAACGTTTGATTTCTTATATAAGAAAGGCTCCTGAGGGAGCCTTCTTCATTTACCGTTTTTTCGTAATTTTATGCACATTTCCTGTTTAGACGATGTAGTCTAATCCCATTTGTTTTCTATCAAGAGCCCGGTTACAATACAGATTGAAAAGGTTATCGATTACTCTCCTGCGGCTTGGGAGTTTATTATCTGAACTTGCAGGCGATACCTGCCGATGGAGAATTAACTTTGCCACCAATCTACTGTCTTTAAATTATCAATCTTGTTCTTCACATTGTTCACAAGGCCCAACCCAATGCTTGAAGAAAGCACAAGCATATTGTAGATGTCATTTAATTTATCACGTGCCTCTACTTTTTGTTGATCATTATAAATACCTTTTCCTATTGCCTCTATTATGGTAAGGGCAATCTCCGCTATAAACGAATTCTCGAATACTTTCGGAATTCCCCCAAAAGTTTCTTCAAGTGCTTCCCATTCATAGCGCACATTCAATGCACTGAAAAAGTCTGTTATTGAACGTGCTTTATAACTATTTGCGTTACCAGTATCGTATTCTGCCAAAAGTGAATAGCTGCGTGCGCGATTATACAAACTGTAACCTTTCCAAAGCGTTTCCGCTTCGCTTGTGCCCAATTGGATTACATCTATGCAACAGCTCAATGCCGCTATGGAATGATTCAAATAGACTGTCGGAACAAATAAGGCATCAACCGCATTGTCTTTTTTGTATTCTTCGACAGTGGCCCTGCACGACAACCCGATATAATCATTCAGATAAACATTTATAACCGGATTTGTCCTCATATTCCCTGTGACGCGTTGTTGTTTAATAGCAAGTAACGTATCCGCGATATATTTATATCCTAAAAAAGTGCCATTGCCAGCCGCACGATAAGTCATGTAATCCCTAATCTGTGTTAAAATAGAGTAATACTCCGAGCTTCTGTCCTCAATCGATTGTAATGCCATATTCATCCAGACAATGCCGGGTCGCCCATGATCTTTAGGAAAATACGGAACAAATACAAGACGCTCAAAAATATAAACTATCCGTTCATCGTCATACCGGAGCGATTGGATCTCCCTAGTCCATATATCAGCAATCAGCCTGAATTTTTCAATATGGGTAATTTTATGTTCGTTATCTACATGCGTTGATTTCAGACCGGCTATTTCCCGTAACTGTTCCCCACTGAAAAGCTCCCTATAATTTACTCCATACGCCGAATCTGTCAACAGGTTAACATAGGGAACTATATGTAAACCGCCATCAATCAAACTATTACTGACTATCGTTTTTATTTCAGTATCCATATTAGCAGTAGATAACTGTAATATATGATGATTAGGAAAATCAGAGGGCAAGTCATATTGATTATTCAAGTCGTTGTGTGAAAATGTAGATATGAATTTAATTCCCTTAAAACCAAGCGTGCCCCAAATAAGTCCGGTTTCAAGAACAACATTCTGCGATGCCCGCAACTTGAAGTTCGATAGCTTTCCTCTAAATTCATCCTTTGTCAGCATCGTCTTTGTACTATAAGCATTGTCCGCTATCTTATTGATAGTCGATTGCAAAGAATCGCCCCTTAATGCATCAGGCAGGGAAAGGGCAAAGTCGTCAGGGCCCAGAAACACAAAAGCCCACACCACCCCGTAAAAATGCTGTCTAATAAATTCATCAATACCTTGTTGGTTTGCCGCTGTTCTGAAAGCGGAATCATCGCACATAACCGCTTCAACTGGATACCTTTTACCGGCATTCAAAGCGTTCAATTGGTTTATGCAAGTCATGAACCTCTCGGCAATTTCCCTTGTGGATTGCCCGTATAGCAATGCTATTTTATTATAGCTTTTTATCATAATGTACCTCCTGTCTTTTATACTTTCCCGCCCACGCACACCGTAGGTGGGATGAGTATTATATTGTTTGACTATTATTTTACATACGTTTGTTGCCAATAGACGGCAATTATCAGTTTGTCCGGAATGAGGCACAGGGGTAGCTGCCGGTGTCTGTTGCACAACTAAAAAAGAAAGAAATAAGCATTAATAAAAATTGATTATACGG
>NZ_JBHSGN010000059.1:0-40232 GCF_042654545.1 Dysgonomonas termitidis
AGTCATTCAACCTGTTCAGCCAGCCTTTCAGGAATACCCTTTGCGTCGGGTCTTTTTCCGCAATATTTTCGAAATGCTGTTTCCTGCGCAGCCATAGTTTTTTAAACAGCTCCGACTGGTTGGGGTATTTGTTTATAGCGTCCAGTGTCTTAGGGCCTACAATACCATCGGCGACGACACCCAATACCTGTTGAGGGTATTTGATGCCGTAGACGCCGGAACCCCAGTACCAGTCGACTACAAGATTTGCGATTGCTTGGTTATTTATCTCATCAGCCCGCCACTTGTCCCAGAACATCGGCTTAAGGATATCGCCCCATTCTTCATCGGTCATGTTCTTAAGATCCTCGATGGTTGGCACCGGAAATCCTTTTTTCTTCCTGTATGCTGTGTAAGTAGCTAAGGTGACATCCCTGTTTGTAGGGCCGCCTTTATCGTTGGGGTGATTTACATAACCGCCGCTCCAGCGATTGATAATCGGAATCAGTAATTTAATCTTTGCCATTTTCTTTGTCTTTGTTTTCGTTATTAAATATTTTCGCCCGGTATGAATAATCTATACCGAACACTGTCCCTACGAATGTCAGTATCTCGCCGAACGCGATCAATACGGAATTATCGATCACGCCCCGCGGCGGCACGCAGAACCCGGCGATCAGTAATCCGCAGCCCACGATAATGAGAAATACCGAGATGCTTAGTTGTACTTTTAGTTTCATATACATATCCTTTTAAATATTGATTTCTATTATCCCGTCTGCGGCTACCGTCACATCCGCGCTACCGTAGCCTGTCGCATCCAGTTGTACGGCTATCTCGCGCCGCAGGTCGTTCTCTCGTCCGGTACTTTTCAGGTACTTCTCCGCGCCTACGCCCAGCACGGGTTGTTCTTTAAAGTCGCCCTTATCCGAGAGCATCAACAGCCGGATGTTCTGATAATCGGTATCTCCAGGCGTCAGGCCCGACAATATCCTGCCGTCCGCGTCCCGGATAACGTTAATATCCAGATCGCCTGTTGCCTCGTTTAATAGAATGCCTTTCATTGCTTTACTTTTAAATTTTCGTAATCACCCCGGCTGAATGACGCGGCCTGGTTAGGCGTCGGTGATGCTGTTGTTCCGGCTACCGCGTGCGTATGTAAATTGAATGTTGTCACCAGCTCGTTTAATTTTGCCGTCAGCTCGCTAACCTTCACCAATCCGCCCAGCGCACCGCCATTCAATGTAATATCATCGCTTGTAATCACAGCAGTCGTATTATTGATCTTAACAGCCACTTCGTCAGGCTCAGACATGGCGATCACCAGGCAATTGGCAGGGTCATCGAGCGTCAGACAGAGCACATAAGAACCGACGCGGGGAATTGCTGCCACATAGCTGCCGAGTGTGTCTATAACCGCGTTTAAACGGCATTTAAACAGCGTCGGCTGTCCATCACGTTCTACATCGCATGTCCGGTTTTCCCGGTCGACACTCTCTACGGTGCCGATCGTCACTGTCGCCGCTTCCGGCATCAGCTTTTTGAATAATTCCAGGAATGCAGCTTCCGCACTCATTTTATTTTGTATTTAAGTGTACATACTCTTTCAAAATACGGGTTCCCGTAGCGGATATTAACCGATTCTACCAGGTAGCTGCCGTTTTGCTCCGGCTGCCTGGGCGATACGATGTCCAGCGTGTCGCCGGCCGTTACGCGGGGATAGCCGAAACCGGTTACCGTACCCTCGAAGCCATCGAACACAAGCCTGTCGAGTTCCTTCAGCGCCAGCTCGCGCAGTTCCTTCTCTGTTTTGTTCCGGAAGTTCAGCGAGCGGATGCTGGCCTCCTTCTCCTTATTGCCTACTTCAATCTTTATTTTCTTGCCGGTATCCAGATTCGAGATTGCCTGTATGCGTATCTTGAAATCCTCCTTGCGACGGAATGTAAGGCCCGATTTCTTGACGTTCTTCGAAAAATCATACGTATGGCTCCGGCCAAGTCCACGCACATCGTAGGTAAACTGACAGTAAAGCGTGTCGCTTTTTAGAAAGGAAGAGAAACCGTAAGGCGAGTTTTTCAGCTTCTGCAAAAGAACTAATGTACTTTCGTTGTCGGCCTGGAAGGCTCCCAGGTTTACGTCCGGACATTCTATCTTGTAGCCCGGCGCGATCTCCTTCAGGAGTTGCCGCAGCGTGATGCTTTTCCATGACTTATTGAAACTGTTTTTACGGAGCTTGTAAAAGGCGTCGTCCAGGTATAGTTTCAGCGGATGTCCGCTTCCCACTTCCCGCACAAAGCCGCTAAACTCATTGTTATACTCACCGTTGTAACCAAGTTCGAGCGATACGGCATATCCCGGCTTGATATACTGAAGCACCTCCTGGTCTTTCAGCTTCCCATAGCGTCGCGGGATAGTGACCTCGGCCGTGTCGCCGGTGGTATTCACCGACTGGCGGATATCCGCTGCCGCGATATGGTCGAACCGGATGCCTTGTTTGGTTTCCGTATTCGTGATAGTCAGCCTGCTGTTAAGCCTCAGATACAATCCCATGTTATTTTCCGTTAATGATTGAAAACTCGGCAGGCTTGATGCTCTTGGCCTGCAATGAATACCGTACAGTATCGGGGAACCCTTCGAGCGGTTCGAATACCGGCATATCGCGGAAGTAGATCGAATTGATCTTCAGATCCTGAAACAATGGCGACACCACCTTGATGATGTCGTTTATCTCAAAAAACCCGGTAAGCTCCTTTACTTTCGATTGTGGGTAACGGTGTTCGTTCATGTCGATGAGCAAGCCCTGGATATCTATCTCGTAGTTTTTGAGGGAGAAGAACTCGGCGATCTCCGAATCGGTGTCGCCGTCGTCGATCGTCGTTTCCCCTATGTTCTTGCCGCGCCTGAATCTCACTACCGGCGGCGGGGCGATAACCCCGTCGGTATCTTCCAGCAGCGAGCCGTACGTAAATTTCAATATGCGATCCTGGTACTTTAGTTCCATGTCGGCGAAGTTGTAATCGAGGTTTTCATACGTGCGGATACCCTCATAAGGTCGTGAGGCGCTCTGACGCTGGTACTTTGCATCATTATACGCCACACCGGCGGCGAACAGCGCATGGTTTACAAAACCCTGCGCGTTAGCCCCGATGACGCCGTAAGCGCTCTGGAACCGGTTGAAAATATCAATTACATACCTCATATCAAGCCTTTTTTATGCTGCATACCTAAAATACCCCGCTTTGCCAGCCACTCCAGTTGTTTGACCCTTTCGGCCCACTGCTCGTCGGTCAGTTCCTCCGGGAACTGTATCTTGAAGAAGTAGGCTATCAGGGCGTCCCATTTACGGATATAGTCTTTATTGCTATTGTCGATCAGCGGCGGAAAGACTTCTACAAGTCCCCGACAATAGCTTTGTGCAAAGGGAGCAGTTCGCTCAGCGCCCAGTAGCACGAGAAGTACAGCACGTCGTCAGCCTTCACCTCTTCCTTGTTCGACAACAGGCAGGCGTTGATAAGGATATCCTTTGCCTTTCCCGGGTCGGTGCCTACCCATTTATCATACTGGTTGTAAGTCTGGCGGTCGGGCACGCGTACCACGACGTCTTTTGTCTTTTCCGGAACTTCAGGCGCCAGTGTCGCCAGTTTTACCTTATCGGGGCCGTATTGCTCTTTCCAGGCCTTTATCATTTCGGGGGTTACGCCTTCCGGCAAATTATTTTTCATACTTTTTTTAGTTACGAGTTACAAGTAAACGAGTTACGAGCAATTCTTAATTTTTAATTTTTAATTACTTACTAATTATTTGGTTTTATTTCCAGCACGAACATATCGTACTGTTGCGCCAGCCCCATCTCGGTATTTACGGTGCGTCCCTGGCTGGCAAACTTGCAAACGACCGTGTCATTGATCAGCTCGTTGTAATCATCCGCGAAGGTGATGTTCACATCAAAAGGCTTGATGTTGATCAGCTCACCTCCGGGTACGGCTTTTTCAAGCGATACCGCCTGATTCATCATCAGCGTGAGGCTGCCCTCGTAGCTTTCTTTTCCCATGCTCCACGAGGTAGGCTTGTGCGCGCCGATGGTATGGTTAAGCTGGTGTTCGCGGGTGATGTTGTAGCTGAATTCCACAACCTCGTCCCATATCTGCCCCAACGCGGTAAAGATGGCATCCGCGCCGTCGTAAGCCTTTCCGTTCTTTATTATTCTCATTGCAGCGCCCTTTTAATGTTTACAGTTCCCTTTATCCGGCTGATGGTACCCATCGGTACCCAGTCATAAAATACCTTCAGCTCCTTGTCGCCGTACAGGAGATTGCTCTCCGGGTCTACGGTCGTTATCCCGCCGCTGATCTCAGCAGCATTTTGTAAGCGTCCGAACACATCGTTGCCGATACCTTCGAAATACTTCAGCATACCTGTTCCCAGCTTCCCGCTGTCCGGGTCTACCGGTACGGTCGATTTTATCTTCGGCAGGTAAACCTTGTACAGTTCCCGCTTCACCTTCGCGTTTGTCCGGGACAACGCCATCGTATGTTCGTTCATATTGCCCTCGGCGTCGATCTTCACAGGCGCGCATACATGATCATCATTGAAGACCACCTGCCCGCTGTAATATTCGCCATAGATATAGCCTTTCGCGTTCAGCGTGTCGAGCTGCGCTTCCACATCCCTGATTTTCTCATGCGAGCAAAGCGCCGCGTTGAGCCATACACCGCGCGGCGCATTGGTCAGCGACATGGTCTGCACCTCGCCTATATTATAACTGACAGGCTGTGCGGCCATACAGCCAAGCAATGTGCCTACATCAGCGTACTTCTTCTGTGCATCAGGCAACGCATCGGCAAAATCCCAATCCTGACCTATACAGAGTGATACCTGCGAAAGTTCCACCGCCGCGCCGCTCTCGGTTATCGCCCTCAGGTCGAGGGCCGCCGCTGCCGGGCCGCCGTACCCGCTACCGGAGACAACACAATGCAATGGCCTGTTCGTATCCCAGCACCAGTCGGCAAAGGCCTGCGCCGCCTTCATCGCCGGCAATGTTTCTATATTCAGCCCGTCGACAAGCGTAGCCGCTGCCGGGATGCAGTCGAAAGCGATATTGAATATCTGCCCGTCCGCCGTCGCGACCATCTGCCTGACGGCATCATCGTTCACCAGGTCGGCAAACGTGCCGCCGCTGTTGTCCAGGTTCAGTACATACAGGCTGGCACCGCCTCCGCCTACTGCCGCGACGCGGAAGTATTCGGAGATATGGCGTTGCAACAGTGCATTGCCGGACACCCCGTAGCCTTCTGCCTCTTCGGCATTGCGGAACTGTACCGCTATGCCCGGAGCCAGTTCACCGGAGGGACCGGAGATCGCGCCGTAAGCTCCCACCAGGGCGGATATTTTTTCATATCCGCCCAGGATGGAAATGCCAACCTTGCCTTTATTGATAATAACCCTGTTACTCATCGTCGTCGGTTTTGTCCTCTTCCGGATCGGCGGAATTTTCGAAGGAGAACGTCTTAATATTCTGCTCCTTACCCTTCTCGGAGTTGAGAGCATAGTTTTTATTCGTAAAAAACTCGCCTCTGGAGTTCACGTATACGGTAGCGACGCCATTTGTTTCAGCTATTTTTTTTGCTATCGACTTCAGGTCTTCCGCGACCTCTTTTTTCTTTGCTGTTGCCATGTTTTTAATTTGAATATTTGAAAATTAGCAAATGTTTTACCTAAGCTGTTTTTGTCACAATGGCCCCACTGGCCTGTTCCCTCTTCTGAGGCAATGCGACAAAACGATTCGTAAATGATATCAGGTTCTGTTTGTTTACCGGGTCGGTTTTCGATTCGCTGTAATACATCTTGGTCGTACCTTTGGCCTTGAACATGCGCGGCACGTAGAAGAATACGGAGGCCTCGTAATCGCCGGCGGCAGGAACCGAACCGAACGACTTCTTATTGCCTGTCTGGTCGAACAGCGGGCAGTTGACGAACTCGTATATTTCGAAGCCGTAAGCCTTCATGATCTTGCCGCTCTCGTAATTGTGGTACTGATCTTTGAATTTCTGATCCAGTTCCAGCAGGTCATTAACGTGGTCGGAGCACAGCACCAGGCGACGCCCCGTTTTTGGAACCTTCAATTTGTCCAGCTTCCTCTTCAGGGCGATCAGGTCTTCACGCCTCAGGGCCTTGCGCCCGTCTATAGCACTGCCACTGGTATACACGATAGGGGTATCCGCTGTGGCGCTGACCGGGGCGAATGCATGTATCGCCTTATCGAGGTGCGCCTCGCCCAGCTTGTCCGCGTGGCGGTCTTTGGCCACCTGTATCTTATCGTAGCTGAGAGCATACAATTCATCATCGGTGATGCGCGTAGGATTAGTTTCGAATTTATGCAGCGAAATAGCGATGTCGCCGTCCGGCAGGTTCTCTATTGTCAGCGGGTAGGTTGTATTGTCTATTAATACCGTCGGGTCGCCTGTGACATCTACCAGGTGTATGACGTCGTTATCCACATACCTGCTGAAATCCGGCACCCCGTCCAGGAAGCTTCCCTGTTCGATGTACGTAAACCTCTCTACAACCTTACCTGTCCATACTTCCACATACACGCCGGCGCGTACACCCGACGGCATCGGCACGAACGACATGGCCAGGCCGACAGCATTCATCCCCAGTATGCCGTATACCGGCGGTATGCCGGCGGCGCACGCGGCCGCAGTGCCAATAACCGTATTGGCCAGCACGGCCAATATAAGAGCTAAAATTTTGATTCTCATTTTTTTAATTTTTAATTGTTAACTGTTAATTACTTCCCGTACTTCGCTTCATACAGCGCGCGAAAGGTTTCCTGATCTGATTTTTCGAGGGCCTCCAACGCGGCGCTGTCATTCTTCTGGTAATCATCCCATGTCCAGCCTTCGCGGCCTGTCGCCTGGGAATCACCGCCCTGATTCTTAATCACCTTCCCGATTGTCAGAGGCGGCATGACTGCGTCGAGGGCTGTCTGAAGAGCCTGCATGCCGAGCGTATTGCCGATCCGGGTAAATGTTTCCGCCTGTTCCTTAGTCAGTTTTTTAGGCCCTTTCGCCGCCTCTATCACGGCTGTTACCTGCTTTTCGCGCTCAGCCTGCAAGGACGCCTCGGCTTTCGCCTTCGATTCGTTGGCGATCGCCTCATAGATTTCATCTTCGGAATTTTCGGCCGTCACTGTTTTCAGGCCGTACTTTTTGATTAATGCTTCTTTATCCATTTTATTCTTATTAATTGGTTGAACCTTCTCTTTTGCCAGTGCCGCATAACGCTGTAGTAATCCGGCAGGCGTAAGCGTTTTTATTTCTTCCTTCTGCACGGTGGACTGATCCACCGACGGTATAATACCGTTTATCAGTTTTTCGTCCATCGCCTCTTTTGCCGAGAACCAGTTCTCGCCATCCATCCAGGCGGCGACCTCCGCTTCCGTTTTACCCGTTTTGGCCATATAGGCGGCGCGGAAATTCGCTTCCATAGACCGTAACAGCCTCGCTGTGCGTACAAAATCCTTGCTTGTACCCTCCGCATATCCGTTCGGGGCGTGTATCATCAGGAAGGCGTTGTCGGCCATGTAGATATTGCGGCAGGCCAGCATTATGATAGTAGCCATCGAGGCGCACACGCCGTCGATATAGGCATCTACGGGGATTTCACAGGCTTTTATCGCGTTGTGGATCGCAATACCTTCCAGTACCCCGCCGCCATTGCAATGTATATGCAGTTCGATTACCTCCGGCCTGAAGCTCACCGCATAATTCAGCCGGGCGATAAACGCCTCGGCCGAGTTATCGCCCCATTGCCATATATTGCCGTAAAGCTTTAATACTTGTTTTGCCATTCGTTCGATTTTTCAGCAAAGGAAAAGAAGCTACACCTTTAGTAAAAATAAGTGTCCAACGGTTGGACACTTATTTACATGCGTGCGGTTTAAGATGCAATTTTGAATCAAAAACAGGATGTATGGCAAAGAAAAACAGACCGAAACAGGAACTCGAACGCCTCAGGGAGATCGCCGAGGACTATTATATCAGGCTCAATAAAACGGGGCGGGAGATCGCGGAAATATTGGACGTATCGGAGCAAACAGTCTCGAACTGGAAGAAAGGGCGAACAGGTGAAAAACCGTGGGACGACAGGAAAAAGGAAATCCAGTTAACCCCGGTAAAACTCAAAGAGCTGTTGATGGAAGAATCCTACAAGATCGTAAAGGGTGAAACCTCGAATGTAAACGCCGACCAGTTATCGAAATTCATGGCGGCGATCGACAGGCTGGATAAGTCTGTAAACCCGCGTATCGCCATGTCCGTATTGCAGATGCGCGACAACTTTATGGCGGAGGTGGCCCCGGAAAGGGCAATCGAAGACCTCGAGTATAACAAACAGTTCCTGCAACATTTAATTGCTTTAGAATCATAAAATCATGGCCGCATCGGGTAAATATGAAAGAATAATCCAGGACTACGAAAAGCATTGTCTGCGTGTCGCCCTGGCTACCGAGATCAGGAAGCAGGAAAGCGTACAGGAAAAGATAAAGCGTATAAACGACCTGGAAAGCGATTACGCGAAATGGTTCGAGTATTATTTCCCCAATTTTGCCAAATCGAAATGCGCCCCCTTCCATAAGGCGCTTGCCAGGTATATCGTGAAGCACAAGCGCTGCCGCGTCCTGGCCGAATGGTACCGTTCGGCGGCCAAGTCGGTGCATATCAATATGGGGATACCCCTGTATCTGTATTTTGTAAAGCACGACCTTAAATTCATGCTGATAATAGGGGCGACCTCCCCGAAAGCAAAGAAACTGCTTTCTTCCATACAGGGGCAGTTGCAGTATAACAAGCGGCTTATAAACGATTACGGCGCACGGTACCAGTACGGCGAGTGGGCGGACGGTGACTTTGCCACTGTCGACGGCGTGCGCTTTATGGCGTTGGGCTTCGGTCAAGACCCGCGCGGATCACGCGAAGACGGCGAACGCCCCGACTATATCACCACCGATGACGTGGATACAAAAAAACACATGAACAACGACCGTATCATGCGCGAATCGGTCGATTACATAACAGAGGACGTTATGGGCTGTTTCGATGCTGCCGATAATGCTACCGAGCGGTATATCCATGCCAATAACAACACCAACAAGAATAGTATCACCAACCGCCTGAAGAAGATATTCCTCGAATTCAAGCAGCGGGCCAGGGAAGAGGGCGAGGAGGATATATTCCATATCAGCACGGTGAAGGCCGTTAAAGACCTGGCGACATTCGAGCCGGCATGGAAAGAAAAGACATCGGCGGAATATTGGCGCAAAAAATTCAATTCCACGCCTTACCGTTCCTTCATGCGCGAGTATATGCACGCCCATATACAGGACGGGGCGATATTCAAACAGGAAGATATGGTATTCGGCGAGATATGCCGGCTTGACAAATACGACGCGCTCTGTTTTTACGGCGACTTGTCCTACAAGGATACCGGCGACTTCAAGGCGCTGGTTCTGGTCGGTCGTACAGGGCGCGAGTTCCACATCATACACACCTACCTGAGGCAGGGAAGCCGCGCCAAATGCGCCGAATGGCTGTACAACCTGTATGAGGACAAGAAGCTGGAGCGCTTCAATATCCAGTACATGATAGAGGGGCTTTTTGCGATGGATGACTTTATAAACGATTTCGATATAGAGGGTGACAGCCGGGGTTATTATATCCCCGTCACGGCCGACAAGCGCGGCAAGGCGGATAAGTTCGACCGTATAGAGAGTATCAGCGGGCACTTCGAGCGGCACCACGTTATTTTCAACGTAAAGGAACAGGATTACCTCGACCAGACAACCCTGATAGACCAGTTCCTGGCATTCGAGAAAGGCAGCGGCGCGCATGACGACGGAGCCGACGCCGTACAGGGCGCGATAAGCAAGCTGAACAAGTCCGAAAAATCCGACAAGGCGAATAAGGGTGTAAGGACGACTTCCAGAAAGGATATTATATCGAGGTCGAAAAATAGATACTAACCTAATGTGTAAATATGCCAATTAGTAAATATGCCAATTGGCGCAGAGCGACAAAAAGACATTGGCACATTGGCACATTTTCATATTAACTAATTAATTATGTTCATAACAGACGAAGATTACGACGTACAGGCACAGGCTGACGTGCTGAAGCTGCTGGACGGCTCCGACGATAAGCACCGCTTACGCCAGGCGGAAAAGTACGCGATAGGTGAAATAAATAAGCGCCTGGCCGGCCGCTACGACATGGCCAGCGTATTCAACAAGACGGACGACGACCGCGACGCCTATATTGTGATGATAACGATCGATATCGCGATCTATCACCTGTACGCGCAGAAGTCGCCGCGCCAGATACCGGAATACAGGCAGATCAGGTACGACAACGCCCTGGAATGGCTCCGCGACGTAGGCAACGGCACCAACCCGACCGACCTGCCACCCGTACCCGACGAAGACTACAGGGGGCCCTTCAAGATATGGTCGCTGTACAAACCTAATGATAACAAGTATTAATGAGTAATGAGTGATGAAACATGAATAATAAGCCGTTTAAAGACCGTTTAAACCCTATTTTAATCGACAAATGGGGTAATCCTATGGCAGCGTTGCCGAACGTTCAGCAAAACGCCCGTAAATTATCCGCCGACAAAACGATAGTAGCGAAGATTATAGGCGAATTCAAAGACCGCCAGCGTGCCGAAATAAAGAAGTGGCAGCAGGCGATGGCAGCAATCAGGAATCCTGACGACCCCCGCGCCTACCTGTTACAGGATTTGTACGACAACCTGGAATCGGACGGGCACTTCATATCGGAGCGCGAGCTGCGCAAGGCGGCCACGCTCTGCGCCGAGTTCTCCATTATCGACCGGAGTACAGGCGCCGTGAACAATGAAAAGACAGACCTGTTTCGCGAAGAATGGTTTTACAGCCTCCGCGCCGACCTGCTCGACTGCATATTTAAAGGCGTCACTATATTGGAACTCACCAACCCGCTGTCGCTGGACTTCGAGGTCGTCCCGCGGCGGAACGTCCAGGCGGATACAGGGCGCGTATTCCTGGAGGCGTCAGGCAGCAAGTATATCGATTACCGGTCAGGCCTGTATGCCGGGCGCATCATCCAGGCCGGCAAGAATGACAGCCTGGGCCTGATGGCCGACCTGTGCGGCCAGCTGATATGGAAGCGGAACGCCCAGCAGTCCTGGGCGGAATATACAGAGAAATACGGACAGCCGCTGATTACAGCGACAACAAATAAAATATCCGATAGCGATATACAGCATATACAGGATATGTTGGACACACTGGGAGAGGCAGCCAGGGCGGTACTGCCGGAGGGTACGACGATCAAGATAGAGCAGTTTACCGGGGGCGATTCGTACAAGGTCTACGACATGCAGATAGAGCGTATTAACACCGAGATCAGCAAGCCGATGATAGGCGGTACCATGCTGACCAGCGACGGATCGTCGCGCAGTCAGTCGGAAGTACACGAGCGCAACCTGAACGAGAAGATCGCCGCGCGGGACAAGCTGATGATTGAATATATTGTCAACGGCCAACTGATACCCATTATGCAGCGCTGGGGACATGCCGTGAACCCGGATACGGATAAATTCGTACACAACGACACGTTCGAATTATCTGTCGAGGCTCACTGGCAAATCGTATCAGACGCAATATCTTACTTCGACGTCCCTGTAGAATGGATAAGCAAAACGTTCAACATGCCGATAACGGGGCTGAAGAAACAGGCCGCGCCGAATCCTCCGGAGCCAGGGGCGAATGAAAAGAAGCCGAAAGCGCACGGCGGCGGGTTTTCGGCAAATTTCCGGTAGGGGCAAACGATAAGGCCGCCGCGTTTGCCCCCGGGATAATAGATAATACAGTGCGGAAGTTATACGAGCCCTGCCCGTGCTGCGGCGGGTTTATTCCTGCGGATGAGTTCGACGGCGGCGACGACTTCGAAGACCTTATCCGGCAACTGGCCGACGAGGTGTATAAGTCGAAACACGGGGTGTATTCCCCGGAACTGGTGCAGGGTACTGCCGGTGAACTGACCGACGCCCTGAGCGAGGGTTACGGAGACATTGCCGTCGACTGGGATACACCGGATCACCTGATGCTGGAGAAGCTTACGGAAAATGTATTCCAGTTTTCTGCTGCTAAAAGCTACCAGCAACTGCGCGACATCACGCTGGCACTGCGCGACGGCGAAGGCAACCTGCGCGAGCCGGGCGACTTCATGGAGGCAGTGGACGCGCTCGGGTATAAGTATAACCGGGAGTGGTTGCAGACGGAATATTATACGGCCGTGGCTTCGGCGACGGCGGCGGCTCGCTGGGTGGAATACAACCGGGAGGCCGACCTCTTCCCGATGTTGCGATACGAAACCGTAGGCGATAACCGCGTACGTGCGGAACACAGGCTTCTGGACGGTATTGTAAGGCATATCAAGGATGTGTTCTGGCAGACCTACTACCCGCCTAATGGCTTCCGCTGCCGTTGCGAGGCATTACAGGAACCGGACAGCGACGCGGCCGAAACGGGCTTACCGGTGCATCTGCCGCAAGTGCCGCCGATGTTCAAAACCAATCTGGCCGAAAATGGCCTACTGTTCCCAAAGAATCACCCCTATTACGAGGGTGTGCCCAAAGATGTACTGCGCCGGGCTATGCAGTACCTTCCGGAGGATTACGCATACAGGACGCGCGACGGGTACGAAGAACACGCGATGCTGCAACATGAGCCGGAAGCGGAAGAAAACCGCGCCATCGCGGAGATACTGGCCGGAAACGGAGAGAAGGATATTAAGCTATTGCCCCGGCTACACGAGAAAGAGATCGACCTCAGAAAAAAGTATTACGGCGAGGAGTATGTGAGGGAACATCCTGCAAAATGCCCGGATAGCTTTATAGGCGGCGAGCCGGCGGAATTTAAGGAATCGGGAAAAGCCAATATGTCTAAACGTGTACTTGATGCATCCAGGCAGGCTGATATTGTTGTGATCAAAACAAAGGAAGTATTAACGGAAGGCTATATAGATATGTTTATCAAGGGGCAATGGGATCACGACGACAGGCTGAATGTAAAACGTATTATCATTATAAACGACGGTAAGACGCATAAATATGAACGCCCGGAAATACAAAAGCGGTAAGATAAACAAGTTACCTTCCCGCTTAGGAGCGTCCGGGACGCATCCCCGACATGACAAAGGTAAGAATATTTTTTAATTAGCAAATTCGAAAATGTGAAAATTATTATTACTTGCGTAATTGGCACATTTTCATATTGGCATATTAACACATTGATATTATGAAAATTTTATACAAGGCCATACTCTCGGCCTTTGAAAAAGAGAATAACCTGTACGACAATAACCCGGACAAATCCCTGTTCCGGCAGATCGACGCCGAGCCGCCGGTACTGATAGACCTGTTCGACAGCCAACCCGAAATGCCTGACCAGTTCGAGGGGTTTAAATGCCCGGCGCTGTTTATCGACTACTCCATAGCCTGGGAGCGCAACGGCTCGTTAAGGATAGGTACGCTTACGTTGGAAGCGCATGTCGTTACCGACGCGATGGAGAACACAACGAACATATCCGGGCTTCCTGACGATTGCAAAAAGATCAACTATTACGAGACTTGTGTCAATATCCTCGAAGGTATTGCCACGGAAGAAACCTCACAACTGATCCTGAGGCATGAGCGCCCGCAATCGACCGACTATTTCAACTATCATATTCTTACATTCGAGTGCACCATCAGCCGGAAGATCACAGGCGCGCGACGCTATGTCGACGGCACGATAGAAGACATTCCGATCGTAGGCAATATCAAAGAACGCCTTACGTTCGACATACCATAAAAAAAGGTGAGCAGATCTGCTCACCTTTTTTTATCCCGCCTAGCGCCATTGGCACATTGGCATATTTACTAATTAGCACATTAAACTATCTCCGCCTGCCTCACGAACCCGAATTCTTTACACAGTCGCTCAACCGCCTTCCGGTGCATCTTATTTATATCGGCCTCGTTCTGGTATTCGTAGAAAATAGTCCGCGTCTCGGTGTTGATTTTCACCCCCCCCGATTTGCGAAGCCTGTAGATTATATCACGTACTTTCCTTTCCATGTTGCAACTGTTTATAATCTGCTTCCAATTTTTCCACATAATCCAATATATCCGGCCAGGATGGCAATCCGCCCACCTGCTTGTCATCTATATACAGATGTGCCGATATTTTGCGGGAGTTAGCGTTGTGTATCTCCGTTTGCGCAGGGTTGTTATCGTTCACCCTGTCGAAAGGGATATTATTTTCCAGCAGCCAGTTAACGGCGTCGCGTTGCGCGTCACCCTCGCGGCACGTCCAGACGATAAGGTAATGCCCTTTATCTTTCAGCGCCTGCATCACATCAGCCGCACAAGGAGCGGGCGCGCCGATACCCGGCCATTCCCCTGTGTGCAGCGTTCCGTCAAAATCTATTGCGATAATCATCCGTTGTTCTCTTCTTTTTCGGCGTCCTTCGCAATAACAAACAGGGCGAATGCCATTGTCATACCCATCTCCGACTCTTTGTCGCCGTCGCTCATCTCGCTGACGTCTACCGCCAGCGGCTCATCGCGGTTGTAAAACTTCTTATCCTGTTCCTCCGGGCTAAGCGTTAAGCCCAGCATCGAGGCCGCCATACTTACGTGGCACTCGTCCACGATCAGGCGCACGCATAATTCTTTCTTTGCCATAATCAATCGTTTATAAAATCATTAATATTATTAACTATACAGACGCCTTCCATAATTTCCACGCTATCGACAGACACTATCGCTATCGCATGCGGGTGATGTTTCTCATTCAGGAACTTAATAAGGGGCAAAGCCGCCTCCCGTAATTCCTGATCAGCTTCGGCCCGGGCCTTTTCCCTGTCCGCTTTCATCTTCGCCTTAATATGTTCCGGCAGGGCTTCCTGTGCCTCCCGGTCGAATGTGATACATTTAATGTTACCCATGATTATAACCTGTTGAAGTTAATTTCTATCTTACGCCATACACCCAACGTATCCTTTTGTGAGAAATAAAAGTTCGTCGCTGTGCCCTCTATTGTGTTCGATTCCTTGAACAACTGCATGATGTCGCTGTACTCGGCGTTGTTAAACTTCTGTTCCATGTCGTACAGCTTGCTGATCGACTTATAATCGAAATCCCCGTACCTGTTACGCTCCAGCAACGTCATTGCCAACTGGTACATCGGATCATCCGTGCCCCGGTCGGAGCCATCTATCCAGCCCTGGAGAAACTCGATCAGGCGGGAGGCGGCCACATTGGCACGCTCATCAAAACCTTTCACTTTATTGGATTTTACTTCGATTTTAAAATTATCGTGTTCTACTTTATAATTCAGTTGGCCTTCATTGCGCAACTGGGCGTATTCCTTCATCACCTCATAAAATACCCCGCATTCTTTCACCACAAAGTCAAACAGGGCTTTCACGTCGTCCGACATTGTCAATATCCGGGCGGATATCGACTTCACAAAATCAGCCTTCAATGTTTCGTACGCTTCCCTGCGCTTTTGCATCCGGGTATTCCTGTCGCTTTGCAACTCGTGCAGGAGCGCGTCCTTTTGCTCCTGTGTCAACATGGACACGTCTATTAATTTTTCACTCATAACTTAAAATTTATTTGGTCAATACTCTAAAAATCATCATCGTCAAACAGGCTTTTTTGCCTTTTCTTTTCTGTTTCTTCTTTGGCCCGGCGCGCTTCTATTTCCGCCAGTTCTTTTTTGTATGGCGTACCCAGGTAATCATAGAATGTCGACCTGGAGATAAAGTGCCGGGGATAGATATAATTCCGGTAGATATAGTCCACCGGCCAGTTCTTCTCATACCGGAGGTATATCTCGTTCACATCCTTTATTTTAAGTAATATATTATATCTGTTGTAACCTGAGGCCATCGCTTTTTTATTAGTTCATTATCGCCTTTATAAGCATCTCCTGGCGCTTATTGTTATGCCACTCCAGTAACTTATGTACCTGGCGGCTGAATTTCTTCAGTTCCTCCAGGCTCATGTTTTTGAGCGTCTTGCCCTCGCCGGCATACCGTACCACAAAGTTGTTCACCTCCGACCAGTCCCGGTTTTTTACCGTAACGCCCTGTTCCTGCATGGCACGCAGTATCAGGCTGCGGTATTTACGTTTCTTTACCTCTGTCTCCGCGTCAGCCTGCTCCCTCACCTCCGGGGAGGGTTGGGGAGGGGCCGCTTTACGTTCCAGGTCGGCCAGCATATACCGGAAGCCTGTAGCATCCACGCGCTTAAATTCACGCAGGGAGGCCGTTCTTTTTCCGCTGTACGACAGTACGATCTCTTCCTTGTCCGCGTAAGGCAATTGCTTCAAAAGGGCGTAAAACTTTGCAAAATCGCTCATAATTACATTTTTTTTAATTGCCACATTGGCATATTTACTAATCGGCACATTATAATGAGCTTAATATCCCTA
This sequence comes from Dysgonomonas termitidis, assembly GCF_042654545.1. GTDB lineage: Bacteria > Bacteroidota > Bacteroidia > Bacteroidales > Dysgonomonadaceae > Dysgonomonas > Dysgonomonas termitidis. The sequence goes on from NZ_JBHSGN010000059.1 coordinate 16,505, forward strand.
TCTTATCCCTTATTATCCTCAGGTTGCGCTTCTTAAATGCCTGGTCGATAATTTCCTCCCGGTGGCTCAGCAGCGTTTCGGGTAGGTTCAGGTCGGTTATTTTCTCTATATCGGAGTTCAGGATCAGGTTCATGCGGGCCTGGTTCTCTATTTTCGACAGCTTCGCACTCTGGTAGTTGAGCGTCAGGAACTCGCTGCCCGTGCGGCTGAAATATTCCGCGTAACTCGGCTTTCTCAGGCGCAGCCCGTCATCCATGCGCTTCATCAGGTTGTCGGCGCCGATGTGCAGCACGCCCAGCGACAAATGGTCGCCCCGGTCGGCCTTGTTATACAGCGACTTCATCAGGGTGATTATCTGGTCGTGCGTGTCCCCGAATTCATCCAGTATCAGCAACGGGTCTTTTATCAATAGCAGTTCGTTTGTCGCGTCTACCCACATCTGCCGCAGCGAACTGCGCCGCTCGATACCGAACTGCATGGCCAGGGCTTTTATAAATTCCGGTTTCGTCTCGCAATCAGAGCATTTTATGTAAAATACCGAGCCTTTATTCCTTTTGGCAAACTGCTCGGCGGAGTATGTCTTTCCCAGGCTGGCATGGTCGCACACGGTACGCCACACGCCGTGGTTCTTGCACATCTCCAGGTATGCCGTCATAGTCTCGTACGCATGTGTCCGAGCCGTTTGCCAGTGTCCGTCGCCCAGCAGGTTGAAATATCCGGCGAGCGTCAGCCAGGTGGCGTCTTTTATCACATTGCGTTTATCCTCTTTCTTTATCTGCGACAGGGCCGCTTTGTCGAAAGGGATATTGAGCAGGTTTTTGATATACCTGGCATACTTGTTCTGTGAATCATAGCCGCGTTCCTTCATATCCTGAAGCAGGGCGTCTACTACTTTTTGCTTTATTTGCGCTGTTACCTCCATATTTTTTTATTTAAAAATTAGTAAATTATTTAAGCTAATAGCTGTTAGCTAATAGCCAATAGCTTTTTTTTAAATTGGCACATCGGCATATTAATCACATTCCCATCAGGGCCGCCCGCCGTGCGTCGATTGTTTCGTCCGCCATTCCGTTGCGGGTATCTTCCGCCGATCCCTGCACGTCGTTCCATTCCTTTTTAGGCATATCCTGCCATCCGAAACCGTCCGTGCCGGTAGCTTTTAAATCCTGTTTAAACAGTATCTCACGCTGGCGTTCCATCTCTTTCATGGCATGTTCATAACCATATTGTTCCTGCTTGGCGATAAACTGCCTGATCTTTGCGGCGTCTCCCGGCCTTAGCTTCATATCAGCCGCACAGGCGGCGAATTTATCTTTCTCGTGCGCCGTGGCTACCAGCTTGTTTTTCTGGTACAGCGTGATAAAGTCCGGGGAGAGCGGATTGATACGAACATTAAATTGCTCACCTACGTACAGCCCATTAAACATAAAGTCGCCGATACTGTCCGCGTCGGGAACGATGTAATTTCTTTTCACACCGCCCAGCGTAATGGTGATACCTTGCTGTTTGTATTCGTAGGGTTGTTTCAGTTGGCCCATAAACAGGCTGATTTTCTCGAAGTAGTTCAGTTCCACGCGGTCGGCATGCGGTTTCATATACCGTGCGATCTTCGACTCCCCGGTAAACTGTCCGTATTTGTTGCGTTTCTCGCCCCGTTCGTTCCATTTGCTTACAGCCTCGTCAAACAGGGAGATAATATCGCTTTCAGTCTTAAACCGGTTTTCTTTTTTCAGCCTGGCGAGCAGTTCCGGGTTCGCCTTCGAGTTTTCCGAACGTGTGTTTATGTTTCCGCCCTTGAATTCCTCGTACAGCCTCAATACACGCTGCTGGAAATGGCCGATATATGTTTCTATATACTTGTGGTTTCCCGAATTCGGCATACAGGGGAAGTGTACGCGGCTCATATTTGACATTACGCCCTGCATCGCGTCGCTCACATTGGCTTTCCCTGCATCGTACTGCAACTGGTAGGGTTTGTAACCGTACTTGTCGATTGCCATCTTCAGGGCTTCGGCGATCATCCCGGTACTTTCCGAGAACGCCACCGAGTAGCCCAGGATCGCGGAGCTATGCACATCGGCCACGAAATACACGTACAAATCCGATTTTATCTTGCCGTTCGCGTCTTTATAATACAACTGCATCGACGTACCGTCCAGCGACCACAGGGCGTCCGGGCGGCTTGGGAGTTCGCGTTCTATCTGCGGCTGGAATTTCAGGTCGGAATATACTTTTCCGTGTCGCGCATACGACCACACGCGCTCATGCATCGGCCTGTTCAGGTGTTGCTTGATGGCCGAGACTGTCAGCAGCGGTAAGCCCTTTTCCTGCGCCCATGAGTTATAAAACAGCCCTATATCCTCGAAAGAGAATTTCAACGGACTGCCGGCCAGCTCCATCAGCTTGGCATGTACCGCGCCTTTTATGGCCTCCCGGTTCGCATTCCCGAAGTAGCCGCCGATCAGGCAATCAAGGCCTTGCTTCTCATATTCCCGCGCCTTGCGGTCGAGCGTCCGTTCGCTGTTTATCGGCTTCGGAAACTTCACAAAGCCCGCTTTCTGCTCGTTTAAACAGCGTTTAAACACTTCCGCCTGCAACTCGGTCACCGAAGCAAAGCCATAGCCCCGGGCGGTCTTTACCGTCATGCGCCGCCACAGCCTTAGCCATCCGGCGGCGCGGGCGATGCGCTGCACATCCTGCGGGGTGAACAGCTTGCTATCGCTCAGCGCCTTCACCTCTTCGGGGCTTACCTCCACCATATGGTTAAGGTTGCTGCACAGCGTGTCGAGTTCGCGCGCCAGCTTCTCGGCCTCGCGGTTCCTGATCCATAAGGCAGGCTCCACATCCCCGCAGACCAGCGATTTTATAAGGTTTTTGTAAATATCTTTCAGCCCGTCGTAATGCAGGTACACCTTGCGCCCCTCCTTATGGTGAGGCCAGCAGTAGACCAGGCCCTGACGCTGGCGTAACAAACCATCGCCAATTGTACGATCACTTATCCCGCAACCGACCAGCTCGTCCACTGTCACACAAAGTATATTTCTGTTGTACTCCGGCATATGCTGTTTTTACTTTTTTGTTCCCGCCGGTGGCTCGAACACCGGTGCTTGCCTATCGGGAAAATGATTAACTTTGCGCTGTCTAATTCAAAAAAATTAATCATTATGGAGAAAATCATTACCGAAAAATCGGATTTGAGTATCGGAAGCCTTGATAACAAGGAACCTAGCGCCTTTATTGTGCCATTTCCCGAGATAGACAGCCATCTTGCCAAAGGCTGGCGTGTGAAGCAGATGTTCGTTACTCCTTATGGCGTCAACGGAACAGCTAAAGCGACCGATTTGGTTATTACCGTCCATTTAGAAAAGAATGAGGGTCTATAACCTTGAATAATTCAAAAGGGAGTTCTCTCCTGTACACCACAATGCCTATAAACCGGAAATCCACAATAAGCAATTCTCCGGCTTTATAGGCGTGTTTTTTTATTATACTTTTCATACTTACCGGCTTTATGATTATGATTCTATATACGCATCCACCTCCTTAGCGCTCAGGCTATGCGTCTCACCTTTCCTGCCCCTTTCCGTGAAGGAATGCCCCTCTTTGCAATTCCCGTTATACCTTACCTTTACCAGCACGCTGTTGCCGTTATACAGGTAATCCTTTCCCGGCTTTAAGTCTTTTGTTTTCATAGCCATCTATTTTGATTGTCAATAATATACATCTTCAGGTCTGCTATACCTGCCTCCAGTGCTGCCAGCTTGTCGAGTGCCTCGCGAACTCCGGACACAGCGCTCAGGTCATTATGCAACCTGATCGAGTTGTTACAGTCGTGGATAGTCAGCTTCATCTTGCCGTCAGCGTCTATCTTGGCATGGTAACACGCCATGCTGTTAGGGCTTTGGGGTAGTAAAAATCGTTTCTCGTTGTACATAATATCAATTATTTAGTTGTCAATTTCTTGCAGATCGCCATCACCCGTCGCTCCATCCTTATCACCTCCCTGGCCACTTCCCGCCAGTACCTGTTCATCAGGTATGTCATTACACCCATCAGGGCGATAATCCCCCCCCCATACCCTCAGGTCTACGCCTTTGTATGTCGTCAGCATTAATGCCAGCAACCAGCCGGCTATGATCAGTTTAGCTCTCATGGCTTACAGGTATTATGGTTATTATCGTATAGTCGCCGTTGGCGTTGCGTATGTACAGGGCATCATATTTGGCCCATTCGCAGGCAGCGCGGTAGCTTGCGTATATGCCGTTTGCTTTGGCACGGATATCAGGGTTCAGGGCATCGTAGATTTCTTTCAGGCTCTTGCCTTCCTCCAGCATGGATACGGCCTTATCCTTCAGGCCTTGTGCAAACTTGGTGATGTTCTTCCTGTACTGGCTTACATAGTGGCCGTTAACTGTCATTCTTTCCATGTCTTTCAGGCTTTGATTCTATTTTTGCGTTTCGGTTCCTTACAGCCTTCCGCCTCCAGGGCGCGGCTGTATTCGTATTGCAGGGCGTTGTATTTATTTACCAGCCCGTTCCAGTGCTCCATATCCACACCTGTGGCTATGCATTGCTCTATCTGCGCGAGATCGCTCTCTATGTCCTTCACGCTCCGCCGCTTCGGGTTATATACACACGAGCCGCCTGCCGCGTTCCTGTATCCCGGGCTACGGTGATCCCCGCCCCTTGTGCTTTTACTGTTTACTGCTAACTGTTTACTGCCCGGCAATTCCAGTTCTGTCGCCTTTTTTTCTATTAGATAGGGCGATTTATTAATTAAACCCTTCAACGTGTTCACATCCGGGTAATACTTGCGAAGCAAGCGTCTTTCTTTAATATTCCATTGTGGTACTCCCATAATCTTTAATTATTGATTAGTAAATTGTTTAAGCTAATAGCTGTTAGCTAATGGCCGATAGCTTTTTAAATTGGCATATCGGCACATTAGCTAATCGGCACATTGTTTATAATTCGTCCGGTACATCTTCCGCACAAAATCGGCTTTCTCGCCTTTGGCATTTTCAAACAGGGCTTTGCTTACCGTCTGCCGGCAGCACCCGCATAGCCGCGCCAGGTCATTGATATACCCGTGACGCGGTACTTTCTTTGTCGTTTCTTTTTGCTGGTATCTTTCCATATGTATAAAAATTTAAAAATTCTTTGCTCCAGCCGGTGGCTCGAACACCGGTGCTTGCCTATCTGGAAAAATGATTAATTTTGTTGCTACTAAACTTTCAATTATTAATCATTATGGATGAATTTCAAGAAAAATTAGACTGGATCATTAAACACCTTCGCTACACTCAAGCCCTCTGTGAAATAATTATTGAGAATCTTCCCGAATCTGATAAAAACGAATTGATAAGGAAAGCGCACGAGAGGGCCAAAGAGATTTAGTATTTGGCCTGTGATCTACTGGCTCCGTTATCGCGATTCCTGATCCCGTATTTTTCGGGCGTATACACAACCTTTCTCATCAGCAGAATACCACACAGCCGGTATTCTGTTTGTGAGCCTATAACCTGCGAGCCGAAAACAGGTGATTTTTCGATTATCGGCTCTGTAACTTTTGTTATCATAATAGAATAAATTAGTTAATCAACTTGATTATTAATACTACGATCGATACGATCAATGCTATTGAACTCAAAAGCGTATTACCGGTAAAACCCTTTCCATAATTATTATGGAATCCGGCTTTATAGGCGTGTTTTTTTATTATGCTTTTCATAAATTATTTATTTGATTACCTGCCCTTTCGTCATATATCATATGCAGTATCTCCAGCGTATCCGCGTCGACTATAGCCACGCGCATGTAGTATTCCTTGCAGGCATTCAGGAAGCCTCCACACCAGGCGTTTTTCTCTTCGTATTGCGCCACCACATTTTTTACAGTACACTCCAGGCTGGTTATAGGGCATTCCCTGCCGATGCGAATCTGATCAGCTCTGTTATGCTCCATGACTCTGATTTTTAATATTTCAGCCATATCAGTACGTCAGTTTAATGCTATACCCGTTCCCCTTGGTAATTCCACTTACAAACCACGCCGGATCACACGACAGCCCGTGATATATTATTGCCGGCTTATTACCCTCTATTACCTTTCTTAGCAGCCAGCTGGCAATCGCCAGCTCGCCCTTGCGCACCAGGTGCATGTGTATCATCCAAAAATTGTTTGTTTTCATCCTTTCTTTATTTTTTGTTATATTTATCTCAAAATCTATATATCATGTATAATTTTCACATCGACATCTTCACATACTCATCAGAGCACTATGACGGAGATCACGGGAAGCATCTGACTGAGGTATGCCTGCCTGTTTTGACAGATTTATGCGAACTTTTTTCTTGCCAACTCGAATACTCAATCCTACCGTTACCGGTTCCTCGCCCTCAATCTCCACTTTTATACACACCTCATCTACTGAAAGTACGTATCCACAGGACGTTGACTCAGAAGGATAATATTTTCCACTTACTAAAGGTTTTTGACGGTGCCTGCGGCGTCCTTTCAAATTATCCTCACATAGACTCTTGCAGGATGACGCTTGTTTAATCCAGTTATTCCTCATATTCTTTATTTTTTAGTATATTTACAGCCGAGTAACATTTGTTATTCGAATACAAATATAATAGCTTAATTTCTATTATCAAACAATTTAGTAGCTTATTTTCTATCTAAATATGAATACAAGGGAAAGAATATTAAAATATATTGAAAGTAAAAACATTAGCAAATATAGATTCTATAAAGATGTTGGCTTATCTAACGGATATCTTGATAAAGAAGGGAATGTTGGTAGTGATGTATGCGAGAAAATAAGCTATCAATATAATGATCTAAGTATCGAATGGCTTATTACGGGGCGAGGCGAAATGCTAAAGTCAGAGAAAAAGCCGGAAATAAAAAAATATAATATAGACGACAGTCTCTCTTCAATAGTCGCTGAACCTGAAAATAAAATTGAAGGGGAAACGGTTATACCTCTTTACGATATCAATGCGGCCGCGGGTATGCGCCTGCTATTCGAGAGTGGGAAGCAGAATATAATCGACACGATCAAGATTCCGTATATTACAAAGAGCGACGGCGCTATTTTTATTACAGGGGATAGTATGTACCCGTTGATGAAGTCGGGCGACATCGCAGTATATAGGCAGATTCATAGCCTCGATTACTTGCATTACGGAGACATCTACATCGTGTCATATTCAGTCGAGGGTGACGAGTATGTCGTAATTAAGTATGTCCAGCGATCGGATAAGAAGGATCACCTGAAACTGGTATCTTACAACGAACACTACAACCCGGTTGATATTCCGATATCCTCCGTTATGGCAATAGCCATCGTTCAGGCGAACATCAGATATAATACAATGACATAATAAGTAAATATAGTTGTATATCTTAATTATATTTTATGGAATATTTCTTGACAAAGGTCGTTCTTTTTATAAAAGAAACATTTAGTGTAAAGGAAAACAGGGTTATAGCCTTTCGCCTATTGTGTGGTATAGCTATCATTTGTGGAGGTATATATCTTACTGAATCCTGCAAGTCGTGCGCCTCATCTTCTTCATATTCATATGATGTTAGGTTTGATGCATATGTTACGGCTAAAGGATTTATTGAAAAGACACTTAAGGCTCCATATTCAGCTAAGTACCAAAAATACGACAACTGCAATATAACCATATCAGGTAATATATATACAGTAAGCATGTATGTCGATGCTCAAAATCCATTAGGGGTCATGCTGCGTTGTGATTATACAGTTATAATGGAGTTGTCCGGCAGTAAATGGATTGCAAAAAGTATTATGGCAGATGGAATAGAATATCTCAAATATAGTAATTAAAAGTAATAACGTTTTTCTATAAAAAAATGCGTATCTAAATGCGTATCTAAATGCGGATCTATTCGTCAAAATACATCAAAAAAATGTAGGAGAAAATGTAGGAGTATCATAAAATACATGAAAAAGGCCCGCTAATTACGGGTCTTTTGCTATTTCCGGCTTCTTTTTCCGTTGTTTGCCCCCGCTCGCGCGGACGTCTCCCCCGCTCGCGCGGACGTCTCGTCCGTGTGTTTTATCTATCTTAAAATCCAATAATGATAAAATACCCCGCTCGCGCGGACGTCTCGTCCGTGTGTTTTATCTATCTTAAAATCCAATAATGATAAAATACCCCGCTCGCGCGGACGTCTCGTCCGTATGTTTTATCTATCTTAAAATCCCCCCCCGCTCGCGCGGACGTCTCGTCCGTGTGTTTTATCTATCTTAAAATCCAATAATGATAAAATAATATACTATATTTGCATAATTATTTTTCATTTTGCAAATATGAAAGTTTTCGTCTGTATCCGGCAAAAGCCGCTAAAGGTTACAACATACACATCTCTCACGGCGTTATATGAGGCCAATAGGGCCATTTTGCGCGTCTCTAAGTCCACGCTCGACAAATACGACTTCGATGCCTTCCCATTCATCACCAGTCGCATTATAATAGCCAAAACGGAAACACAAACTACTGGCGACGTCCGCCGCATTGTACAGGAAGAATATCAAAAAACTTTCGAAGCTGGCGAAGCATCAAGGGGAGAGTGGAAGAAGGCTACCGAGACAATCCCGTCCGAGCATCCCTCATACATCCGTCTATAGGAGTTATATAAGAATATTTAAACATTGTTTAATCCCGGTTTAAACTATATATAAAGTATTGCTTTAAACTCTGTTTAAAAACTTCAATCAAAATCAACCAAGTTTAAAGTATTTGTGGGATTTGTTCCGTTTGTACATTATTCATATATTTGTGTTATTCATTTCCAGATAAGGCTTTCAATGTATTTTAATAAATATATATAATTTGTGGTATTTGAACTGCCCCTTTTAGAGGGGTGAACGGTATGTATTCTGGGCATTTAAGTTAAAAGTATATATAATGAGTAAAACCGAAAGAATCTTTTTCATTTGTAAATTGTATTAATTATAAAAATCAGGTACAAAAATAGCTGTTTTTTGCATAAAGCCAATTATCATTTATCAATATATGGAAAGGTGAGACCTCGAATCTATTTATCGTTTTTTCTGCAACAATAATGGCCGGTTTCAATTAAATAATGTTGCATTAAATACTTTTTTTTATTCATTTAGCCCCTTTCATCGTTCTTTGACAATTTTATTTAAAATAAATTTCGTTTTTGCACAAATGAATTTGTATTTTCGCGACAAATAAATGACATTGAAAATCAATATCATAATAAAATAACTAAAATTAATTTCAAAAAAATAGCATCAAACATTTGCAAGTAATCAAAAATGAATTACCTTTGCATCCGCAATCGAAGGAGAAAGCAGCTGTAAAAACAGAACGGAAACTCCGCAGGATGGCCCATTCGTCTATCGGTTAGGACGCAAGATTTTCATTCTTGAAAGAGGGGTTCGACTCCCCTATGGGCTACAAAATAAAATACAAAAATTAAAAAATAAGGATTAGTCAACATGGCAAATCATAAATCAGCAGAAAAGAGAATCAGACAAGCCGAAGTAAGACGCTTGAGAAACAGATATTCAGCAAGAACAACCCGTAATGCAGTTAGAAAGTTCCGTACGCTGACTGATAAGGCTGAAGCACAAAAATTGTATCCTTCGGTATGTTCTATGCTTGACAGACTGGCTAAAAAGAACGTTATCCACAAAAACAAAGCGGGTAACCTGAAATCTAAATTAGCTGCTCACGTTAAATCATTAGCATAAGATACTAATATAAGAACTGTCAATATAAAACAGAGGCTAAGCTCTACGGAGTTTGGCCTTTTTTAAATTCATATCCGACAGAATAAACAGGCAATATTCCATTGTATTCCAAAAACTTATTCTTATCTTTGCACCCGCTAATAACAATTATGTATTAATTAATAATTAACAAAAGAAAGAAAAATGGCTACAAAGATCCGTTTACAAAGACGAGGACGTAAAGGTTATCCTTTTTATCACATCGTCATTGCAGATAGCAGAGCTCCACGTGATGGAAAATTTATTGAAAAGGTTGGTTCATATAACCCGAACACAAATCCTGCTACAATAACTATAAATTTCGACAGGGCTTTGTACTGGTTACAAGTTGGTGCTCAACCTACCGACACTACTCGTAACATACTTTCTGAAGAAGGAGTATTGTTAAAGAAACACCTTCTTGGTGGTGTTGCTAAAGGTGCATTTACAGAAGCTGATGCAGAGAAAAAATTCGAAGCATGGAAAGCTGAGAAAGAAAAAGGAACCCAGGCTGTCATCAACAAAAACGAAACAAAAGCTAAAGCTGATGCAAAAGCCCGTTTAGATGCTGAAAAAGCTGCAAATAAGGCTAAAGCAGAAGCAGTAGCACAAAAGAAAGCTGAAGAAAATGCTGCTCAGGCACAAGCTGAAGCAGAGGCTGCTCCGGCTGAAGAAGTTGCTGAAACAGAAGCGCCAGTCGCTGAGGCTCCGGCTACTGAAACAGAAGCTCCGGCTGAAGAAAAAAGTGCTGAATAATATATTGAAAGAAATATCACAGCATATGAAAAGCTCCGGAAATCCGGAGCTTTTTTATTCGGTATGATAATAGCCAGATTATTCTACCCACATCAGGTCGCTCATAATGCCATCCGAGATAAAGATGCCTTCGCGGGTTAGTTTCAATACATTATCATTATTAGTTACGAATCCCTGATTGATATACTTCCGTACATTCTTCATGCAATAATCTTTCATTGATGTACCAAAACGGCTTTCCAGCACAACGAGGTTTACTCCCCACATGGTACGCATGCCAGTCAGTATAAAGTCATTATAACCGGTATTCTTATCAAGATATTCCGTTTCTACGGCCGGATTCCCCTGCCCTATCCCTTCCACATACTTAGAGATAGAGGCAATGTTCCATGCACGGTTCTGCCCGTCAAAAGAATGCGCCGCTGGTCCTAATCCAAGATACTTTTCTCCAAGCCAGTACGAACTATTATGTTTCGAATACAGCCCATTCCGGGCAAAGTTAGATATCTCATAGTGTTGGAATCCGGCATCACTCAGGCTGTCAATCATCGCAGAGAACATCTGCACGCTCAAATCCTCATCCACAGGCTTTACATCGCCCAATTTGAACAAACGGTACAACCGTGTTCCCTGCTCATAAATAAGGTGATAAGACGAGATATGCTGCACACCGAGATTTATAGCCTGTTCCAGATTTCGTTGCCAGATATCCATTGTCTGATTTGGCAGTCCATACATCAGATCGATGCTGATATTGTTATAGTCTGACGACTTACATAAGCTGACCGCATCTATTGCTCTTCCGGCGGAATGTCTGCGCCTGAGGAATTTCAGCTCATTGTCATCGAAACTCTGGATACCAATACTCAGGCGGTTGAAAGGTAGTCCCCGGAGCGTCTCCAAATATTTTGCATCCAGGTCGTCCGGATTGGCCTCCATTGTTATTTCAGCATCAGAGGCAACCGTAAAATTAGCCCGGATGGTATCAAATATTCTTTGGAAGTCCCCGTATGATAATTGGGAAGGCGTTCCTCCTCCGAAATAGATTGTCTTTACTACCTCACTTGAGATGTAGTCTCTGCGCAACTCTATTTCCCTGCATACAGCCGATACATAGTTATGCCTTGGAGACATATCGGTGCGGGTATAAAAATCGCAATAAATGCACCTTGTCTTGCAAAAAGGAACGTGTATATAAATGCCTGCCATGTTTTAGCCGATAGCCGATAGCCATTAGCTGATAGCTATCAGCTAAAAGCTAACAGCGTTATTCTTTATACATCTTGTCGATGATATCTTTATACTTCTCTGCGACAAACTTACGCTTAACCTTCAACGTATTGGTGAGTTCGCCACCTTCCATTGTGAATGGTTCGGGCAGCAGCCAGTATCTCTTAATCTTTTCGTAAGGAGCAAAATTTGCCTGTAACAATTCGATACGGCCATCGAGCATACGCAGGATATCCACATTTGAGAGCAGTTCTTCCAGTTTATCATATTGGATATTGTGAGCCTCTGCATAATCTTCCAATGCTTTATAGTCTGGTACAATCAGGGCGCTGACAAACTTGCGTTCATCCGCTATAACAGCTATCATATCGATAAACTTATCTTCAGACACTTTTGTTTCTATCGCCTGAGGAGCAATATATTTACCGTTAGCTGTTTTGAAAAGATCTTTTATACGCTCGGTCAGAAACAAGACATTTCCTTCCAGTCGTCCGGCATCACCTGTACGGAAATACCCATCCCCGGTAAACACTTTAGCCGTTTCTTCCGGTTTCTTATAATACTCGCGCATAACGGTTTTTCCTTTCACGAGTATCTCGTTGTTTGCAGGATCTATCCTTACATCCACCTCCGGCATAATAGTACCGATGGAACCTATTCTGAATCCTTTTTCCGGATAAAAACTGACTGTCGCACAAGTCTCTGTTAATCCATAACCTATTATTATAGGTATATTTACCGATTGCAGGAACTCATTTATAGAGTCTGACAACGGTGCTCCGGCACATGGAAATATATTGCCGTTCTGGATACCGACCACCATCTTCAACACGCGGAATACAGTATTGTTATATAAGAAGAATTTGATCCTCAGACCAAAAGGCGCACGGATTCCATTGTTCTTATAATCGAGGTTATACCTCTTGCCTGTTTTGATCGCATGAGTGTACAACCACTTCATGACTCCCTTGGAATCAGAAATTTTCTCTTGCACCCCCGCATATACCTTTTCCCAAAAACGGGGAACACTACACATAATCGAAGGCTTGATCTGTTGTATAGACTTCTGTATCTCCTTCGCATCCTGATTAATGGCAATAGTCATACCTTTGTGAAGTGCATAACATGTCCATGCCCGCTCGAAGATATGCGCCAGTGGCAGGAAATTCATCGATACATCTTTGTTGGATGTCATAGCCAGCCTCATATCGTGAATACGGAATACCTGCAAGAAGCAGGAGTGAGGTATCACAACACCTTTAGGCTCGCCTGTTGTACCTGAAGTATATATTATGCAGGCGATATCGTCTTCTTGTCTCGATTTCATGCGTACACGCACAATAACTTCCGTATTGGAATTTTCCCCCGAGGCGATAAAATCATCGAAATAAATAGATGTCTTATCTTCGGGATGGAACTTTACTTTGTTATCGAATACAATTATCCTTTTCAGGACGGAAGATCCGCTCTGCTGCACCTTAAACGCATTATTATATTGGAACTGCTCCCCAGCGAACAACAATTCCACATTCGCATCATTGACTATATACTCCACCTGTGTAGGTGAAGAGGTCGCATATATAGGTACCGATACGCACCTGTTGGCATACGAAGCAAAATCGGCAAAAAGGTACTGAGGCATATTCTGGGAATAAACCGCGACCTTATCGCCCTCATTTACACCTATTTCGGCCATAGCCCATGCCGTCTTCATTACGTTATCTGAAAACTTCTTCCATGAAATACTCTTCCATTTTTTTTCGTAAGGGTTCCTATACTTCAGGGCGGTTCTTTTCCCATATCTGATGGCTTGGCGATGCACCAAAATAGATAAATGATAATAGTTCATGGAAATTCTTTTTGATTCGTAATTCTTGCAAAGGTAGTCTTAAATATGGAAAATATATTATGTAATTGTAATTTTTATAGTTGCACAAACACCCGTTGTTAGGCCAATTAAATCAGGATACATAAACAGTTTGGTATCTCGTTTTCCATAACATGGTAAAAACTTATAACCTATAGCTTATAACTCATAACTTATTTTACTACTTTTGTAGCCAAATAATTTTCTATGGCAGGTAGTGGAATGAAGAGTTTGGCGAAAGATACTGCAATCTACGGATTGAGTAGTATTCTCGGCCGTGTTCTCAACTGGTTTCTGATGCCACTGCACATCAGCATTTTCACCAATACTATAGAATATGGGAAAGTTAGCCGCATATATGGGCTTACGGCACTGTTTCTGGTATTGCTGACTTACGGACTGGAAACGGGTTTCTTCCGATTTATGAATAAAAAGGAAGAAAACGCGGATAAGGTATATTCTACCTCACTGATAACCATAGGCTGCACCTCACTGCTCTTTATATTGTTCTGTATCTGCTTCATTACGCCCATTTCCGAATGGCTCAGATATACGGATCACAGGGAACATATAATGATTATGGCGATCGTGGTTGCCCTGGATGCGTTTATGACCATCCCTTTCGCATACCTGAGACAACAAAAAAGGCCGAAACGGTTTGCCGCGCTGAAACTCGCCTTTATTTTCTTCAATATATTTTTCAATCTGTTCTTCTTAGTATTTTGCCCCTGGATAAAAGAGGCTTACCCCGATTTTATACTCAATAAGTTTTATCATCAGGATATAGGTATAGGGTATATATTTCTGGCTAATCTTATATCTACGCTGGCTGTATTAATCCTGTTGATACCAACAACAATGAAGGGGTTGAAAATAGACTTTGACAAAAGCCTGCTGGGCCGCCTGCTGAAATATTCTTTTCCGCTGCTCATGCTGGGACTGGCAGGAGTTATCAGCCAGACCGTAGCGCAACTGGTGTATCCTTATCTTCCTTTTGATAGTGTCGAAGAAGCCGACCGCCAGTTGGGAATATACAGCGCCTGTGTCAAATTCTCGGTCATAATATCTATGTTCATCCAGGCTTTCCGTTACGCTTATGAGCCTTTCTTTTTCGGGAAAAACAAGGATGGGAAGGACAATACCAGGTCTTATGCGGACGCAATGAAATATTTCATCATATTTGTGCTGCTGATTTTTCTGGTAGTGATGTTCTACATAGATATCATCCAGTATATTATGCATAAAATCGGCCGTAATTATGCCATAGGGTTGGACGTTCTGCCGTATGCCATGATGGGTGAGATATTTTTCGGTATCTATTTCAACCTTTCGGTATGGTACAAGCTGACGGACAAGACCAAATACGGAGCATATTTCTCCATACTGGGATGCATCATACAGGTAGTAATGAATATTGTACTTGTTCCCGTTTACGGCTATATAGCCAGTGCATGGGCTACGTTCGCCTGCAACCTGATAATAGCCGCCATATCGTACTTCATCGGGCAAAAGTATTTCCCTATAAAATATGACCTGAAAAATATATTCCTTTATTTCATTCTGGCAACCGTATTTTATATAGCCGCCATGTATCCGCAGATAGACAATGAATTGCTGCGTATGGGATACCGTACATTATTCCTCATCGCTTTTGCGGCGATTGTGATTAAAAAGGATTTGCCTTTGAGTGAAATACCTCTTATCAACAGATACTTCAAGAAAAATAAATAAAACAAAATACAATTAATAAATCAATAATAATTATAAACCAATGAGAAAGATATTTCTATTTTCAATCCTCTTCCTCTCGGCCCTGTTAGTAAAGGCTGACGAAGGTATGTGGTTGCTGAAAGAGCTGAACAAACAAAGTCTGGCTCGTATGAAAGAACTGGGTTTTTCATTCCCGGCCGATAGTATTTACAGTGAGACAAACCCATCGCTGAAAGATGCGGTGGTAATCTTCGGTGGCGGATGTACCGGAGTTGCCGTTTCTGATCTGGGATTGATCTTCACAAATCATCACTGTGGCTACGGAAATATTCAGAAACTTAGTTCGGTAGAGCACGATTACCTGAAAGACGGCTTTGTCAGTCAGGCATTTGCCGATGAATTACCGGCAGAAGGATTAATGGTTGCTTTCCTGCAAAAGACAGAGGACATCACAGATTTCGTGACCTCCACTTTACTGCCTGATGACAGCGAAGATGTGCGCGACCAAAAGATAGATTCGTTATCGAATATATATTTAGAAAAATATAAAGGGAATGAATTCATACGTGCGCAGGTAGTACCGTTCTATTCCAACAACAAATATTATGCAGTTATATATGATGTCTTCCGCGACGTAAGACTTGTTTTTACTCCGCCTTCATCCGTAGGTAAATTCGGAGGAGAAACCGACAACTGGATGTGGCCACGCCACACAGGCGACTTCTCTGTATTCCGCGTATACGCGAACAAAGACAATCAGGCCGCACGCTACAGCGCCAATAATGTTCCCTACAAGCCTAAATATTCCGTTCCTGTATCCATACAGGGATTCAAGGATAAGGATTATGCCATGACTATCGGTTATCCGGGAAGTACTGAACGCTACATGTCATCGTGGGGTATCAACCAAATGGTAGAATCGGAGCACAAGCCACGCATCGAAGTACGTGGAGCAAAACAGGACATCTGGAAAAAAGCGATGAACGCAAGTGATGCTGTACGCATCAAATATGCCTCTAAATACGCAGGTAGTTCAAACTATTGGAAAAATGCAATGGGCATGAACGAAGCCATTGCAAAGCTGGATGTAATAAAAGATAAAGAAGCCCTTGAAACGAGATTTGCACAATGGGCATCCTCATCGGACAACCAGGCCAAATACGGGGATGTATTACAGATGCTGAAAGAAGGTTATACTTCTACAATGGATGCTGCTAAAATACAGACATACCTGTTCGAAACATTCTACAACGGTATAGAAATAACCCGTTTTGCCAATACAGCCTTGTTTGTCAGCAAAATGGACGAAGGAGATAAAGGCGAAGAATTAAGAAGCCGCATGACTAACGCGTACAAAGACTACGAGCCGTCTCTCGACCGTCAGGTAATGCCTGTATTGCTCAAACTATACGCAGAACGAGTGCCTGCTGCTTACCAACCAGCCATATATGAAACCATCAACAAGAAGTTCAAAGGCGATTATGATAAATACGCCGACTGGTTCTATAAAAATACGAAGCTGACAAGCCTCGACGGAATAGTAAGCCTTATTACCAGCGGTAAAGTTAAAGATATAGAAAAAGATCCTGCGATAGAACTGGCGAAATCGCTTGAGCCATGCCTGAAATTGCTTCAGAAAGACTCTGCCCCATATCACGCGCAAATAGAGAAGGGCGGGCGCTTGTTTATGGCGGGATTGATGGAAATGGAACCAAATAAAGTATTCTCGCCGGACGCCAACTTCACCCAACGCCTCAACTATGGTTCCATTGGCGGATACAAGCCTGCCGATGCTGTAACATACGATTACTATTCTACATCGAAAGGAGTTCTGGAAAAAGAAAATCCGAATGATCCCGAATTTGCAGTACAGGAATATATCCTTAACGACCTGAAAGCAGGTGACTTTGGCCAGTATGCTGACGCGGATGGTAAGATGCATGTAAACTTCTTATCTAACAATGATATAACCGGAGGTAACTCGGGTAGCCCTGTTTTCGATGGAAAAGCTCAACTTATCGGTCTGGCTTTCGACGGTAACTGGGAAGCACTGAGCGGAGACATTGTATTTGAACCGGAAGTGCAACGTACTATCAGCGTGGATATTCGCTATGTACTTTATACAATAGATAAGGTAATGAAATGTCCCCGTTTGATTCAGGAACTGAAAATTATAAAATAAGGGATATACTAAGATAAAAATGGCTGCCGAAAATGATCGGCAGCCATTTCTATTTTATACAAACCGGTGTTTTGACTGTTTTATCGCATTTCTGAGAATACACGTTACTATCTCCGGTCTAAATCTGTTATCATCAACGGATTATTGTCCCTCATCTCTTCCAGTACTTTCTTCACTTCTTCATAAGCCGAACCACTCGATTTTATCCGGTCCATCTCCTTGGAGGTAAGCCCTACCATCTGCAAGAAAGCCACTTCTCCATGCGGAGTCTGTATTTTTCCCATTTCGGGGTCAAGCGTAAAAGCAACTCCCACAATGTCTATCTCCTTTTTCCCTCCTACCCGTACAGGACCGTTGGCAGGGATTACATGGTTTTCTTCAAACCAGCGGCCGCTTTTTATCACATAGCGCGCCAGGTTATTCATCAAATTGACAACCCATGTAGGGTCTTCCCCGTCTTCTTCGAAAGGCTTGAGACGAAAAGTAAATTCGAAACCCCATTTACTAAACTCACCACCCGCAGCCTCTTCATTATAGTAAAGCTCCGACATACCATAACTCACCAGATGACGGTGAAATTCCTGGTTACGGGAATCGAAAATGCTGACTCCGTCCAAAGGGTCTTCCCCTCCGACCATATAGTGCAATTGCGGGGCGTAATGACGAGGTTCAACATCACCGTATAGTTTTTCAATTGCCTTGTCTATTTCCCACCAGCCTACGGCATCGTCTTCGTCGAAGAGATTTTTGTATTCTTTCTGTGTCATGTGCATTTAATTAATGGTTTAAAGATATAAAAAATTAGAGAAGCAGAAATAACAGTTGTGCGTGAAAGATAAGTAGAACGTTAATATCTGAATATCTAACGACTGATTGATATTATTAATTGGTTTTCACTTTGTATATGCCCAGAATCCATTATACGGCTCATAACAGGGCGGCCGATAAACCTGACAGGCTGTAAGCCTTATATAATTCAACCCCTAATTGACGTTATAAAAATATAATCACATTATAATCTATACATCACCTGTCAAAAATCGGTATATTTGCAAGAAATAAAAATCATATAGAAGCATGAAGAACATTTTTGGATTGTTGATTATTAGCTTGTTCTTTACAACAGCTAACGCGCAGCATTTAAACCTCAGGGATATCAATTCCGGGAAATATTACGCCCGTGGCGTACAGCCTGTAACATCGTCAGCTGACGGAGAATCATATTTTCAGGCCGACAGGGATAATAAAATGATTATCAAATATTCGTATAAAACAGGCTTGCCTACCGATACGATTTTTAATGTAAAAAAAGCCCGTGATTGTACAATCGACACATTCCAGGGTTTTGTGATAAGTCCCGATGAAAAACGGTTGATCGTATATAATGATTCCGAATCTATATACCGGCATTCTTTCAAAGCAAATTATTATTACTATGATGTGCGCCGCAATCTGGTGCGTAAACTGACCGAAAACAAAGGAAAGCAGTCTGTGCCTGTCTTCTCACGCGACGGGCGTATGTTAGCATATGTGATAGACAATAATATCTGGCTGGCCAAATTCGACTATGATACAGAATCGCAGGTAACCAAAGACGGTGAAATAAACAAAATTATCAACGGGGGTACCGATTGGGTATACGAAGAAGAATTCGGGACGACCAGACTGATGGATTTTTCGGCTGACGGAGGCTTATTGGCATTTGTCCGTTTCGATGAGACCGCCGTACCGCAATATTCGATGCAGATGTATAATAATCAGTTGTACCCGTCACTGTTTACATTCAAATACCCGAAAGCCGGAGAACAAAACTCGAAAGTAACCTGTAATGTCTTCGATATAGAAGCCAAGACTATCCGCAAAATGAATATTCCTGAAAGCACGGAATACATTCCGCGTATAGAATTCCTTCCTACCGGTGACGAACTCGCCATTATGACACTAAACCGTGACCAGAATAAATTTGAGATGTTCTTTACCAATGCCCGGTCGGCTGTTCCCCGCTCGGTACTGAACGAGGTGAATAGCCGCTATGTGGATTCCCAATCGCTGAATACAATCTGTTTTTTTGGAAATCAATTTACATATGTGAGCGAGAGAAGCGGATATGCGCATATCTACCTCTACGATAATACAGGTGTAATGCAGAAACAATTGACTTCGGGCAATTACGATGTAACCGGCCTGCTTGCAGTAGACCCTGTTACAAAAGCGGTATTTTATGAAGCTGCGGAAGAAAGTCCCTTGCAACGTGCCATTTATAAAGTAGATATGGTAAAAGGTATCAAAACAAAACTATCTGCCCGACAAGGAACGAATGAAGCGACATTCAGTGAAAACGGTAAATATTATATCAACAGCTACTCCAACGCCTCTGTTCCTAAGATAACTACAGTACACGACGCTACAGGCAAAGAGCTGCGTGTACTGGAGGACAATGCCGCTCTAAGCAAAACACTGGCATCAATGGCTCTTCCAAAGAAAGAGTTTATAACTGTAAAATCGGCTGATGGCAGGGATTTGAATGCATATATGATGAAGCCTGCCGACTTTAATCCGTCCCGTAAATACCCGCTCGTTATGGTACAATATAGCGGACCGGACTCGCAGCAGGTACAAGACCGTTACGGCATGGACTGGACAGATTACCTGACCACCCAGGGCTTCATAGTAGCCTGTGTAGACGGACGCGGCACGGGAGCCAGGGGCGAAGAATTCCGCAAATGTACCTATATGAATCTGGGTATTTATGAATCGGACGACCAGGTGGCTGCGGCTAAGTACTTTGCCACACTTCCATATATAGACGGTAGCAAAATAGCGATCTGGGGATGGAGCTACGGAGGGTATAATGTGCTGATGAGTATGAGCCGCGGTAATGGCACATTTAAAGCCGGAGTGGCAATTGCACCCGTAACCGACTGGCGCTTCTACGATTCGGTCTATACAGAACGTTTCATGCGTACACCTCAGCAGAACAATGCCGGATATGAAGCCGGTTCACCCGTAAATTTTGCGAATAAGCTGGAAGGAAACCTCTTATTGATACACGGTTCGGCAGACGATAATGTACATTTCCAGAATACAATGGACTATGCGGCTGCTCTGGTAAAAGCAAACAAGCAATTCGATATGTTTGTATTTACAGACAAAGACCACTCGATACGCGGTGCAGCCAACCGTACTTATCTGTATGAGAAAGTAATTAAGTTTTTGAAAACAAATATGTAGAAAAAAATTTCAACAGTACAAAAAAGCATGAGTGCATCCAGCCTCATGCTTTTTATTATGGGAGCCAGTCGTAGTCATAAAATAAAAAAGGAAGCTATATAAGCTTCCTCTGTATTTTATACTCCTGATAATATTATGCAGGGTGAATTGCTTCAGTTGGACATGCATCAGCACAAGTTCCACAATCTGTGCAAGTATCTGGATCGATCTTATAGATGTCGCCTTCTGAAATTGCGTTTACCGGACACTCGTCAATACAAGTACCGCAAGCAATACAATCTTCGTTAATTACGTAAGCCATGATTTTCGATTTTTAATATTATTACTAACTTTGATGCAACAAATATAAAGAGTTTTTTCGGTCAGCCAAAATAGATACTGTTAGATATTATAAATAAAATATCATTTTTATCTATATTGATTTTCGATTTATTAAATAATTTATTGTTTCACAATACTTTATACTCGTACCGGCTGATTAGAACATAATTTAACAAATTGCTTATTTTTACTCTTTCTAAGTAATATTAATATTGGTTTCTAGTATAATAACGGGTGTAGATCTGCGTTTCATAAAAAAAGTATCCTGATTTGAAAACAAGAATATACATATTGATTTTATTAGCCTTCTGCATTGCTTCGGCAGAAAACATGGAGGCCCAGGCTCGCAAGGCTCTGAATCAGCCGTTTGCCGATCAGAAGATGTACCATCTGGGTTTTTCGCTAGGTATTAATGCTCCTGATCTGATATTTTCCCATACAGGCTATATAGGGGAAAACGGCGATGCATGGTTTGCCGAAATACCTTCCTATTCGGTCGGATTCAGTGTGGGCATGATAGGGGACAGATACCTGAATGAATATTTCAACCTCCGTTTATCCCCGAGTATGCATTTGGGCGAAAGGCGTTTTGTATTCAGGGAGCAGTCTTCGGGTGAGGAATATACAACATCATTGAAGGCCAGTTATCTCACAGTCCCGTTACATCTTAAATTCAGCGCTCCCCGCATAGGGAACTACCGCCCTTATCTATTAGGCGGAGCTTATGCAGCGTTGGATATCGGCGCTAAAAATGATCAGGCATTACGTTTCAGGAAAATGGACTACGGATTGGAATTCGGCGTGGGGTGCAACATCTATCTGCCATTGTTCAAACTATGCCCCGAATTACGTTTTTCTTTCGGTTTAGCCGATTTAATAGACAAAGACAGGTCAGATATAACAGATAAAGAAATGTTGAAATACAGGGATGCAATATCTTCCGGGAAGTCTCGTATGATTTCACTTATTTTCAACTTTGAATAATTAGCACATATATGGATTTAATATACCAAACGGATTGCCGGGATATATCCTGGGAAAGAGTCCGTAATTTGCTGGATATTGTAGGCATGTCTACAGTTGATGCGGAGAAACACCGGATTTCTTTTGAGGCCAGTCATTCTGTTATTTTTGTTTTTAATGATACTGTGCTTATTGGATTTGGGCGTATGATATCCGATGGAGTACGGCAGTCAGCACTATACGATATTGCAGTAGACCCTGCTTATCAGGGACATCGGATAGGACAGGAAATAGTGACGCGGTTAATGGCGGCTACGCCCGGTTGTAATTTTATCCTATATGCTTCACCAGGAAAAGAAGGCTTTTACAAAAAGCTGAACTTTAAGAGGATGAAAACGGGGATGGCTTATTTTATGAATCCGGAAAGGATGATTGACAGAGGTTTTGTAAAAGATGAATGATACGGAAAAAAGGACTGTAACGAAAATGATAAGGATATACTGTGCTGCTAAACATGGTAAATCCAAGACCTTGTGCGCCGGCTGTTCACTACTGAATGAGTATGCGATGAACAGACTCGAACGCTGTACTTTTGGCGAAGATAAACCTACTTGCCAGAAATGTCCTGTCCATTGCTATAAGCCTGACATGAAATCGCGTATGCAGGAAGTCATGCGTTATTCCGGGCCGCGTATGATATTCCATAGCCCCATGCTGGCTATCGCTCATCTTGTCAAAGGTATGAAAGCCTCAAAGAAGAAGACGCCCTCTAAATAAAAAAAGCTGCCGGAATCTAATCCGACAGCTTATCTTTAGTAGTATAAAAAGTATGTATATCTTATTTTACTTCCTCAAAAGTATTTACTATTGATATTCAACATCTTACAAACACATGTCGCAAATATGGTACAAATAATAGGATTCAATCTGTTTTTATAATTACCCACTTACCACCTTTATCTGCACCGTCTCGGCGAAGTAAATTCTGTTTTTTTAATTTTGCAATTTGTTTGTTGATTGCAGCAACAGAAATTTCGACTTTTTCAGCAAGTTGAGCGGTTGTGATAGACGGATTTTCCGCCATTAAATTCAGAATTTTCTCTGTATTTTTTGAAAGTTTCTGTATAGTTTTCTCTGTACTTTCTTGTGGTTTCTCTATACCATTTTCGTCTTTCTCTATACCTTTCTCTATACCTTTCTCTGTACTTTGTCGATTTTCATTTTCAGAGAGTATGAATGTGAATTTCGTCTTATCAATAGAGGTTTCAAACAGGACTTCATTCCCTGTTTGCTTTTTCCATTGCAGCATTTTGTCAAATCCGTAACCTGCGCTTTCACAAAGTTTTGCCAAACGGAAAAATTTTGCCAAAACCGGATTTCTCGGCAAAGTTTCGTCTGTTCTCATCAGTTCTTCAACCGAGCGGGGCAATTTCCCCGGATTTTCAAACTCAATGCGGTTGGTAAAAACTCGGATTCGCGGTTTCATCGGACTGAAATAATCAGTGTGAATGAGCAGATTTACCAAGGCTTCACGCAAAGCCTCTATTTCTTTTGTGTCTTCGTGTCCGATTCCCATTTCGCCGATTGTAAGCGGGTTGTTGGCGTAAATTCGCAGGCGTTGAAACAGCTGGAAAATCCAGTGAGCGTTGCCCCCTCGTGCCAGTCTAAATTGACCCCATGTACCAAA
>NZ_JBHSGN010000060.1:0-5940 GCF_042654545.1 Dysgonomonas termitidis
ATTTCTTTGTCCGTCAGCTTTGTAAAAGAGGATAGTAATTTTTTACTTCACCTGTACTCACTGGTAATTGGGATTGCCGTATCTGTACCTCTGGTACGGTTAAAATCACATAATGATCCGGACTGATTCCGGAATTTCATCTTATTGCCCTGAATATTCAACTCAATATGATTTTTTCACTTCATTTCCCAGTGTCCGCTTAATGTAACTATCTCATTTCTATTGTTAAAGACCGCAGCTAACCTTCGAAAATAGCGATCATCGCAAATATGCGCTTATACACGGACAGATACAATCTTTCAAACACTTTATAAGCGAATATTTAAGTGGGATATATATGTGCGGTTGCTGAAATTTATAAATATCACAACCACATGTAACTATAGTTGCGAAATAGGTAATAAACGGATAAAAATAGGTAATAATATTATGAATGCCGGCTTCTACCTTTGTTGTTACTTTGTGCTTGGTATAATAACCGGTAGCTGAAATGCCGGAATCCTTTCGCACAGGATGGCGTTTCCGTTGATTTTGTTTACATCTTTTCCGTACGGGAGGCATTCTTTTTGTACGGGCAGGTGTCCGGATTTTTTAATTGGATTCTATGATAAAAACAGGCAGGGTAAGCAGATTATCCACCGTTTTTCGTACGGTATGTGCGTTCATTTTTCCGCCTGGAAATTTGGAAGTTAGCCGTATTTTGTTAGAGAGAGAGAGAGAGAGAGAGAGAGAGAGAGAGAGAGAGAGAGAGAGAGAGAGAGAGAGAGAGAGAGAGCAGTACGCCCGCGTATAATAATTGTAATTGTAAATATATACTTTTTTTTAAAAGTACAATCCCTGTACAGTTTTTTAGACTGTGCAGGGATTTTTCGTTTTTCATCCGGGCCGTTTCGGTTCCGGACTTACTTGTTTTAAAACGATTGAGCCGGTAATTACCTGTCTCTCTGTCTATAAAAAGTAATTCAAAAAGCAGACCTCACAGGTATGTTGGTATTTTAATAATAAAATTGTGTATTAAGTATGAAGAAAAGAGTGATGTTAATTTTATCCTGCTTATTACTAAGTATAGGATACATTGCGGCGCAAACGACAAAGATCTCGGGAACTGTTGTCGATGAGTTGGGGGAACCCGCCATCGGGGCATCCGTTGTAGTTAAAGGTACCTCTATCGGCACTATAACAAATGTAGACGGAAGTTTCTCTTTAAATGTTTCAGCAGATAAGAAAACATTAGTGATTTCCCTTATTGGCATGAAGACCAAAGAGGTTGCGGCCGGAACAAATTTGAAGATTACGTTGGAAAATGATTCTCAGTTGTTGGATGAAGTAATGGTAGTGGCTTACGGAACCGCAAAGAAATCATCCTTTACAGGTTCTGCATCCGTAGTCAATTCTGATAAAATCAGTTCCCGGCCTATTACAAGTGCCTTGTCGGCGATCGAAGGAAATGCCACCGGTGTGCAAGTAAGTACCACTACAGGCCAACCCGGGGAGTCGGTAGGTATTCGTATCCGTGGATTTGGTTCTGTGAATGCTTCCAATGCACCCCTCTATATTTTAGACGGGTCTATTTATAACGGGAATCTGGCCAGTATCAATCCAAGTGACATTGAGTCAATGACTATATTAAAAGATGCTGCCTCTACCTCCTTATACGGTTCAAGCGCAGGTAACGGAGTCGTTTTAATCACAACTAAAAAAGGAAGGCAGGGAGCAGGTGTAACATTAAATGTTACACAAGGCTGGTCAAACAGGGCTTATGCTGATTATGCTAAAGTAGATGCATATGAGTATTACCCACTGCAATGGCAGATGTTGAAAAACTCAGGTGTTACCGGCGGCAAATCGCAAGCCGAAGCTGCCGAAATCGCTTCCAGAGACATTGTGAGTACATTGAAATATAATCCATTCGTGGGTATAGCCGATGGTGAAGTCGTTGGTCTGGATGGTAAACTAAACCCCGGAGCAACAAACCTGAAATGGGGTGATGACCTGGATTTTGAAGATGCCGCTTTTGGCAATGGCTATCGTCAGGAATACTCTCTCGGTTATAGTAGCAAAACTGATAAGAGTGACACCTATTCTTCCGTATCTTATCTTGATGATAAAGGCTACATGATGAAGACCAACTTCAACCGCATGTCGGCACGCTTAAATCACAACATCACTCCGGTTAAATGGTTTAAGTCAGGGGTGAATCTGGCTTATGCGCGTTCTCAATCTAATTATTCATCTTCTACTTCGGGCAATTCCAGTGCTTACAGCAATCTTACCCGTTTTGTCAGGGTCATGGCTCCTATATATCCTGTACACAGGCATGACCTGAATACCGGAGCCTACCTGGATGCCGCCGGCAATCCGACCACCAATCCGAAAGAATATATTTGGGACTACGCGGGGGCGCGCCTCTCCGGCAACGGCCGTGATGCTTTGGCGGAAACAGATTATAACAGCCGTCAGTTTAACCGGAATGATGCATCGGGGCGCACATATATCACCTTGACGCCCATTACCAACTTAACGCTTACCGCTAATTATAGCATCGATGGCACCGATTACCGTGCCAGAGTATATGAAAACCCGTTAGTAGGAGACGGAACCGCCGGTCCGGGACGTTTGGCTCTCACATCTACCCGGAGTACAACGCAAACATTGAATCAATTGATCGGCTACAATAAAGCGATAGGCAAGCATCATATCGATGTCCTGGCCGGCCATGAAACTTATATTTACTCTTACGAATATTTATATTCCATGAAAGTGGGTGAAGTATTCAGCGGCGTACATGAATTTCCTAACTTTACAACTATCAGCAGTGTTTCTTCTTATACGGACACCTATAAAAAGGAAGGCTATCTGGCTCGTTTGAACTATGATTATGATAATAGATACTATGGTTCTTTCTCTTACAGGCATGATGGAACTTCCCGTTTTTCCAAAGATAGCCGCTGGGGAGATTTCTGGTCTTATGGCGCTTCCTGGAGAATCTCCGAAGAAAAATTTATGCAGGATATAAACTGGATAGACAATCTGAAATTGAGGGTTTCTTATGGGGAAACAGGTGTTGACCGCACACTTGACGCCGATGGCGACAATGATTATTACCCTTATCAGACATTGTATGACCTGGGTATCAATAATGGGCCCGACGCAGGAGTGTATTTCTCTACTTTATCCAACAAAAATCTTGTATGGGAAACGCAAATATCTAAAGACGCAGCTCTTGAATTTGCTTTATTCGGTAAATTATCCGGAGCAATCGAATATTTTCAGAAAGACTCCAAAGACCTGCTGTTCAATGTACATGTGCCTACTTCCACGGGGGCAAGTTCACTGTTGCAGAACATTGGTAAAGTGAGAAACAGCGGTATAGAACTTGAGGTCAACTACCAGGTATTTAAGAATAATGATTGGGCGGTGAATATAGGCGCGAATGCCACACGCATCACAAACAAAATATTGAAGATGCCGGACGAAAACAAAGAAAACGGACTGATAGACGGTTCCAAAAAACTGATGGAAGGCAGTTCTATCTATGAATTTTGGTTGAGACAATGGTATGGGGTCGATCCTGCTAATGGCGATGGTTTATATCTGCTGGATACGGATGCTTACAACAAGGAAAAGGGCACATTAACCGCTGCTATCGAAAAAACAGTACAAGAAATAGATGGTGTCCCCGTGACAAATTCTTATAGTTATGCGAAATATGATTTTAGCGGAACCGCCATTCCTAAATGGTTTGGGGGTTTCAATTTCAATGTAGCCTATAAAGCATTCTCGCTAGGCGCTGTATTCTCCTATCAACTGGGAGGTAAAACCCTTGACAACATGTATCTCAACATGATGGATATGACTAATTACGGTTATGCAATGAGCATAGATGTACGAAAGGCATGGCAAGCCGAAGGCGATGTGACCGACGTCCCTCGCCTGGATAAGACAGCCGTGCATAATACCAATGTAGGACAATCTTATTCCACTCGTTGGCTGGTAAGTACAGACTATTTGAACCTGCGTTCAGTGAATCTATCCTACACTTTACCAAAGAACCTGCTTAATAAAGTGCAGATACGGGAGACCAAACTTACCTTCAATGCGGAAAACCTGTTTATGTTGAAAGCAAGACAAGGGTTGAACCCTCAACAGAACTTCAACGGTATTACCTATAACGTATATATGCCGGCAAGAACATTCACGCTTGGCCTCAACATGTCATTCTAAAAAATAAGCAATTATGAAACAGATATATAAAATAAAGATTAGCGTTGTCGCCCTTGCAGCATTGTTTATACTCTCAAGTTGCGACGACAGTTTTTTGGAAACCACGCCGACAGGTTCCATTTCTGAAGAGACAGTCAGCAGTACATTGGATGGCTTGTATATCGCCTTAAACGGAATTCATCGTAAGATGGTTTCACAAGACCTGAGTAATCAGGGAATGGGCGGTGAACCCGGCTTCATTATCGGACGCGAAGCTCATGGTGACGATATGACCTGGGATACACAAACATGGCACCAAACACATCATACATGGGCGATCAACACAAATGCAAGCTCTTCTTATAATTATGGCGTATGGAATACCTATTATCAATTTATTTTGAATGCCAATAAAATATTAGAGAATTTAGAAACCAAGTATGCAGGCTCTACAGAGCCTTTGGCAAACCAGATCAAGGGGGAATGTTTAGCTATCCGGGGCTGGGCTCATTTCCAACTCGTTCAGTACTACGCCAAACGTTATGCCGCAGGAGCTGGTAATAGCCAGTTAGGCATCCCCTACAGGGAATCATCGGAAGTAACAGAAATGGCCCGTAATACAGTTGAAGAGGTATATACAAAAATCAACAGGGATCTGACGGCGGCAGCTACTTTGCTGGAGGGGTATAAACCGGCTGTTAATCACTATAGCCCGGCTGTTGTTGCCGGACTCAGGGCAAGAGTCGCCTTAACTCAACAGAACTATCCTGAAGCCGCTACCCAGGCCGTTTTAGCTATTAATCTGGCTAAAGCCAATGGGAAGTCTGTCATGAAGCAGGCGGAACTTATGAATGGATTTGCTAACATTACCACAGCAACGAAGGAAGCCTTGTATGCTGCCATCACCCAAGATGACCAAACGGTGTATTTCTATTCATTCTATGCGTATATGTCATGGAATTTCAACTCCAGTTCCATTAAAACAGGGATAAAATGTATCAGCCAATCAACTTACGATTTAATGTCGCCAACCGATTTGCGCCGCCAATGGTGGGATCCGACCGGTACCGCCGCAGTACCAACAGTCAGTACCTATAACAAACGGGTTTATCAAAATCGCAAATTTACGGCCCGTTCCACGGCTGACGCGGTGGGAGATTTTGCTTTCATGCGTATTTCTGAACTCTATCTGATAGCTGCTGAAGCATATGCCCGCTCAGGACAGGATACTCCTGCAAGGACGTATTTGCAAGAACTGATCGCAGAACGTGATCCCGGATATACCGATTCAGGAAATACGGGAACTGCTTTAGCGGAAGAGGTTATGAATCATCGCCGTATCGAACTATGGGGTGAAGGTTTCCGCTGGTTTGACCTGAAACGTTTGAATTTACCTGTCAATCGTACCGGAAGTAATTTCAACCCGGCATTCTGTGGATTCTTAGAAAAACAACCGACAGATAATGGCTGGTATTATGAAATACCTAAAGCCGAAACGGACTATAATACATTGATGGAAAAGAACTATTAGATAATATAAAAAAGCAGTTTATGATACAGGGGACAGGATGCGCTCCTTTATGTCGTAACCAATTTATACAAACACACTCTTGATGCAGTGATGCATTGACATTGAAAGAGTCCGGGCCCGGGCTCTTTCGTTTTTTTTGCTATAGTTACACAGTTCCGGCCCGTTGAAATAAACGGTGGATAAACGCCCTTCCTTTTTCAGTCCAT
>NZ_JBHSGN010000061.1:0-56074 GCF_042654545.1 Dysgonomonas termitidis
TTTTTACATAATCACTAACCAAGATAACTATTACATTAATCAACAACATGTTATTAAACCGGATAAATATAATCGTCCAAAAGCACCAAATCGTCATCGTCCTATACCAAACTCATAAGTAAGTTTCAGTGCCAGCCCATGATATGTTGGTTTAACGCCAACTCTTTCCCTTGGCTCAGTCTCTGACCATTCATAGTATTTTGCATTTTGGTAAGAATAAACCAACCCAATATTCCAGGCGCTCTTCCCTTTCTTCGCCATACTCATTCCCAGCGACGTGCTGAAATAAAAGCCTTTACCCATAGCGACTGAATATCCGACTTTTACATCCCAAAAAGGAGTTGTGTTCTCATCAAGAAAATTAATTCGGGGATTGATAAAGACAGGGAGGGATGAATCCTTCTTGTTCAGAGTCATTGCATAACTGGTTCCCACTCCCACATAAAAAATCGGATTAAACTGATATCCCATAGATGTACCGTATTCGAAGCGATAGTTCTTTATCTGGCCGATGCCATGTATATAAGCATAATCAAGAAAAACCCGGAATCCTTTTATTTCGCGATTCCATATCTTTTCCCGCCGCTTAGGCCTTGGAACAGCAAAGGGATCAAAATACTCATCCGGGCTTGCAGCCCTGGTCCCATCGATCATAACAGGCTGATCAACCATCACAGGCATCGGTAAATTACCTCCCGGCTGTTGAACTTGCCTCAGAATATCCTCATGCGGTGATTGCTCCGGGGTCAAACTTTGTGTAGGATTTGAAGGCATGCCTACAGCACCTCCGGCCACCGGTTGCGGTTGCCCCTTTTTCTTTGAATTAGGACTGCCCTCTATATATTTTTGCGGATCGGTTTTCGATAACTCCCCCATTCAGTTCCGCTAAAATGTCCTTCCTCTATTTTTTTTATATCCCCCTGTTGATATATTACTATATTCTCTTTCTGCGAAATACTATCTGTGATTTTTACACTTATAGTTCCGAATTGCCGCTTAACCAGTTTTCCTTTTATCGTTTTACCATTTTTCAGATATATAATATCCAGTCTTTCCACCTTGACAGAATCCTGAGAATAAACCAAACATATACTATAAATGAAAAATATTAAGAAAATTGTTATTTTATGCATAGTAACAGATATTTTCAGTTGATTAATACGATAATAAATATAGCGTAAACTGACAAAAAATCAAAATGACTTTAATTATTATACGATAAAATCAATGTAATTATTATCACCTGTCAGAAAAAATATAATTTTATAAAATACAAGATAAATAGATTTGATTATAATTAATATCTTTGCTGCTCTAAAACATTATAGATAAAGTTTTTTTATTTCGATCACATGTAATAGCTAAAAAATACACCAAATATATACTTTGATTTACTTTATAATATAACATCATACATGAAAACGTCTCTTTTATCTAAAATCACAATTCTGGCTATTGCTTCATTAGTACTACTTGCATCCTGCAAAGACAAGAAGCCCCAATTTACTATCGAGGGGAAAATAAGTAATGCCGATACAACTATACTCTATCTGGAGAAAAGGTCTCTTACCGAAACAACTATAATCGATTCTGTAAAATTAGATAAAGACGGAAACTTTAAATTCACAGAGGTAAATGTTGGCTATCCTGAATTCTATTTACTAAAGCTAAACGGGCAAACAGTCAATTTAGCTGTAGATTCCATAGAAACCATTACAGTGAATGCTCCTAAAGAAACTTTCGCTATGGATTACACAGTTGAAGGCTCTAATAGTTCGGCTAAAATTAAAGATATTGTTTTAGCTCAAAACAAGTTAAGCCAGACTTTTTCCGAATTGAAAAAGAAATTTGAGAGCAAAGAGATATCACAGGATGAATATATCGCAGCTGTGCAAAATGGAGTGAATGAGTATAAAACCAAAGCAAAAGACCTCATATATTCCGATTATAAAAGTTTAGCCGCATATTTTGCGCTTTTCCAAAAGGTAGATAATTATTTGATTTTCGACCCGTACAACAAAAAAGATATCGCTGCATTCCAAGCTGTCGCTACAGTATGGGACACACAATATCCGGCATCTCCCCGCACCGCTAATCTAAAAAACTTCACCTTATCCGCTCTGTCCGAAATCCGCAAAGCGGCAAGCCAGGAAGAAGCTATAAACAGAATAGCAGCATCGGAAGTTACGGACCATAGTACTTATTATGACATCACTTTACCGGATATGCACAATAAGAAGATAAGCATGTCTTCATTGAGAGGAAAAGTCGTTATACTGGATTTCACAGCATACCAAACAGACTTTTCACCGGCTCACAATATTCTGATCAATAAAGCTTATGAAAAGCACAAAGGGAATGTCGAGGTATATCAGGTTTCATTCGACACCGATCTGCATGCATGGCAAAACAGCGCAGTAAATCTGCCCTGGGTTTGCGTAAGAGAGGACAAATCATTGGCATCCGACCTACTGACCAAATACAATGTACAAGGATTCCCCACTACTTTCATTATCAACAAAAAAGGCGAGATCGTAAAAAGGGTATTATCCACGGATGATTTGTCTTCTGAAGTTCAAAAATTATTATAAAAGTTTGCTAAATATTTTGACGGTATAAAAATTATACCTTATCTTTGCTTACAATAGATTGAAAAAAGGAAAAGGAGTTCTGGCCTATACGGCAAGGATTCTTTTTCTTTTTGTCGCTTTAAAAATCAAAAGGAATAATAGTCACTAACTAATTTAACTTTAATTACCATGGCTATCACTTACATGACCGAAGACGGTTACAAAAAGTTGAAAGAAGAAATTAACGCTCTGGAGAGCGAGAGGCCGGCTATCTCGAAACAAATAGCTGAAGCCCGTGATAAAGGCGACCTGTCGGAAAACGCCGAATACGATGCCGCCAAAGAGGCCCAGGGTTTGCTGGAAGCAAAAATAGCGCAGATGAAGAATCTGTTGGCAAACGCCCGTATAATAAACGAAGACGCGATAGGAATCGACGTAGTACAGATACTAAACAAGGTAACCATACGCAATACGAAGAACAACCAGCAAATGACATACACCCTTGTAGCTGAAAGCGAGGCCAACCTGAAAGAGCATAAGATTGCCGTAAGCACTCCTGTTGCGCAAGGCCTTATGGGTAAAAAGGTGGGAGATATTGCCGAAATAAAAGTTCCTTCGGGAATGATGAGTTTCGAAATCGTAAACATCTCTATCTAACAACGGATGGCTAGTATCTTTAGCAGAATAGCAGCCGGTGAGATACCTTCTTACAAGGTGGCAGAGAATGACAAATTCTTTGCCTTCCTTGATATAAATCCCATGGCTAAAGGTCACACTCTAATCATTCCTAAACAGGAAGTGGACTATGTATTCGATCTGGACGATGCGACCATAGGCGAGATAAACATCTTTGCCAAGAAAGTCGCCGGAGCCATCGAAAAGGCTGTTTCATGCCAACGGGTTGGAGTTATGGTAGTAGGACTGGAAGTCCCTCACGCACATATACACCTGATTCCGATAAACAAGGAGTCGGACATGCTGCTATCCAATCCCAGAGTAAAGCTGGAGCAAGCCGAGTTTGAAGAGATTGCCCGGACGATTAGAGAAAATATCTGATAAGATTTATTTCAAAACAGGAAGGGCAGGAATCACGAGGTTTCTGCCCTCTTTGTTATGTCTTATTTCTTACTGTATTTCTTGATCCAATCGAGCAAAAGCAAACAGCCGGGGCCCCCTACTCCCCCATGATCGAAGCCCTGAACTTCGTACATGGTCACATCCTTGTTCCCAAACGACTTTAGGATAGCTTCCAGATGCAGATTCTCCTCATAGCGTGCTGTCATCTCCAGATTACGGTCTCCCGAAATTAATAAAACAGGAGGGATACCTGCCCGTGCCTGATTCAATGGTGCATAAGCATCAACGACAGGAAGATTTTGAGGTATTCCCTGTTCTTTCCTTATGGTATAATGCGTATTAGTCTGACCGCTGATAGGCACCAGCCCCTTTATCTTATCCGCATCAATTCCATATTTTTCAAGATAACTCTTATCCAGTCCCACCATAAGAGTCAGATACCCCCCGGCAGAATGTCCCGACACATAAATATCATTTACACTACCGCCATACGAAGCAATGTTTTGGAAAACCCACGCAACAGAAGCGGCAGCATCCTCTATATACGCCGGATTTGTTGCTTTCGGGCTAAGGCGGTAATTGACTGCCACTACCGCTATACCTTTTTCCTTCAGTTCGTTCGGGATATGCTTTTCCCCGCCTTCAAGGCCCCCGCCATGAAACCAGACCACCACAGGAAAATCTTTCTTATCCACAGGATAGTATATATCCAGTTTACAACGCTCCTTACGGTATGCATCCGTCTCGGCAGCACCGGTATAAGGTACATCCTTTTTCAGTTCATATGTATTCTGTGCGGTTATCGCCAAAGCACAGAAAAGGAAAATCACAATCAAACTTTTTTTCATATAGTCAATATATTAATTTAAGATCAGAAATTTGTAGTAACAAAGGTAACATTATTTACAGTCATCAGTTAGCAGTCATCAGTCAACAACTCGTATCTCGTATCTTGTATACTCGTAACTTCCCCAAAAGGTAACAAAGGTTACACATTTTACAGTCAACAGTTAGCAGCCATCAGTCAACAACTTGTATCTCGTGTCTTGTATACTCGTAACTTCCCCAAAAAGTAACAGATGTAACAGTTTTTACCCAATTCTAATATTGTTACCTTTTCTTTCGTTTCCATCTCCCAAAATATCAAAGAACTTATCCGGACAAAACAAATAAGTAAATGATTTGTATCTGTATAGATAAACTTTGAGATATTTTATAAACATTCAACCTTATAAAATAAACCTGTTACCAAAACTTATTTGACCACTCCCCCGCCCAATGCTTTATATAAAACTACCATTGAGGACAATTCATTCAGGATAGCCGTATTAAGGGCTATCTCGGCATCAAAGAACTGACGTTGGGCATCCAGCAGGTCAATATAGCTGATAACGCCGTTTACATACTGCAATTTAGCCAGTTCGTGGTACGATTTGGCCGAATTGTAAAGAGCTTCCTGTGAACGATATACTTCTTTCATCTTATTAAAAGTCACAATGGAATTATTCACTTCCTTAAATGCTTCAAGAACAGACTTCTCGTAAGTATATACCTCTTGTTCGTAAGCGGCT
This sequence comes from Dysgonomonas termitidis, assembly GCF_042654545.1. Lineage (GTDB taxonomy): Bacteria > Bacteroidota > Bacteroidia > Bacteroidales > Dysgonomonadaceae > Dysgonomonas > Dysgonomonas termitidis. Next base: position 5,219 of record NZ_JBHSGN010000061.1, read on the forward strand.
TTTGCCGCACTATGCCGGGCCTTGTTCTTCCCCATATTGAATATCGGCCCTGTAAGAACCCCCGAAATAAACCAGGTAGGGCTTTTCAGGAAATCGGACAGTTCGTCATTCTCTCCTCCCAAGCGCCCTGTCAGGCTCAGGGACGGAAACATCTCCGTATAGGCAATACCTACACGGGCATTCGCCTCTATTAGTTTTTGCTCTGCCTGTATCATATCCGGACGCCGCTTCAGGAGGGATGAAGGCATATCCACAGGCAAGCTCTGAGGAATTAACTGGTGATTTATATCATCGCCTACCCTCGATATAGTACCTGATGGAAATTCTCCGACCAGGACAAACAAATCATTCTCTTTCAGCTTTATTTCATTTTCCAGATTAGGGATCAGGGTTTCGGTACGTGCGAGTTCCACCAGACTTTGCCGGTATGGAATCTCTGATGTCAGACCTCCCTCATACCGCAATTTGGCAAAACGCACTCCCTCCCGCCGGGCTTCCAGTGTTTGTTTTACGATTTCCAATTCACGGTCAAGCGCTTTCAGTTCGAAATAAGATTGGGCTACCTGTGCCACAATGGTCAGGTGCAGGGCTTTTTGCGCCTCTACAGTCTGCATATAAGCGGCCACGCCCGCATCATTTGCCCAGCGGAATTTGCCCCAGACATCCAGCTCCCACGATACGTTCAGGTTTGCCCGCAGTTCGGGCGTATATTTACTATTATCGCCTCCATAATTCAAATATTCTTTCTGCCCGGCAAGTTCTCCCCCTATCCCGGGAAATAAGTCAGCAAAAGATATACGCTTATTGGCAGCCATCTCCTTTATACGGGCCACGGCAACAAGCATATCTTTATTGTGGCCTAGGGCCCTGGTGATCAATCCCTGCAAAACGGTATCGGAATATAATGTACTCCAGCCGATATCGGATGCATCACCGGTAGCCATACTCCCGGTTTCGAAAGCCCGGGGCACATCCATCCGTGGCTGCTCATATTTTTGTCCTATCTTACACGACGATAAAACGATTGCAGATATGATCAATATATATTTGAGTTTACTCATTTTCATTCCTTTTTATCAGCTTTTTAATTTTCAAGAACTTAGGAAATTTCAATTCGGGTATTCTTAGTTTTTCCTTAAATTTATAGACTAACACAAAGAAAAACGGTACCAGAATTATACCAAAGGTGATGGCTACAATCATACCGAAAAATACGCCCGTACCAATTGAATGCCTGCTTGCAGACCCCGGACCTGAAGCTATCACCATAGGCAGCATACCCAGCACAAAAGCCAGCGATGTCATCAGAATAGGACGAAAGCGCAGTTTTGCCGCCTGCATAGCCGCAAATATGGGTTGCATGCCCGCATCCACCTGTTCTTTCGCAAATTCAACTATCAATATGGCATTTTTCGCGGCAAGGCCGATAAGGGCAACCAGACCTATCTGAAAATAAATATCATTGTCAAGCCCTAAAACCCATATACCCAAGAATGCGCCCAATGCCGCAATAGGTAATGACAGCAAAACTGAAATAGGTACCGTCCAGCTTTCGTACAAAGCGGCAAGGAAAAGGAATACGAAAAGAAATACAAGTCCCAGCACAACTCCCGTCTGGCCGCTGGCCTTTTGTTCCTGAAATGACAACCCGCTCCATGCCACAGCTATGTTGTCGGGCAAACGGTCTTTGGCTATGCGCTGTATTTCATTCATTACCTGTCCCGAACTGTGCCCGGCGGAGGGAGTCACCTGCATAGAGGCAGATGTGTACATATTGAATCGTGTGATATTACCCGGCCCGGTGGTGTAGCTTGTTTTTCCTAAGGCCGTAAGAGGAACCATATCGCCCGTTTTAGTCTTGACGAAGAACAGATTTATATCGTTAGCTGTGGCCCTGTATGATTGGTCGGCCTGTATATAAACTTTATATATACGGTTAAACATATTGAAGTCATTCACATACACCGAACCCAGATAGGCCTTCATTGTAGAGAATATGTCCGACATAGGCACCCCCAGCAGCATGGCCTGATCCCTGTCCACATCAAAATACAACTGCGGGATTTCAGATTGCAAGGAGGATGACACATTCGATATCAACTTCGATTTCTCCGCATAATACATGAATGTATCCGTAGCCGCTATCAGATCGTCCCATTGTGCGTCCGACCTTGCCTGTAGTTTCATTTCCACCCCCCCGGCTGACCCTAACCCCGGGATAACAGGCGGACGGGAGACAAACGACCTGATCTCCGGATAATTATAAAATTCTTTCTGTACATCGCGCATTACTTCATCTACACCTTTTTTCCTTTCCTTCCACGATTTCAGTATCACAGTAAGCGTAGTGCGCCCTTGATTTGTACCTACCCGGGGACTGGAGCCTGTCACATTCTGCACATACTCGACATCGTCGAGAGAGTCTACATATCCGATAGCCCTGTCCGTTACAGTGCGCATACGCTCCAAAGTAGTTCCTTCAGGCATTTCAAGTTCTACTGTAAAATAACCCTGATCTTCCTGCGGTATAAAACTGGTAGGAACAACCTTATTCAACACAAATATAAAAACCATAACCATCCCGAAGCCCACTAAAACACGGCGGGGATTACTGATAACCTTCATCAGTATATTCGCGTATTTACTATTTCCGGTAGCTAACCAGTTATTTATCTTACGGAAAACAACATTCTTCTTTTTACCTTCCTCCTCGGGACGCAGGATCAAGGCACACATGGCAGGACTTAATGTTAGTGCAACCACTGCCGATATCAACACGGAAACGACTATCGTCACCGAAAACTGCCTGTAAAGCGAACCTGTAATACCATCGAGAAAACTAACAGGTACAAATACGGCGGCCAATACCAGAGACGTAGCGATCAGCGCTCCGGCCAGCTGATTCATAGCCAGATGTGTTGCTTCCCTCGCCCCGATCTTCTTTTCTGCCATAATCCGCTCCACATTCTCCACAACCACAATCGCATCATCGACAACAATACCGATAGACAGCACCAACCCTAACAGGGTCAACATATTCAGGGAGAAACCCATCGCCAGCATAAAACCGAAGGTACCTATCAGGGATATCGGAACCGCGACAATAGGAATGATAGAGGCACGCCAGTTTTGTAACGAAAGGAATACAACTATAATAACAAGCGCCAAAGCCTCAAATAACGTTTTATACACTTCATGGATGGACTCCCCGATATACTCCGTCATATCGAAAGGAATCAGATAATCAAGCCCTTCGGGGAAATCTTGTTTTATCTGTACCATAGCTTCTTTCACCTCTTCGGCCACTTCCATGGCGTTGGCGCCCGGAAGCATATATATGCTAAGCATCGTGGCATATTTCCCGTTCAGTCCGCTTTCGGTACTATAAGATGACGCTTCTAGAGAAACCCTTGCTACATCACGCATACGGATAAACGATCCGTCATTGTTGGCCCTCACTACAATATCCTCGAACTGGCTGACCGTAGACAAACGCCCTTGTGCTGTAATAGGCATCGCCACATCGACATTCACAATGGGCTGCTTACCCAATTCTCCTGCCGCCGACTCTCTGTTCTGGTCTTTCAATGCATCCTGCAGATCTTTTATCGTCAAGCCGAAACTAGCCAGCCGATCGGGATATACCCAGATCTGCATACCGTAATAACGGCTACCGACATTGGATACACGCCCTACTCCGGGAATACGCCTGATTACATCGAGTATATTTATAGTGGCATAATTACTCAGGTATATCTCATCATATTTGGGATCATCCGAAGTCAGGGCAATGGTCAATAACTGCCCCGGCGCCTGCTTTTCTACTGTGATGCCACTTTGTAACACCTCGGCAGGCAAGCGGCTCTCGGCGAGCTTTACCCTGTTTTGTATCTCAACCGCCGCAAGGTCTGCATTTGTATTTACATCGAATGTTACAGTTATAGACAATCCCCCGGAATTGGAACTGCCCGACTCCATGTAAATCATACCCGGAGTACCGTTCAATTCCTGTTCTATCGGGGTTGCCACAGCCTGCGACACAGTTGTGGCGTTCGCCCCGGGATAAGATGCGCCGATCTTTACCACCGGAGGCGTTATCTGCGGATATTGCTCTATAGGCAATAATACCAAACCTATAATACCGGTTATAACTATCAATAAAGAAAGTACGGTAGATAAAACAGGCCTTTCTATAAAAAATCCGGGCTTCATTATTTATCCTCCTTCTTTGTTTCTTTATTTTTTTCCTGATCCATTATTTTTTGCTCTTCATCTTTTGTGCGGGGAATCACTTTCTGTCCCTGTGCCAGTTTCTGATATCCTTCAATCACAATATTTTCCCCTACCGAAAGCCCACGGGTAACAACAATCTTGTTGTCCTGTTCAGGGCCGGTTTCTATATAACGCTTTTCCACTATGTTATTAGGGAAGACAACATATATAAAGGCGCCGCCCTTTTCTATCAGAATCGCTTTCCGGGGAACAACGACTACATTTTCCAAGACATCGAGTAATAGTTTGACCCGTGTAAATTGTCCGGGAAGAAGTACCTGGTTAGGATTCGGCAATTCGGCACGCACACCGAATGTACCGGTTTTCGGGTCCACTTGCGGTGATGCGAAGTCGACAATACCTTTCTCATTATAGACCGAATTATCTGCCAGTGTTACTACAACAGTGGGCTGCCATGAGCGGGTAGTGTCGAGTTCTCCGAGATGCACGTTCCGTCTCTGGCTACGCAGGTAATCGAGTGATGTAAGCTTAAAGTCGACAAGTACCGTATCGCGCTTAACAACGGTTGCCAGTAAAGACTTCGAATTGCCTACCAGCGTCCCTATATCCACATAGCGTTCACTTATATAGCCTGACAATGGAGAACGAACCACAGTATAGCTAAGCTGTAGTTCGGCCTGCTCCAAATCAGCCTTGCTCATCGCAACATCGGCCCTGGCCATATTCAATGCTGCTACTGCATTATCCAGATCGAGCCGGCTGGCGGCATTCTGATTATATAACGGTTCTATACGCCTGAGGTCGCTCTCTGCTTTCAGTTCCTTGGCCTCATCCCTTTTCAGTTGCGCTTTTGCCTTTTCTACCCTTGCCTTATAAGTTTTATCGTTTATATAAAACAGCGGTTCGTTAGCCTTCACTTCCTTGCCTTCACTGAAAGTCATCTTTTCGAGGAAACCTTCTACCCGGGCGTGTATCTCTACATTACGGGAAGCCCTGATCAAACCTACATATTCTCCATAAATTTCGATATTGTCCGTTGCTACGGGTTCTACTTCAACAATCGGGGATTCGACTGAAGCCTTCTTACATGCACTCAACAATACAGTGCAAAGTAAAGTTACAGTTAAAGTACGTCTAATGTTGTTCATATATAATATGTTGCAGCATACCGACTTAATAGCATGCTATTTTTGTCTTTCATCATTTATAAGACACAATGCCAGGCATCATCTTTACGAAAACACCGGGCATTTTACTCAAGTAAAGAACACTTTCTACAGATGAATTGTTTACAGTATAAACAACTCCAAATATGTGCAAATTTATAGAATATTGATTAAACTTTAACTTAATCATTTCATAAATAGTATGAATACCGGTCTTAAACGAGCCTAAAATTCAAGAATAAAGAGATATTACACACGTGCAATCGTTTGCATAACAAAAAGGTAACATTTACGTATTCTTTTAAGCCAAAACAAGATAGGACTTCTCATATTTGTATCGTGAATGTAAGATAACCATGAAACAAGATGATTATTTCTATCCATTTTAATTTAATCAGATCAATTTGAAATATACACTGGTGAAACAAAACCCTCTTTTGATGCTTATGCAGAAAAAATCACAAAATAGAACATTTTTACCTTCCGGTTTTCGCTCTGAAAATTTGGAAGTTAGCCTTATTTTGCTAGAGAGAGAGAGAGAGAGAGAGAGAGAGAGAGAGAGAGAGAGAGAGAGAGAGAGAGAGAGAGAGAGAGAGAGAATAACTTCTTATACCAAACAATATACTTTACCTCAAATAGCTGAACAGTCTATTTGAGGCTAAGCTATTTATGCATATATCAACAGAACAGAAGCTAGTTCCTGATAGTCAGGCCAATTCTATAGACAAATCAATTTATAAAATAAATCAATATTAATAAAAGTTAATCCTTAATATTATTTCGCATGGAAAGAAAGAGAAAGAGCAGATGCGCAAAAATATTCCTGATTATTATGTTAGGAATAATCACTTTGTCATCAAGTATGCATGCCCAAGGCGGCACTATTACAGTAAAAGGAAATGTGAAAGACAGCAATGGCGAACCTATCATTAGCGGTAGTGTTGTTGTTAAAGGTACAACAGTAGGTACTGTCACAGATTTAGATGGAAATTACGAACTTAAGGCACCGGAAAATGGTACATTAGTTTTTTCATATGTTGGTTTTACTACACAGGAAATACTAATTGCCGGAAAAACAACTATTGACGTTGTAATGAGCGAAGATGCCGAACTCTTGAAAGAAGTTGTGATAATCGGGTATGGCAGTGTAAAGAAAGAAGACCTCACAGGTTCAGTAACAGCCATCTCGGCTAACTCCCTGGCTAAAGGGATGGCGACTTCAGCCTCTGACCTGCTTATAGGTAAAGCCCCCGGCGTAAGTGTCGTCACAGACGGTGGTGCCCCTGGATCAGCGGCTAAAATACGCATCCGTGGAGGTTCTTCGATGAAAGCCAGTAACGATCCTCTGATTGTTATCGACGGCGTACCGGTAGACAATACAACATCTATAAATGGTATGGCCAATCCGCTGGCATCAGTCAATCCTAATGATATTGAGAGCTTCTCTGTATTAAAAGACGCTTCTGCCGCTGCGATCTACGGTTCTCGCGCTTCAAATGGAGTTATTATCATTACTACGAAAAAAGGAAGCTCCGGCAAACCGAAAATCAATTACAACGGAACATTCTCCATCAGTAGTAAAACAGACGATATCGATGTGATGAGTGCTGATAACTTCAGGAATTTTGTAAAATCGAAATATGCTGAAGGCAGCAGTCAGGTAAATGCACTTGGAACAGCCAACACAAATTGGCAGGACGAAATATTCCGTACAGCATTCAGTACAGACCATAATCTAAGCGTAGCCGGAGCTGCAGGAAACTTCCCTTACCGTGTATCAATCGGTTACACAAACGAGAACGGTATTCTGAAAACATCTTATATGGATCGTTGGACCGGATCGCTGAATTTAAATCCGAAGTTTTTTGACAATCATTTGACTGTACAACTTAGTTTAAAAGGAATATACAATACAAACCGTTTCGCTGATACAGGAGCAATTGGCGCCGCAGCAGAATTTGACCCTACCCAACCTGTATATAATAGCGAAAGCAAATATGGCAACGGGTATTATATGTCTCTTAAAGAGGACGGTACTCCTATCGATATAGGTTTGGCGAATCCAGTGGCAACTCTGAATCAAAAAAGAGATGCATCCAGGGTAAAAAGAAGTATTGGAAATATACAATTTGACTATAAGATGCATTTTCTTCCCGATCTGAGGGCAAATCTTAATCTGGGATATGATATATCTAACAGTATCGGTTGGATCAGTATAGAAGACAACTCTCCATTGAGCTGGGTAACAGGAAACTTCAAAACAGGATTTGGAGAGAACAGAGACTATAAGCAATTGAAACGCAACCAGCTGATGGATTTCTACCTCAACTATGTGAAAGAATTAGGCAGTCACAAGTTTGATGTTATGGGCGGTTATTCATGGCAATATTTCTACAGATCAGAATCTAATATTTATCCATATTCTGAAGCTAAGCAAAACGAATTTGGAGCACCATATTATAAAGATGGTGACAGTTTCAAAACAGAAAATTATCTGATATCTTACTTCGGACGCTTCAACTATACATTTGCAAACCGCTATTTATTAACAGCCACACTCCGTAATGACGGATCATCACGCTTTAGCAAAGATAACCGCTGGGGATTATTTCCTTCTGTAGCTCTAGCTTGGCGGATAACAGAAGAATCATTCATGAAGAACCAGAATTTACTTTCTGATCTGAAACTTCGCCTGGGATATGGTATCACCGGACAACAAAATTTAGGAACCGGAGATTATCCTTATATGGCTAAATACCAATATAGCAAACCAGGAGCAAACTACTACTGGGGAGATGAAAAAGTACAATTGATCCGTCCTAACGCTTACGATTCGGAATTGAAATGGGAAGAAACTACCACTTATAATATCGGTTTGGACTACGGATTTCTTGGCAACCGTATATCAGGAGCTGTAGACCTGTACTATAGAAAGACTAATGATATGTTGAATGAGATACCTATACCTGCCGGATCTAACTTTAGCAATGTACTATTGACCAATATCGGAAACATGACCAATAAGGGTATTGAATTTAATATAACTGCCCGTCCGATTGAGACAAAAGATATTAACTGGTCCCTGTCATATAATGTTTCCTATAATAAAAATGAAATTACAAAACTAGCCGAAGATCCGACCAGCATATTCAGATGGGGAGGTATCACCGGAGGTACAGGTAACCAGGTATTAGTACACAAGACCGGCCAACCTTACGGTACATTCTATGTTTATGAACAAATATATGATACCGATGGCAAGCCTATAGAAGGAGCTTATGTAGATCAGAATAACGATGGTGTAATAGACGGAGAAGATCTACGTCCATATAAGAAAGCTTCACCTGACGTATACATGGGATTATCATCTCAATTTTCTTATAAGAACTGGGATTTCAACTTTGCATTGCGTGCCAGTTTCGGAAATTATGTATACAACAATATTCAGTCAAACCGTGAAGCTTATGGCGGAGCTTGGTTGATGGACCCTACCGGATTCCTTAAAAACAGGGTAAGCAGCGCATCTTATACCAATTTCAGCCAGGCACAGTTTATCTCTGATTACTATATACAGAATGCATCTTTCCTGAGAATGGACAATATCTCTTTAGGATATACATTCCTGAAGCCATTCAAAGGATTGGAATCGGCACGTCTGTATGCAACCGTTCAGAATCCTTTTATTATCACCAAGTATAAAGGCTTGGACCCTGAGTTCAATAACGATGGTATAGACAATAATATCTATCCTCGCCCACGTATTTATATGCTTGGTTTAAGTCTCAATTTTTAACATTAAACAGATTAGAACATGAAATCACTGAAATATAAATTTATGACTGTTATGGCTGTTGCCTTAAGCACATTGGCTATAACATCATGTACAGACGATTTAAACACACTGCCTATCGATCCCAATGAAGTAGTTGGCGAAACTGTATATGGTAAAGAAATAGGGGCCTATAAGTCCGGATTGGCCAAAATATATGCAGGTTTGGCTATTTCGGGAAATAAAGGAGGAGACGATGAATCGGATGTAGCCGGAGTAGACGGGGGTAGCCAGGCCTCATTCCTTCGCGGATTATGGAACCTGCAGGAACTTCCCACAGATGAAGCTCACTGCTGCTGGGGAGACATCGGTATAAACGATTTTAATACCCTTGCATGGAATTCTACCAATGTTTTCGTTAAAGGTATGTATTACAGGCTATACTATCAGATAAATCTATCGAATGAGTACCTTCGTGAAACATCAGAAGATAAACTATCGTCAAGAGGTGTAGAGGAAAGTGTAAAATCAGAGATACGCGTTCTACGTGAAGATGCGCGTTTTATGAGAGCATTGGCATATTATTATCTATTGGATATGTTCCGTAATGTACCATACGTTACAGAAGAAAGTGTTGTAGGAAAAGAATCCGCACCTCAGATAATGGCCAAAAATTTATTTGCGTATATTGAAAAAGAGCTTATTGAATGCCAAAACGGCTTATTAGATCCTTTTGTTGGATACAACAGCAAAAATTATGGGCGTGTAACCAAAGCCGCCGCATGGTCTCTTCTTTCACGCTTATATCTGAATGCCGAAGTATATACCGGGGAGAAAAAGTACACGGAAAGTCTGACATACAGCAAACAGGTATTAAGCGTAGGATATGAACTCGAACCAAAATATGCAGACATATTCAAGGCCGACAATGGTAAATCCAGAGAAATGATTTTCCCGATACGCTATGAGGGTGCAGACACTCAGACATGGGGTGGAATGACATTCCTTCTTTGTAGTACAGTACCTTCAGCTATGCAGGCCGATATTAACGCACAAGGTGCATGGCAAGGTAACCGCGCCCGGGTTTCATTACAGGAAACATTTACCAAACAAAGTAATAATAGCAAAGACATCCGTTATAATATGCTATATCCTGCTTTGGCTGATAACATAAATATTGTAGACCCTTCTAATTACAAGAACGGTATACCTGTGGTAAAGTTTTCCAATGTTAACAAAGACGGATCTTTACCGGCAAGCAATATTGCATATACAGATTTTCCTTTATTCCGTTTAGGTGAAATATACCTGAATTATGCCGAAGCAGTTCTCCGTGGAGGAACCGGGGGATCAGAAGCTACAGCCCTCACCTATATAAACGATCTTCGTAAACGTGCTTACGGCAACGATGTAAGCGCCGAAATAAGCCAATCGAATCTCACATTAGACTTTATTTTAGACGAAAGGGGACGTGAATTATTCTATGAGGCTCAACGCCGTACAGACCTTGTACGTTTCGATAAACTGACCACTGGAACTTATACATGGCAATGGAAAGGCGGAACATATACGGGAAGATCTGTTGATAAGAAATTCAACATATACCCTATTCCGGCTGATGATATGGGAGCCAACCCTAATCTGACTCAGAATGAAGGCTATAATTAACCATCTCTAAACAAAAAAAAACACATCAGAATATGAAAAAGTTAAATATACTACTGACTAGCTTCATCGCTCTGTTCATCTTTGTTGCCTGTTCCAACGACGATGATCATATAAAGCTGAATGAGGGTAATCTTATTTCACCTACCCTCACCGAATTTGAAAGCCAACAAGATTTTGTTGTAACAGCTTCTACAAATCAAAAGGATGTAATTGGTAATATAAAATGGACTGAAGCCTCTTTTGGTATAAATTCTCCGGTTACATATGCGATTGTGGCCGACACATTGGAATCAATGGCTACCGAAGTACAAATCACCACATTCTCGACTTTTGATGAAAAACAAGATATTACAATCGAGATGTTGAACGGAGCAGCCTCATCCATGACCAAAGAGTCCAAGCCTGTTAAACTATATGTAGCAGTAAAAGCATACCTGGGTACTACAGGCGATTTAGCCGCACTTTATACTGCTGTTAAATCGGTTTCTTTCACTTGTTATTTCTTCAACCCTAAAGATCCTCTTTATATTGTAGGTGATGGATTAGTAGGCTGGGGTAATGACGTAGCTAATATAGGCAAAGACTTACAAATATTCTTTGCTAATAATAGTGGAAAATCTGATTTGATCTACACTTATACAGGATTCTTCCATGGAGGTAAAGGTCTGAAGTTCCCTACTCTTGCCGGAGACTGGGAAAAGGCTTATGGAACTAATGGAGCAACACTTGTACCAAATGGTGGAGGCGATTACACTACCCCTGCTACAGATGGCCTCTATACATTAACTGCGAACTTAAATACACTGAGTGTATCCATGACTCCATATACAGGAGAAACAAAAACTTATACGTCTATCGGTATTGTAGGCGATGCAGCCAATGGATGGCCTGGTGATGATAATATTACCGATATAGAGATGACACAGGTTGTTGCTCATGTATGGGTGGCTACTGATGTAGACCTGAAAGGTGATAAAGTAATGAAGTTCAGGGCAGAGAAGAAATGGGATACCAACTGGGGCGCACCGGATGAGCAGGAATTACCATTTGCATTAGGAAGACCAAATGGAGCCGATATAAAAATATCAAAATCAGGCAAATATTATATTGCACTGAATGACCTGACAGGACATTATGCTATAATACTTGCAGACGATCTTCCTAAAAAGAAAGACTAAAATAAAAATACTCTGTTTCGGAAAAGTGGGGATATGTCCCCACTTTTTCTTTTTGGTCCCTTGCAAACGTTTGCAAACTTTTTAGCCCGCTTTAATAATTGCACAGACTACTATTAACTCTTTAAAAGCGTTTCTTTGCTGTGTAAAACTTTTAAAAGAATCATGAAGAAAGTAATAAGTATTTCCATTTTTATCGGCTTTTGTTTAATATTCCAGACAATGAAAGCACAGGACCTAAAATCACCGGATGGCAATCTCACCCTGAAATTCTCTATCCAGAACGGAGGCGTTCCTACATATGCTCTAATATACAAGGACAAAGATGTTATAAAAACATCCAAACTCGGGCTGGAGCTCAAAGATGACAGTGACGCGCATACAGACTTCAGCGACTTTTCCGTAAAACAAAAAGACAATAACTCAAGTGAAGATAAAGTATCTTTACTGAACGGCTTTGAAATAACAGATATTAAAACCGCTACATTTGACGAATCATGGAAACCGGTTTGGGGAGAAGTAAGCCAGATCCGTAACCATTATAACGAACTAGCCGTTACTCTAAACCAGAAATCGACAGACAGACATATCGTTATCCGTTTCCGTTTGTTCGATGACGGGCTGGGATTCCGTTATGAGTTCCCTGAGCAAAAAAATCTCACATACTTCGTAATCAAAGAAGAAAGAACCCAGTTTGCCATGGCCGGAGATCACAAAGCTTTCTGGATTCCGGGCGATTATGATACACAGGAATATGATTATACAACATCTAAGCTATCCGAGATCAGAGGATTAATGAGTAAAGCTATTACACCGAATTCATCTCAGACTCCTTTCTCTGAGACAGGGGTGCAAACTGCATTAATGATGAAAACCGACGATGGCTTATACATTAATCTGCACGAAGCGGCATTGATCAATTACTCTTGTATGCATCTCAATCTGGATGATAAGAATATGATATTCGAATCATGGCTTACTCCCGATGCACAAGGTTACAAAGGCTATATGCAGGCACCATGCCATACGCCGTGGCGTACAGTTATCGTAAGCGACGATGCCCGCAAGGTACTGGCTTCACACACCACACTCAACCTGAATGAGCCCTCTAAAATAGAAGATACATCATGGATCAAACCTGTAAAATATGTCGGTGTGTGGTGGGAAATGATTACAGGCAAAAGCACTTGGGCATACACTGACGACGTGTACAGTGTACAACTGGGTGTTACCGATTATAGTAAAACCAAGCCAAATGGCAAACATGCAGCTAATACTGCACATGTGAAAGCATATATAGACTTTGCTGCATTACACGGTTTCGACGGTGTACTTGTAGAAGGTTGGAATGAAGGATGGGAAGACTGGTTTGGCAAATCGAAAGATTATGTATTCGACTTTGTGACTCCTTATCCCGACTTTGATGTCGAAGAACTTAATGCGTATGCAAAAAGTAAAGGAGTGAAAATCATGATGCATCACGAGACTTCATCGTCTGTGCGCAATTATGAACGTCACTTGGATAAGGCTTATCAATTTATGGTAGACAATGGGTACAATTCCGTAAAAAGCGGTTATGTCGGCAATATTATTCCCCGTGGCGAACATCATTACGGGCAATGGATGGTAAACCATTACCAGTATGCTTTCGAAAAAGCTGCCGGTTATAAGATCATGGTAAATGCTCACGAGGCAGTACGTCCGACAGGTGTATGCCGTACATGGCCAAACCTTATAGGAAACGAATCGGCCCGCGGGACAGAATACCAGGCATTCGGCGGTAATAAGCCCAACCATGTTACCGTACTTCCGTTCACCCGCCTTATCGGAGGCCCGATGGATTATACTCCGGGTATCTTCCAGATGGATATAAGCAAGTACAACCCCGGAAACAATTCACATGTAAACAGTACACTGGCCAATCAACTGGCACTGTATGTAACCATGTACAGCCCGTTACAGATGGCTGCCGACCTGCCCGAAACATACAATCAATATCTCGATGCATTCCAGTTCATTAAAGATGTTGCTATAGACTGGGACGAAAGCAAATATCTGGAAGCCGAACCCGGTGAATATATTACAGTTGCCCGTAAAGCAAAGAATTCAAACAACTGGTTCGTAGGTAGTGTATGTGGAGAGAACGGACGCACATCAAATATCACATTCGAATACCTGGACCCGGCTAAAACATACATCGCAACTATATACAGCGATGCGAAGGACGCTCACTATAAAACAAATCCTCAGGCATACACTATCCGCAAAGTAGTGGTAACGGGCAAGTCGAAGTTATCGCAGCTATGCGCACCTGCCGGAGGTTACGCCATCAGCATTACAGAAGCTGATAAGGCGCAAACAAAAGGATTGAAAAGACTGTAAAAGGTTAAGATTCTAAATTGGTTATCAAATGGTTGAAAAAACGCTCCCGGTTGGGAGCGTTTTTTATTGCTTTAAGCTATCTAATAATTCAAACATTTGTTCTTTTTCCTCCGGCAACAGATACCATTTATTTTCAAATTTGGCTTTTCCAAGTTCTTTCCATACAGATATCCAGCTGTTATGATCCTGCGTCTTACCCTTATAATGCATCGTTATCATATAATCGGGAGCAACCATTTTCACCATGATACCGCTATTGTTCCACGCAGTGTCATTCACCAGCTGTGACAACATCTCTCCTACCCGTCCTCTGTCTGTATCTCCTATTTGGATTTTCAGCTCATCCTTATCTGTATAGATAATTGTCATTGAATCCACCGACGTATAATCCAGATTCAGTTTCATCGTATCTGCAATTGCAACCGTATTCTCCTCACCTTGCACATTCTTCTTTGAAGAACTACAGGCAGAGAGGCCGGTTAGTAAAGCCAACCCGCAAACAGGCAGCACCTTAACGATATTTCTTACTTCCATCTTTATTAATTAATTATTTACTCGTCATTATCTTCAATACCAGCTTATCAGTTTCCTGCATACCAACAGCACCAATACTGGTAAGATTTTCAATTGTTTTATCTACATCATCATCCACAATACCCTCCAAAGATGATACTACTTTATGCTCCATAGCCATGATAGCAGAAAGTACCGCAGTGGATACGCCACTCGATATCTTAAGAGCACAACTGGGTTTTGCTCCGTCGCAAATCATACCAGTTATATTTCCCACCATATTTTTCACGGCAAAGGTGACCTGACTGTAATTACCGCCCATCAGATGAGTAATACCACAACTTGCCCCTGTTGCCGCAGCCACACAACCACACAGGGCTGAGAGACGGCCTAATTTCTGTTTTATATACACTACAGTCAGATGGCTAAGTATCAATGCCCTGACAAGTTCATCTTCCGTACAATTGGTATCTTCTGCAAAAGTAAGTACAGGCAGGGTCGCCGTAATCCCCTGATTTCCGCTGCCGGAATTACTCATCACAGGAATCATCGCTCCATCCATACGGGCATCGCAAGCTGCCGCCGTATATGACATCATATGCGAAAGCATGGAATCTCCGAATATCTTTTTACCTAAAGTCCCTGTTACCGTTTTGGCAACATTGTGTCCATAATTACCTTCATTGGAAAGGTTAGAGGCTTCCCTATTCAGTTCCGCAGCCTGAAGAATAAACCGTATATCATCAACCGGAACAGCAGTAGCGAACTCATATACCTTTGCGAAGGTCAGTGCTACTTCTTCTTTACACACATCGCCATTATCACAACAAGCCTCATCGCAAAGTATATCTCCGTTTATGGCTATATATGAAAAATTTGTATGCATGCCACGAATGATGGCTTCAGCCTCATCCACCCCTGCCATACAATGTACCTCTATGTACAGGCTGTCTGCTATATTTTCTTTCAGGGTTATTTCTAAACGTTTTTCGGATATATATTGTTTTCCTTGTACAACATCCTCCGGTGTAAGATCTTTCAGTACCTGCAGGCCATATTCACTCTTTCCGATAAGCGCTCCCAAAGCCACAGCTATAGGCAGTCCTACCATCCGGGTTCCCGGAATCCCCACCCCCATAGCATTCTTCAATACATTGGCACTCAGATACACCTTTATCTTTTCTGGCTGTTTTCCAAGAACTTCTGTTGCTTTTGCCACACACAATGATACTGCAATAGGTTCGGTACAGCCGATGGCCGGAACAACCTCTTTTTTAATCAAACTGACAATTTGTTCTTTTTCTAATGGGTCCATCATGGCTTATCTTTATATTTTAGATTATAAATACAAAGATATTGAATTAATGATGTCATTAATCTTAAAGGATATATAAATTGCAGATTAGAGTCTCATTACTTCTACAACTATATAAAGAAGCCATTCTGATTGTTCTGTGCAATTCCAGCCTATTATTTGGTCTATGACTGTTAATATGTTATTTTTGTATGACAAAACTTTTATGTGCTGATGAAATGAGTGCCAAGAAAAAAATATATGCCATAATCAACCCGAAATCGGGAACATCATCGAAGCAAAACCTTCCTCACAAAATAGCGGATATGTTTGATGCCCGCAAATTCGATATCCATATATTTATTACCGGTTATGCCGGACATGGCTCAGAGATCGCCAAACAAGCTATCAAAGATAAAGTGGACTATGTGATTGCCGTAGGCGGTGATGGTACAGTAAACGAAGTAGCTCGCACATTAGTCAATTCCGACACGGCTTTAGGCATCATCCCAATGGGGTCCGGCAATGGCCTGGCCCGTGACCTGAATATTTCGATCGATGCAAAAAAAGCAATGGCTGTTATTCTGGACGAAAATATCATATCCATCGACTATGGAATGGTAAATGACCGCATATTCTTCTGTACCTGCGGTGTAGGCTTTGACGCGGAAGTGGCCGCAATGTCCTCAGGTAAAAAGACAAGAGGCTCGTTTATGTACTTCAAGAATATGCTTGAGACCTTTATCCGGCAGAAGCCCGAAACCTATGAAATAATATGCCCCGAGGGTACTATAAAAGACAAAGCATTTGTGGTTACCTGCGCTAATGCTTCACAATATGGGTACAATGCGCATATAGCCCCCCACGCCGACATACAGGACGGCATGATGAATATCGCCATATTAAAGCCGTTATCTATCCTTGATGTTCCGCAAACATCCCTGCAACTATTTACAAAGAAAATAGATGAGAGCAGCAAAATGATCGAACTGATTACCAATGAGGTCACAATCAGGCGCGAAAATGAAGGAATGATGCATATAGACGGTGACCCCGTGAAAATGGGCAAGGAGATACATGTAAAGATCATCCCGCAGGGATTAAAAGTATTAGTACCTGCAAACCCGCCTAAGAAACACCCCTTAGACCCTCAGGAAATATTAATGCGGATAGCGGATACATTCCTCTGAAAAGAAGCGTCAAAAATTCAGGTTAAACGATATCCTGAAGCCATCCTTATCTACATTCGGATGATCGAGATAGTTTATCCTGCGTACATAGTCGATACGGAACAGCTTAAATATATTTTCTATCCCTATATTATATTCCATATACGGACCTCTGCTTGTGGTATATGTATCCTGCGGAAAGATCAGCAGATTCCTGTTGAGCTCCGGATTGTTCTTATTACTCAATGAACCGATAAAACCACGGAAGCCAAATACTTCGCGCCACTTCAGGACTTTAATGAAAGGAACCCTATTGAGGAACCATCCACCCATATGATAATATATTTCCCATGAAGCCTGCGCATCGTGTACAAATTCGAGAGGCTCTATCAGATAGTAGTTCCCCCGCTGTATAGTATATGAACTATTGGCGCTGGGCGTTATCAAAAACGGGAATGGTGTCTCACCCCATATTTTTTCAGCCTGCGCTGTCAGATAGAGCTTACCGTATGGTGCAACCCAAAACTGTTTGGATATGGCCAGAGATGTTTTATTGTAATTATACTGACCTCCTAAGATGTCTTCAAGAGCCATGGTATGCGTCAGGTTCATCACCAGCCGCGGCGAAGGTATAGAGTGCCTCTTCCTACGCTGCTGAAAGAATTTTTCATTCGGGGCATAGCGTAGGGCAAGCATGGCCTCGGTGGTCTTTACCCTGTCCACTGCATATATATTACCATTTTCATCCATTTTTTCAAATACGATATTGGCAGCGGGACGTTCATCAAAGGTCTGCCCGGTAAGTTTAAATGAGAACCCGCCATAAAACTCTTTATCCCAGGCAATCTGAGTCTGGCGGTTATATGTCATTTTAGAATTACCCGATGCTTGTATCGACATCAGTATATTGTCCCGTTCGGCCTGCGTGTAGCGTTGGCCTAATGTATTTATATCATATTTATAGGCAACTATCAGGTTATTCTTCGGATATTCATCTTTGTGCTTCTCTACCTTGTCGAAAGCCCACGTAACTTCGCCGTAATATTTAAACTCTTCATCCCTTGTTCCGTAAGCTCCATAACCATAGAAGAAAAGATTCTGATGGAAATTCTTCGTAGTAGATAGTGTCATACGGAAGCGATTACCTTCTGTTTTATTGAAACTGTAGAATGTAGGAATAGTCCCTATCTCCAGCTTATTTGTCTCAGGGTCCTTCGAGGTAGGAAAGTAGCCGGTGGACAGGATATCACCGGTTCTCAATAGTATTTTGAACAGTAATATTTTATTTACATCTTCCAACATTTGATCCATCCGGTAGTCTTTCTTATGTTCAGCCGGCCGGTTATCTGCCCAG
This sequence comes from Dysgonomonas termitidis, assembly GCF_042654545.1. Lineage (GTDB taxonomy): Bacteria > Bacteroidota > Bacteroidia > Bacteroidales > Dysgonomonadaceae > Dysgonomonas > Dysgonomonas termitidis. Next base: position 23,942 of record NZ_JBHSGN010000061.1, read on the forward strand.
AAATTTTTATCTCTTCTCAAATAGTCTTTTTCAAATACCTCGGGGGCAGTGAGAGCAAAAACCGGGTCCATAGGCTGATTTTCGACAAAATCCACATAAGTCCGGGTTTTATCTATATAGAACTTGACAAGATCGGCCATAGTAACATCGATAGCCATACGCTCCTCCAAAGGAATCCACTTATTATCTGCCGTTTTCTTATAATCGTGCTGAATAACAAGTTCCTGAACAAAGTTTATATTCATTTTCTTCGGAGTCCTTATCACAGCTCTCTTTACTGCATACATGCTGTCAAGAGAGATATACAGATTGCCTGTAAAACCGATATCACGGGAATTGAAAGGAGCAAAATCAAGTTTTACATAACGGTCCTTGTCTATGGTCACCGTATCCGACAGGTACCATCTGTAAAAATTAACGGCACTATGCTCGCTCAACGGACTCACAAAGGGCTGTAGCAGCAGATTGATAGAATTATCATATATAGATATATCTTTAAACACTTCCTTGATAATGGCATCAAGCCCTTCTGTATCGAATGTCTTATCCAATCCTTCTATATGATAGCCTTTTACAATACGTTTGGTCGAATTATTTTCTTTTTTATAAAATACATCGGAAATCCTTTCCCTTATAGAGAAAGGCAGTATGATTTTATTATCGATCATTGATGTATCTGCATAATTGGGCAGGAACTTATATTTTTTCAGCAAAGGCATATCCGGATGATACTCATTCAGTGCAAAAAATATCCGTTCATATTCCTTATACTGGTAATAACTGAGATCTGTTATATTATTCTCATTTTTGTGAGCGATCACTTTTTTAATCAATTCGACTGCAGGATTATTCTTCTTGGAATATTTCTCTTTCTGCGGGCGGACAATGACCTCTTTCAATAATTTATCTTCCGGTTCGAGACTTATTTCTATTGTTGTAGTTTTACCTATAGGAATCGTTATCGTTTCGGACTTATATCCCAGAAGAGAAGCTGTAACAGATGTATAATTCCCTCTGTTACTCAATCTGAATTCACCCTCTTCATCCGAAAATGTACCGATAGTCGTCTTATCGAATACGACCGTAACAAAAGGTAATTTTTCCTTGGTTATTGCATCTCTGACGGTACCACGTACCGTAGTGAGCGACTGGGCACATACTGTACCACAAATGATGAAAAAGAAAGACAATAGGAGCATTATCTTCCTTCTGCTAATATATTGTGGTATTTCACTCATTCAGTTAAAACGTTTTTTCTTTTTTGTTCCTTAGATTCTCATCTATTTTGAATCATCTCCTCCACCGCTGCTATCGGTCCCCATATGGTACATATCTCCAGTATCTTTTCCTAGATAGTCACTGATTCTCTTCAAACCGGTAATATAGCGGGTCATATCTTTATTATTTTCCATTATTTATTAAAATAATATCTAGTCTAAATGCACATAACATACTGACAACAAAACACATATAAAAATAAAGTTTGATACAGGTCTGCTCTTTTCATTTATATAGGAGTTATCATAATCAATAATTGAAAGTAACAAAGGTAACACATTTTTCAATTATGAGTCAATAGTTATCCAATGAACAATATTTTACTCGTAACTTGTTACTGCCCGCAGAGCGCAATCATTTGTAATTCTTGCAAAAAACTTGACAAAAACTTGACAAACCTGACACACTTTTCACGTTATTTTTCATTGTTTCTTCCTCAAAGAACCCAGCAGCTATTGCCCGGTACAAACTCTGTCCAGAATCAATCTCCAAGTGAAGGGACGGCACTTCTGCCTTTTCTAAAGAAATATTTACTTTACTGATAATCAACATATATTTTATCAAAAAGTAACAAAGGTAACAACCTTTTCGAAATTTTTCACCCTGTCAGCTTTTGTTATATACATACCTGTTATCTGTATTTATAGATAAAAATATACGAATAAAGTAACACTAGGTTTTCAAACTCTGACACGCATCGTTTATAAAAACAAGAGCAAATGTAACTAAATCTGCTGTCGATACACATATGTTAGATGTATGCAACATACCTTTAGTTGCAGATGTTATGATTTTTTAATTAATCAGCCGCTACCGTACCGGGTATTGAATCTTTTGTCTCATGGAACGGGATTACTGCCATCTCCGGGGTTTGTGCATAGATATTTCTTGCTGCTAATGCGAATACGGTTGGTAACAGTTATGTTTTATTATCCTGGCTGTTTGTTCGTGATACCGTAAGGCCGCTTTCCAGTACCCGATTATCCTTTGAATTGTTCTACATAAGTACCGGGCCAAATAATTTTCGACGCTCAAAAAATCTACAAAATTGATATTTAACTTTGTTTTATACATTAAATGTCAGCGTAAGATTATTTAGAAGTTTTGGTTAGGCCTGTTGTGAGACAGGCTTTTCTTATATTCTTCCTTTTTTATATAGAAGAGGATATCAAAGAAAATGACTTTAATCGAATTACTTCCATATTAAAGTCATTTCTTAATTTTTTTTCAGTCCACACCTCAACGACGTAGTAACAGATGAATCCGGCAGCCTTTTAACCGGCCGCCCGGTATCAATTAATCAGTTTTCTGTAACGGATACGCTTCGGCTCCACATTGCCCAAGCGTGCCTTTTTATTTTCTTCGTATTCGCTGTAACTCCCTTCAAAAAAGAATACTTCCGAATTACCTTCAAAAGCCAGGATATGTGTACAGATACGGTCGAGGAACCAACGGTCATGCGATATCACAACAGCGCATCCTGCAAAGTTTTCCAAACCTTCTTCCAATGCACGCAATGTATTTACGTCGATATCATTGGTAGGCTCATCGAGAAGCAATACATTGGCTTCCGACTTCAGCGTCAATGCCAGATGCAGACGATTACGCTCCCCTCCGGAAAGTATACCGGTAAGTTTTTCCTGGTCTCCTCCCGAGAAATTAAAGCGGGACAAGTAAGCGCGGGCATTAATATCTTTCCCTCCTACGCGGACAAACTCGCTTCCTCCCGAAATAACCTGATAGACAGTCTTATTAGGATCGATATCAGCATGCGATTGATCTACATAACCTATCTTTACGGTCTCACCTACTTCAAATGTTCCCTTATCAGCTTTTTCCAAGCCTTGAATCAAGCGGAACAAGGTGGTTTTACCTGCTCCATTTGGTCCGATAATACCGACAATACCCGATGGCGGCAGCATAAATTCTAGATTATCGAACAAGAGCTTATCTCCGAAAGCTTTTGTTACTCCATGTGCCTCTATTACCTTATTACCGAGACGCGGGCCGTTAGGAATAAATATCTCAAGTTTTTCTTCCCGCTCTTTCTGGTCGGCATTCAGCATCTTCTCATAGTCATTCAAACGGGCTTTACCTTTTGCATGACGGGCTTTGGGAGCCATACGCACCCACTCCAACTCCCGTTCGAGGGTTTTGCGGCGCTTGCTGGCCTGCTTTTCTTCCTGCTCCATACGCTTGGTCTTTTGCTCAAGCCATGATGTATAGTTTCCTTTCCACGGGATACCTTCTCCTCTGTCGAGTTCAAGAATCCATCCGGCAACATGGTCGAGAAAGTAGCGGTCGTGGGTGATACAGATTACTGTACCTTTATACTGTTGAAGATGTTGCTCCAACCAATCGATAGACTCCGCGTCCAAATGGTTGGTAGGCTCATCGAGTAGCAATACATCCGGTTCCTGGAGCAACAGGCGGCAAAGTGCTACACGACGGGCTTCCCCTCCCGAGAGATTTGCGGTCAATTGGTCTTCGGGCGGACAACGGAGCGCATCCATCGCACGCTCGAGCTTATTGTCTATATTCCATGCGTCGCTCGCATCTATCTTATCCTGCAATACTGCCTGACGGGCAAAAAGAGCGTCCATTTTATCTGCATCCTCGTAATATTCGGGCAATCCGAATTTTTCGTTAATGCCTTCATATTCTTTCAGCAGGTCCATTATAGGCTGTACACCTTCCTGCACTATTTCCTTTACGGTTTTGGCAGGGTCGAGCTTCGGGTCCTGTTCAAGGTATCCCACCGAAAAGCCTTTGTCCGATACTATTTCGCCCTGATATTCCTTATCTATTCCGGCTATAATCTTCAACAGCGTGGATTTACCCGAACCGTTGAGGCCGATGATGCCGATCTTGGCTCCATAGAAGAATGACAGGTAAATGTTCTTTAATACTTGTTTTTGTGGCGGGTATAATTTACCGACGCCCATCATTGAAAAAATAATCTTTTTATCGTCTACTGACATGAGTCTATATTAGTTAGAGTTATGAGTTCTTTTGATATAAAAAGCGTTTAATACTCCGTTTTGGCGTCTTTTCAAATTCCTGATCCTGCAATCTGAAATTCACCACCTGACTGTATCCCGGCAGGCGTTTGTTTATCGCTTTCAATTCAGCCACAAAAATAGCAGAATAATCCTCTTCTTTCACATCATGCGCCTTCAAATAATCTTTATCAGGATAAATAAGGGCGATCAGTTTGCCATTTTCCTCGATTACAAGTGATTCGGCAATATAAGGTGAATTATTGAAATAGTCTTCAATTTCTTCCGGATAGATATTCTGCCCCGATCCACTGAGTATCATCGTTTTACTACGGCCGCGAATAAACAGGAATCCATCGCGGTCCATCACGCCCAAATCCCCGGTACGCAACCATCCCGCACTATCCAGAACCTGGTTGGTCGCTTCTTCATTTTTGTAGTATCCCAACATCACATTTTGTCCCTTCACTATTATTTCTCCAGCTTCAGTTTCCATATTGGATGATTCTATGCGCACACTCATACGGTCGACAGGGCGGCCACACGACCCTTGCTTATATGTTTCCCAATATTCATAGGAAATAAGCGGGCCGCATTCGGTCATACCATAACCAACTGTGTATGGAAATCTTATATCCGTGAGAAATGCCCCGACCTCTTTATTCAAGGCAGCTCCTCCAATGACCACCTCAACCAGCTTATTGCCAAAGACAGGTACAAGTTTTTCAGCAATTTTTTTATATATTTTTTTTCTGAAGAAAGGGATTTTAATTAACGTCCTGACCGGTTGTTTCTTCAATTGAGGAAAAACACGGGTCTGTATTATCTTTTCGATAATAAGCGGTACAGCCAGCACTAATGTCGGATTCACTTTAGAAAAAGCATCCAGAATTATTTGAGGTGAAGGGACACGGGTCAGGTAATGTATGTGACAACCCTTGGCTATAGATAGCAATACCTCGAAGGCTAACCCGTACATATGCGCCATAGGCAACATACATACTATGCCGTCACCCGCTTTCACAAATTCAATACTATCTATCGCGAAACGGGTATTTGACCACAAACTCCGGTACGGGATCATCACTCCCTTAGGATTACTGGTAGTTCCTGACGTATAATTAAGTACTGCCAGTTCATCCGGAGACTCGTCATAAAAGATGACATCTTCCTGTGAGAATCCTTTCGGATATTTAACATTGAATGTCTGTTCCAAATGAGAGCATGATTCCAAAAACTTAGCTGAACGTGATTTCTGCGCCGAAAAGTCATCTATCAGTAAAATAGCTTCCACAGACGGCATTTGTACTGGATCTACCTTAGACCATACATATTCATCCGCAAACAGGACTTTCGCTTCGGAATGATTTACAAGCGTATGTATATTCTCCCCGCTAAAATCATGCAGAATCGTAGTTATAACAGCTCCATAAGTAAGCGAGCCGAAAAAGGCTACAGCCCAGTTAGCCGAATTCTTGCCGCAGATAGCGATTTTATCTCCTTTCTGAACCTCAAGATCATCGAACAAGATATGTAATTGCGCTATTTTTTTTGCAAAATCCTTATATAGGTATGTTTCTCCGTTATAATCGGTCAATGCGGGACGTTCCCAGTTATTAATTATTCCCTCCCGGATGAGCGTTAAAAATTTATTATTTTCCATATAATCATTCTATAGGTGATATGTGCAAATGTAAACAAATTCTTAGATTATATGCCATATAAACATTGCAAATATCATAATTGTAACAGTAATACCAGTAAGCATTATACCATACAGGTACTTTTGTTAGAATTATTAATATATGGAAAGTATTCTTTGTTAAATTATATCTGACACCTGTCACAATAAACTATCAAGATATATAAATAAAGGGTGAACAAAATCCACCCTTTACTTAATAACTGATAAACAGATATTTACTTATTCAGAATATCTATTTGCTGTCTTACAGACTCTTCGTGAATCGCTTCCAGAACAACACGCATAAATTCAGGATTCATACCCATACCTTCTGCCTGGGAAATACGCTTGCTTAGTATCTCATCATAGCGGTCGGTCTGCACGATAGTCATGTTATGTTCTTTCTTGAATGTACCTATCTCGCAAGAAATACGCATACGTTTGGCCAGTAGTTCCAGCAACTGGTCATCTATTTCGTCAATCTGCCTGCGCAATACCGACAAGTCTTCCGTCGACTGCTTACCATCGCGGATAACCAAAACCGAAAGAATTTCTTTCAACCTCGATGGTGTCACTTGTTGCGAAGCATCGCTCCATGCATTATCAGGATCGCAATGTGTTTCAATAATCAGCCCTTCGAAATTCAGGTCCATAGCCTGTTGAGAAAGAGGTTGGATCAGATCGCGCTTACCTCCGATATGGCTTGGGTCGCAGATGATAGGCAAATCAGGGTAACGGCGTTTCAGTTCGATAGGGATATGCCATTGGGGAAGATTACGGTAGATCTTTTTATCATACGAACTGAATCCACGATGGATCGCGCCCAGTTTAGTCAACCCTACATTGCTAAGGCGTTCGAGTGCCCCGATCCATAATTCCAAATCGGGATTTACCGGATTCTTTACCAATACAGGTATATCCACACCTTGTAAAGCTTCTGCAATCTCCTGTACAGCAAACGGGTTAGCCGTGGTGCGGGCTCCTATCCAGAGCATATCTATGCCGTACTTCAATGCTTCATATACATGCTTCTGTGTAGCAACTTCAGTTGAGACATACATTCCTGTTTCCTGCTTCACTTTTTTCAACCATGCAAGACCTTCACTGCCTACACCTTCAAATCCTCCGGGTTTTGTGCGTGGTTTCCAGATGCCTGCACGCATAATTTTGATACCATCAGCTGCCAGTTGGCGGGCTGTATTTAATGTTTGTTCCTCCGTTTCGGCGCTACACGGGCCCGCGATCACCAAAGGACGTTCCGGGTCAACTCCCGGCAGTAAGATTGATTCTAATTCCATTTTATCTGAGTTTTTATGATTGTAATTTCTTTATTCTTTCCAGTGCCTCTTTCAGCATATGTTCATTGCAGCAAAGCGATATACGGATGTATCTCTCCCCTTTGCTCCCAAATATAAACCCGGGTGTAAGGAATACTCTGGCATCGTATAAGATTTTATCTGCCAGTTCCTCGCTGCTTTTATACTTCGCAGGTATTTTTCCCCAAAGAAACATACCTACCTGATTCTCATCATATGTGCAGTCCAGTTCATCCATTATGGCAGCAGCATATCTACGGCGGTTTGCATATAGTTCTATATTGTTTTTCCTATGCCATTCATCCGAATTATTCAATGCAGCGATAGCAGCCATTTGCATGGGTTTTAGAATGCCGCTTTCGATGTTGCTGAGCACTTTGAGTATCCACCCTATAAACTGAGGATTGGAAACAACCAGACCAATACGCCATCCGGGCATATTATGCGATTTACTCATAGAATTCAACTCTATACAAATCTCTTTTGCTCCCTCCACTTGCATGATACTAAGCGGATTCTCGTTCAATATAAGGCTATACGGATTATCATGGGCGATGACAATACCATGCTTCCTGCCAAATGCAACCAGCTTCTCGAACAGGCCTAACGAACCATTTGCTCCTGTCGGCATATTCGGATAATTAACCCACATCAGCTTTACACCGGATAAATCCATTTTTTCCAATGCTTCAAAATCGGGCTGCCAGTTGTTATTTTCATCCAGATCGTATGTATGAATCTTCGCACCTGCCATCTTACTTACAGATGTGTATGTAGGATAACCGGGATTAGGCACCAAGACCCCGTCTCCGGGGTTCAGAAACGCCAGAGAGATGTGAAGGATACCTTCTTTTGAGCCGATTAGCGGCTGTATCTCCTTTGCCGGATCGATCGTCACACCATACCAACGTTTGTACCACGTAGCAAAAGCATCACGCAGCTGAGGGATACCCACATGCGGCTGATAACCATGCGCGTCATTTTTCGCAGCGGATTCACTCAGAGCCCTTACCGTTTCTTCTGATGGAGGCAGATCGGGACTACCAATGCCAAGGCTGATCACATTCTTCCCTGCGGCATTCATTTCCGCTACTTCTCTCAATTTGGTAGAGAAATAGTATTCCTGCACTGTATTCAGGCGGTCGGCGGGTATTATATTCATATTGATTTCAATATTTAAAGATTCCAGGAATTCAAAATTAAAGTTCGCTCTGACGGCCTTCCGGGTATTCACCCAGTGTTTTAAGTTCACTTATCAGGGGACGGATAGCATCCAGCGATTGGTGATAACGTTCCAAATCCGAGAATTTGAGGTCTACATAAAACTGATATTCCCACTCCCGGCCGACAATAGGCAAAGACTGTATCTTGGTGAGACTGATACCATAGAAAGAAAATACAGACAATACTTTCGAAAGGCTTCCTTCGGTATGCGGCAGGGTGAACACAATAGATGATTTGTTTATGACCTCGTTTAGCTGAATCTCCTGTACTATCCATTTATTGCCAAAAATAAGAAAGCGAGTAAAATTGTGCTTATTCGTCTCAATTCCTCTCGCCAGTATATCCAGTCCATAAATTTCAGCTGCTCTCACGCTGCATATAGCAGCCGTAGCATGCAAACGCTTTTCGGCGACATCTTTCGCTGCCAGAGCTGTATCCTCATGTTCAATAATGCGTACCCCGGGTAATGTATCCAGAAAATTAGTACATTGCATCAGCGCGATAGGATGCGATTCCACTTCCTTTATATCATGGATGGTTTGTCCGGGAAGCGCTGCCAGACAATGAGATATACGTTGCTTAAACTCACCTGCAATAGGAAGCTTATTCTCTTTCAGTAATTCATAATTACCCAAAAGGCTCCCGGCAATGGTATTTTCTATAGCCATAATACCAATCGTATTCGGCTCTTTTTTGATGGTAGTAAAGATATCGCGAAATGTAATGCAGGGCACTATTTCGACCTCTTCTTCAAAGAAATTTTCAGCGGCAATGCCGTGATATGCTCCCAGTCCTCCTTGTATTGCAACTTTTCTCATTTATTTAGCTTATTGTCAAAAAAAAAATCCCGTCATACTTGACAGGATTCTATATATCTGATTGTTTTATTTTATTTTCAATTTTCTCATACAAAATCCTGTTTCACCTTCTAAAAAAGTAAAAGTAAAAAAAGAAAAAGTATGTAGAAAAATTCTTCATTTCAATAACCTTGTTATGATTATGGATACAAAAGTAATACTTTTTTGAATAAAACAAACATTTTGTCTTTTTTATTTCAAAAATTTTAAAATAAGTAAATCCGTGTATCCTCCGCTATTTCCATTTAGGATCGTAAAGAACCCGCTCCCCATCAGCAGAACTATACTGATTCAGAGAATCTTCCTTCGACTGGATGACCATATAGATCATTGTTTCATCAGAAGAATTACGCAAGCACCTCTTTCCTGCCGGTGATACTCTCACCACACTGCCTTCTGCTATAGGGAAGCAATCCTCATCTACCTGAAAATCGCCAAAACCCTTTAATACTATATAGGTCTCTTCATTTTGTTTATGAATATGAAAATAGGAAATATCGGTTTTGGGTGGTAGCATCTGAAATGAAATTTCGGTACCCGTTGCACCTGTCGCTTCTTTCAGGAAAACTTTGCCTGTTATCTCCTGTCTATTCTTAGGATGGATAAGGGAATATTCATTCAGGTTTTCTAAACGGCCGATATTAATTGCCGTGTAATTTTCATTTTCTGATATTCGCTTTATTTCTTTCATATAATCTATTTTTATTTCTACATATCAGGATGATTAAAAGTCCCGTACAGTTATTTTCTGAAATATTATTTATCTATAAGGTAAACGAAGATATGATTTTTTAAGAATCAGTAATTTATAATATGACATATTTTTCAAAAAAAGATATTGTAATTTTCCGATAAGAGAATAAATAACAAAAATATTTGCAGGACATTCTATGGACAAGAAAAGTATCTGCACCATATTGTATTCTGTACATTTGATTAAACAGGCCTGCGAACCCAAGCATTAGTTATTTGAAAATTAATTAGTTACATTTGAACCGTCATCTTAATTTAACTAACGATTTAAATCTGATATTCTATGTCCGGAATAAAATTTTTATTGATAATTTTTTGTTGTATATCCTTATCGGGGATCAGTATTGCACAATCAGGCACAATCACTGCCGGATTATCGAAAGTAAATATCACATCACCACACGAAATACCACTGCACGACTCATTATATGCCCGTGTTCTGATATTACGGGACGGGGATAAACGAGTAGGATTTATCGCTGTCGACCAGGGCATCTACACAAGTGACCGGATAGCCAAAATAGGTAAAGAACAGTTTGGCTTAGATGTATTATTTTTATCTTCATCACATACCCATTCTTCCGGAAAAAGGGACGAAACTCTTGTCATAAGCCAATTAACCAAAGCATTGAAAGAAGCTACAGACAATATGTTTCCGGCAAAACTGGCTGCCGGTCACCGAAAATTCCCTCAACTTGGGTTCAACCGATTGATAGTAAGGGAAGATGGACATTCGCGGGAATCATGGTTCTCAGACGATCATTATACTTCTGAAAATCCGGAACGTATTCCTTTTGGCCCCGTAGATCCTGAAGTGGGAGTTATAAAGGTGGAAGATATGCAGGGAAATACAAAGGGAATTGTAATGAATTATGCCTGTCACGCCGATATAGTATGCAGCAATTATGAGATTTCAGCTGATTTTCCGGGAGTTGCCTGCAAAAAAGTCGAGGAAGCTTTTGGGAATAACGCGGTTTGCCTGTTTGTACAGGGTGGCGCCGGAAATATAGAATCATTGATTATCAGTTCGAGGAGAAGTGGTCCGGACGATTCATTTAAGACGGACTACAGAACCATAGAACGGGTTGGAAGCCTGCTTGCATATGAGGCTATTAAACTAACCGGATCACTGACTCCCTCGGCAATCAAGCAGGCCGGCATAAGATATATGAACGATTCACTGCAATTTACAGGAAGATTCAAGTCCGATGCTCTTTTTGATGTTCATATCTCAACAATTCTGCTCAATGACAATATAGCTATTTCTACTTGTCCGGGCGAACCGTTTGTACAACTTCAGTTGGAGTGGAAACAAAAGATGCGGGATGCCGGAAGTATCCCATTTCTCTTTGGTTACACATGGTATAAAGGTACATGGCCGAATTATATACCTGATATTAAATCAGCGGCGCAAGGCGGCTATGGAGCAGATCAGGATGGCCCTACGCTCATAGCAGTGGGGTCGGGAGAAACGATAATGAATAAGCATTTCGAGAACTTTTTCCGGCTGAACGGACTGATGCGGAAAGAAAGCGGCCCGGTCGGATTTAAAGGCGGGTCACAATGGCAGACAATAGAAATCACTCCCGAATCGAAAAATAAATAAATACAGATATGAAACTGCTCATAACATTCATTGTAAGTTCTATAATTTTCAGCTTCTCCTCCTGTGAAACCAAGGGTAATAAAAAATCTTATCATTTTGATAAAAACGGCATACGGGAAGATGTTCTGGGTAATTATCTCGACAAATCAATCACAATGGTGTACTTTCTTATGCCCGATAAGCCTGAAGGCAGGCGTACATATCCCTACCATAGGGATGATATAAGGATGGTAAAAAACATTGGAGCTAAATTCATAGGGCGTTCCATTTACCGATGGGGCGGTGAAAGCCTTTTAAATTCACCGGAGTTTTGGACGAGGGCCAAAGCCATTATTACTGAAATGCACGCATTTGATCCCGAAATGATTTTTCAGGCCTGTATATTTGAGATTATCACGCGGGATGTAGATAATGTAAAGATACCGGTATGGGTATTCGAAGATTTCGACCTCCCGGCCGAAGACCGCTTTTTCTCTTACGACAGTATGCTCAATAATGAAGGGAAACTGGTTAATCACTGGCATGAAGGGAGTAGCGTTCCCGATATAAGCAAACAGGAGACTCAACTATGGTTCTACTTTCTGGCAGGTTCATATATCAACCTTGGTTGTGAAGCATTCCATATCGGACAGGTCGAACTTATGGGGATGAGCGATCCCGAGAGAGAAGCCTGGGAAAGCATTCTGAAAAAAATACGGAATTATGCTCAGCTACATGCACGGCGCAACTGGGTACTGATAGATGCGCATGTACCCAAAGGCGATATGATAAAAGACGGGGTAAGTTTATTGGATTTCAATTCGTTTCCATTACGGATTAAAGAAATACCGGAAAAACCGTATGAGGGTATATTGGAAGAAAATTATCTGGATGCCATATACAATAAAAGTAAAGGTTGCATCACTCCAAGCGGATGGAAATGCGGTAACCTCCCGTATCTGGTAGAGTTCGATAATTTCGGGCGGGGAGAAAAGCCCAATGTAGCAAATCTGGAAAGTCATTTTGTATGGGGATGGGATGAGATATCATGGTTTTCACTCCAGCCGGAAACATATAGAAATGAGTGGCTTCGTTATGTCTACAAGTGGATCAGGAAATATGATCCCGACGGTCATCTCGAAATGCCGGGCTTTCGTATGATCACATGCCCTAATAAATCGGAAGGAAGCTATAGGGCGAACACCAGGAGCGATGATTGCCCGCTCGGATATTCACAGGAAGAAGTCATTAAGGAATTATGGAATGGAAAATAAAAGAGTTATTCACTGACAAGAGCCTTTTTATTTAAAAGCTTTTCAAATTCTTCGTGGCTTCCATTGAAGGCATTCAGGTCGACCGGGGTATCTATGCCGTCTATCCGGCCCCGGTTCGAGAATTGCCAGAATAGCCAGTCACGGCCATCGGGTAAATTGGGTTTTGCGATAATATCACGTATCCAGATAGGATTATCCGGGAATTGGTGTTGCAGGTAATTTTTATAGAATTCATTTGTGGTATAGATAATCACCTTGCGCTGATAATGGTCTTCTATAATCTCAAAGTAGTTGGCTATTTCAGTGATCAGATCCTCCTTCCGGTTTGCAGGGCTACAGTTTCCTCCATACTCCAGGTCGATAATAGGTGGTAAATCTATACTATCACGAGGGACGTAGTGTATATAATTCCGTGCTTGCTCCTCTCCGTCTTTACAAAAAGTAAAGAAATGGTAGGCTCCCGACAGTATCTTATTCTGACGGGCTTCGCGCCAGTTAAGTTGAAACATGGAATCTTTATGATTGCCTCCTTCTGTGGCTTTGATAAAAGCAAACTGAACCTTTTTCTTATCCAGCTTATGCCAGTCTATCTCTTGCTGATGATGGGAAACATCAATCCCCTGTACAGGATAATCTTTGAAAGACGGATAATTCAAACGGATATATCCATTCATAAAAGCCACATATACCCCGGCACAGATAAAAACAATCATGGCTAACACAATAAGGGAATACAGGGTAACTTTTACTTTCATTGATACTTATTTAAACCGAATAACGAAGTTAGGATTAATTTTTCTTTTTGTATGTTATATTTTTATATATATTTGAGCAGTATTAACAAACTTTTTTAATAATAATATCATAACCATGACAGAATTTAGCAACCAAGGTTATCAAGAACCTGCTCAACAAGCTAACAGTTGGGAAAACCCGACTAAACCACCGAGACCAAATAATAATTTGATTTTAGCTATCATAGCTACAGTTGTAAGTTTGATAACCTGCTGCGGATACGTCAGTTGTATCGGTGTTATCCTCGGTATTATCGCAATTGTTTTCTCCACTCAGGTTGATTCCAAATATTTTGCAGGAGATTATGCCGGAGCAGAGAGTGCTGCCAAGAACGCTAAATTATTGTCATTGATAGCCATAGGTACGATCATTCTGTCAATTGTCTGGATTATTGTTTCTATCATATTGGCAGGTGGTATTTCCGCTATCATGGAGCAATACCAAACTATCATGGATCAGTACGGAGCTTAACAGCCACTAAGTTTAAACATTATAATACAGAAAGGTAATTTCAATGGAATTACCTTTCCTTTTTTATGAAGAAGTATATACTGCTTATATCAGCCATTTTATTCCCAATCGTTATTATAGCCGTTTATTATGCAATCTATAATATAGCGGGAGAAAATACACCCTGTACATTCAAAGCGGCTACCGGACTGGAATGTCCCGGATGCGGCGGGCAACGTGCTTTGCATTTCCTATTGCATGGAGATATATCAGAGGCTTTGCGCTATAATATCTTCTTCATCGTAGCGGGACCATTTCTGGCTTACTTCTATTATCTGGCTGTAAGGATTTATATACTCGGGCAGGAAAAGTACCTGAAAAGCTTTGTATTCAAACCCTGGTTCGGATATACACTTCTGATTACAGTTATCCTGTTTTTTATCCTGAGGAATATCCCTTTCTGGCCGTTTACCTATCTGGCTCCTCCCCCATAAAGAAGTGGCACCAGCCTTCACATATTTCAGAGCACTTTTTTAAACCTTTCGAGAAACTCTTTTGCCTGTTCTACTGTCAGGCAAAGCGGAGGCAGTAAACGAAATACGTGTGTACCTGTAGCTCCGGTAAAAACTTTTTCTTCAAATAAAAGCTTCGTCCGTTTTTCTTTTATAGGTTCATCAAATTCCATACCTATCATAAGCCCGCGTCCGCGTACTTCTTTTATCTGAGGGAATTTTCTAAGTTCTTCCATCAGGAATTCGCCGACATTGTAAGCGTTTTCGATAAGCTTCTCGTTCTTCATTATGTCAAGTACAGCGATAGCTGCCGCACAAGCCAGATGATTCCCCCCGAATGTGGTTCCCAATTGTCCGTATACAGCTTTAAACATCGGATTAATCAAAACTCCCGACATCGGAAAACCGTTACCGATACCTTTAGCAACAGTTATCAGGTCGGCTTGTATTTCCGCATACTGATGGGCGAAAAATTTACCGCTGCGGCCATAGCCCGATTGTATCTCGTCCAGAATCAGAATAGTTCCTGTTTCGGTACAAACGTCGCGAAGCTCTTTCAGGAAATCATCGTATGGTATCTGGATACCTGCAACGCCCTGAATACCTTCTATAATAACAGAGCAATATTCTTTTGTGGCCAACTCCTTTTTTACAAATTCAATATCATTAAACGGAGCGAAGACTACATTCTCCGACTGATTTACAGGCGCTGAATACGCTGGGATATCCGTTGTAGCAACAGTAACCGAAGTACGTCCGTGAAACGCTTTCTTAAACGAGAGAACTTTCCTGCGTCCATTATGGAACGAAGCCAGTTTTATAGCATTCTCGTTTGCTTCTGCACCTGAGTTTACAAGGAACAGAAAATAGTCGGGGTAACCGCATTGTTCTCCCATCTTTTGCGCCAGTTCCTGTTGCAGCTTATTTACTACAGAATTGGAATAGAACCCGAGTTTATTCAACTGTTCTGTAAGTTTGGCCACATAGTAAGGATGTGTATGCCCCACCGATATTACGGCATGGCCTCCGTAAAGGTCCAAGTATTCATTACCCTTATCGTCATACACATAACATCCTTTACCTTCCACGACATTGATGTCGAACAGCGGAAATACATCGAATAATTTCATTTTATATATTATTTATTTCTTTAATTGTTTCTATTAAGTTCTCTTTCCGGATAATGTACATTCCTAACCTGACCTGCGAAATTCCGTCTTTCAGCTTATATGTGTACACAGGATGTCCGTCCTGCTCGAGAATCTCGAAATAAGAAAATTCTATATTCTTATTGGCTTCCAACTCTTTGGTAACCTCTACAATATGGGAAGATATGACAAAGAACGAACTTTTCACCTCCGTAAATGCATTCACTACAGCCAATGTGCCGTCATAAGCATCTTTCACATTCGTACCCCTGAATAGTTCATCGAAGATCACCAGCATATTCCGGTGTGTTTTCAGCTGACGGGCAACATCCTTGATACGCATCACCTCTGCATAAAAATGGCTGTAACCGGAACTCAGGTTGTCGGAAATATTAATTGTAGTACACAATCCCGACAATATACTCAAAGTCATCCTCTTTGCAGGAACAGGGAATCCCACATGCGCCAGATATGCAGACAATCCCAGCGCTTTCAGGAAAGTGGATTTGCCAGCCATATTCGGCCCCGATATAAATAACAGGTTTGATGGCTTTTCAAAGCCCATATCATTTGGAATAGCCTCTTCTACAAAGGGATGGTATAAACCATCTATCTCCAGCCGGTTATTATCGGCCGGAAGCATTTCGGCATACGACAGTCCGTATTTATCAGCGGCTTTTGCAATGGATAGAAAAGCATCGTATTCGTATATAAGGTCAAGAAAGAAGAGAATATCCTTTTTGTGAGTATAGCGAAACATATAATCGAGCCGGGATGTCTCATAAGATGGTATTTTCCGCCCCAGTTTAATGATGCCGGCATAGTCGTCCGAAGAAAATATTTCCAGAACCTTTTCGTTATTCTTTTCCAGCAATTTCGGATAATTATTCCCCTTAAACTTATCTGCCAAAATATGAGAGAAAGCATATATTGTTTTCAACAGGTCGACAGTAGAGCCAACTCCTTTCTTTACCAGATAGTACTCCGTATTCGTACTTATCCTGTCCATTATCATCCTCTCCAGGGCTGTAAACCAGGTAGGGATGCGTGTCGGATAATCACCATGCCGGATATAATATTCAGTAAAATCAAGAGAATCTTTATCCACGCTCAGGCCTTCGGGCAAATATTTCTGAAAGAACGCGATTGTGTCTGTCCGTTCGGTTATCTTTTCCAGATCGGTCAGAGGATTGGACAAAAAATTATAGAGTATCCTCCTGCCACCATAACACTGAGTGTGATTAAACAGGCTGAATACAGACGTACCGTCTTTGACTGTGTCAAAGATTTCAAGGTCTTTCAGGGTTTGGGAGTCTACTTCAAATTTCATAGCTTGCTATATTATAATGTTTATATCTTTTAGAGATATAAATCTTTTATTTTCCATAAACCTTATGGTTTTCTTCTCTCTGATTATCCTAAGAATGTATGTTTTGTTCGAATCCTATCATCATATGACTATGAATCGTAAAATACATCTTAATAATCTCCTCCTCGTTTACTTTATTATAAAAATCATCATCAACCTTATATCTTACATTGTTTATTACTAAATAGCAAAGGAGAGAAAGTCTCGGCTGCGAACCCCATAACTTAGGAAAGAGATTTCCTAATATAGGGATATATAAATTACCACTACCTGCCTCATAACTCTTTTTACATTCTTTTATTTGTATCTTACCTAACTCTACAATCTTCTCTCCAGCGTCCAAATCCTTCCTATAATTCTTATTCATAAAGAAAGGTATAAGTATACATAAACTCAAGATTCCAATATTTACCAGTATTAAGCAAATGTCTATACCGTATTCTATATAATAAACAAAATTAAAAAGAAGATCAGCAAATAAAAATAGAGAAGAGAATATAAAGCCAATTCTCATTTCATCTCTTATTATTTTTATATCATGCTCTGTAAGTCTCTCCATATTCATTTTGCCTTTTCTGGAAAATCTAATTATTATTTTAGAATGCACTAGCTTTCATCTTCAACCCTTCTGTTTCGTCCAATCCGAATATCAGGTTCATATTATGTACTGCCTGTCCCGACGCTCCTTTTACCAGATTGTCTATACAGGAAAGGATAAGCAACCTATTTCCGTGCTTTTCCAGATGCAAGATACATTTATTTGTATTTACCACCTGCTTGAGATCTATATTTTTATCGGAGACAACGACAAAAGGACTTTCTTTGTAAAAATCCTGATATAATTTCGCTGCATCTTCAATCGTTCCGTCAAATTTCAGATAGGTAGAAACAAATATACCTCTGGTGAAATTTCCACGGACAGGTATAAAGTTAATATCTTCTGTAAAAGCGGCCTGTAACTGAGTTAAAGACTGGCGAATCTCTGTCAGGTGCTGATGTTCGAAAGCCTTGTAAACAGAGATATTATTCTCCCGCCAGCTGAAATGGGAGGTTGCCGACGGCTTTACTCCCGCCCCGGTGGAGCCTGTGATAGCATTCACATGGATTTCAGTATTCAGCAATCCGGCTTTCGCCAGTGGTAACAGGCCTAACTGTATGGCTGTGGCAAAACACCCGGGATTTGCGATATAAGATGATTTCCGTATCTCTTCTTTATTCAGTTCCGGTAAGCCGTAAATGAATTTATTTCCTTCGGCTTTGTGTCTGTAATCGGTAGACAGGTCTATAATTTTCAGATGTCCGGGGATCTCATTCGTTTCCAGAAACTTCTTTGTATCACCGTGCGCCGTACAAAAGAATAAAACGTCTATTTTATCGTAAGGTAACTGGTCGGTAAAGTCCATATCCGTATCGCCTAACAATCCGCTATGTACATCCGTGAGTTTATTACCCGCGTTACTTGTACTGTTTACAAATACCAGTTCAACCTGTGGATGATTGATCAATATCCTTATCAGTTCTCCGGCAGTATAGCCGGCTCCCCCTATAATTCCTGCTTTTATCATAGTTCTATTTTTTATTTCAGAAGCTTTTTACAAATATTTTCATGGTTTTTCTTATAGAGTATACCCTCCTTACTTTTTCTTAAATAAACAATATTCTCTCGCAAAGGCGCAAAAGGTAACAAAAGTAACAGTTTTTTCATGTTACACTGAGAACCACTGAGAAGACACAATGAGTTTTACTGAGGCTTTTGTTAAAAAGTAACAAAGGTTACACTATTTACAGTGAACAGTTATCAGTCATCAGTTAACAGTTAACAACTGGTAAAATATAAAAACTTTGCGCCTTTGCGTCTCTGCGTGAAACAAAATAAGACGCCAGCCAACTTGTAACTCATAACTGCCCGCAGGGCGAAGAAATAACATTCGCCGAAGCGAAGGCGAGGCAAACTTGTAACTATTTCAAAAAGGTAACAAAAGTAACAGTATTTTCAATTTTAAATACATGTTACCTTTGCTCTGTCCCATACGCTTATGGCCATTATATAGATAAACGAAAAATGTATTTACAACTCTTTCCCGTTCTTTTTCTGTACACTATGATATATCTTGTTTGTCATAGCATAAATCTTCGTAAAACCTTTCGCATCATCCGATGTCCATGCCTTATTCACTTCGCCGTACTCCCCGAAATCAGCCTTCATCAGGTCGAAATCACTTTCCACTCCAATCAGCACGTAATGATATGGCTGAAGTTTAATGCTCACACGCCCTGTTACATTTTGCTGCGAACTCGATAGGAAAGCCTCTATATCACGCATAACTGGTTCCAGATATTGCGCTTCGTGAAGAAACATTCCGTACCAGTTACCTACCTGCTCTTTCCAATACTGTTGCCATTTGGTTAGTGTATGCTTTTCCAGCATTTTGTGCGCATTGATAATTACCAGCGGAGCCGCGGCTTCAAAGCCCACACGCCCCTTTATGCCGATAATAGTATCACCTATATGCATATCGCGGCCGATAGCATAAGCCGATGTAATCTCTTCTATCTTCTGGATAGCCTTTACCTTATCAGCATATTTTTCACCGTTTACTGCTGCTATTTCACCTTCTTCGAAATCAATCGTAAGAACTTCCTGTCCTTGTTTCTTCAATTGGGACGGATAGGCATCTTCCGGTAAAGTCTGCTCAGACTTCAGCGTTTCCCTGCCACCTATGCTTGTGCCCCAAAGACCTTTATTAATGGAATACACCATCTTTGTAAAATCGGCTTCATACCCATGTTCTTTCAGATAATTGATTTCATACTCACGGGTAAGAATCATATCGCGGGTAGGTGTAATAATCTCAATGCCGGGAGCAAGCACATCAAATGTCAGGTCGAAGCGAACCTGATCGTTTCCTGCTCCTGTGCTGCCGTGAGCAACAGCGTCAGCGCCTATTTCCTTTGCATAGTTAATAATGGCTATCGCCTGAAATATACGTTCCGAGCTGACCGAAATCGGATATGTGCCATTACGCAATACATTTCCGAAAATCATATATTTGATGCTCTTTTCGTAATATTCCTGTGTTATGTCGAGGCTTACATGCTTTACAGCACCTAATTTATACGCTTTTTCCTCTATAACTTTCAATTCTTCGGGGGTAAAACCTCCTGTGTTGGCTATGGCTGTATATACATCATATCCCATATCAGCGGACAGATATTTTGCACAGAACGATGTATCTAATCCTCCACTGAATGCTAAAACGACTTTCTTTTTCATATATGTTATGTTATTTCAATTGCTTTTTGAGGTCTTTGATTATCTCTTTTATCTCCTTCTTGTCTTTCTGCTTTTCGGGATCGAAGAGCATCGCAGTACAGATACAGTATTTCCTGTCGGTACGGGTAAGGATATCATAATTGACACATCCCTGACAACCACGCCAGAAAGACTCATCATCAGTCAGTTGCGCAAAAGTCACGGGCACATACCCCAGTTCTGTATTTATTTTCATTACCGCAGCACCCGATGTCAGGCCAAATACTTTCGCTGTCGGAAACATAGCTCTAGCCAGGGAAAAGGCATGCTGTTTGATTTTTTTTGCCAGTCCGTGCTGTCTGAATTTTTCAACTACAATTAACCCGGAATTGGCAACAAACTGTTTATTTCCCCATGATTCTATATAGCAGAATCCGGCAAATTCATCTCCCATCAGGGCAATAATAGCTTTACCTTCCTTTATTTTAAGTTCCACATATTCCGGTGTACGTTTTGCAATTCCCGTGCCCCGCACCTTAGCCGCAGCCTCAATTGTATCCAATATCGTTTGCACGTATCCGACATGGCTTTCGTTGGCTATCTGTATAGTAAGTTGTTGTTGCTCCATTGGCTTTTCTACCACAAGTTCTTCTATGTTGTTCATTGTTGTCTTATCATTCAATGTTCGGTATAAACTCAGAAAGTGAAGCTATTACCTCCTCCCTGCTTATATTCTCTCTCGGTATCAGAAGGATAGTATCATCACCGGCTACTGTACCTAATATATAACGTGTCGCTCTGCGGTCTATTTCTCCTGCTATGGCCATAGCATAACCCGGACGGGTCTTTATTACTGCCAGTTGCCCTGAGAATTCCATACTTACAAAACCAAAAGAAGACAGAGGTGTTTCTTCTTCCACATTCTGTATCGACCCGGAAAACTGATACACATAACTGCCTCTTGCCGTGGGCACTTTCACTATTTTCAATTCCTTTATATCACGGGACAAGGTAGCCTGAGTAAGCTCAAATCCTTTATCTATCAACAGCTTAAGAAGCATATCCTGACTACTCACCTCATTGGTCTGCAATACCTCCCTTATTATTTTATGTCTGTATTTTTTTGTCATTTCGTATAAATATGCAAATAATAGCGCAAATTTACACATATTTATGCATATTGTAAAATATTTAATGTATAAAAAATATTATAATGTAAATAACACATCTGCAAAATGTTAAACATCCCTTTTTTTAATTTATTTTTCTATATTTGTGCATTCGCACTTCAGGGCATATCGTGCCTTGAAATAAACCTATATATTATTGAAATCGAATGGATGAACCAGAGAAAAAGCAGCCGATAATATCTGTCTTGCGGTCAGATGCTCCGGAAAAGAAAGCGACCAAAGTCACAATTGATGACTCTTTTGCACGTATTGTAGTATATGAAAAGGAGGATCTGACGAACGATGAGATTTTCCTGCTTCTGAATATCAGGAAATGTATAAAAATTGATATTGACAAACACTATGAGCGTACAAACGAGGGAGTTGAAACACATTCTTATACAATATACAACATCCTGATTTAAAGCAAGTCACATTCACAGAACATATCTCACTTCTTTAAACGCAAAGCGCCTCTCGTTGCCGTTTTCCGTTTGCAAAACAAGCGTTCCATCGGAGACTACATCCTTTATCCTGGCTATAAAATCATTTGTGTTGTCATTAAATAAATGATAACCTGTTTTTCTGAACAGAGAATCTCTATAATTCTCTGCAATAATCTGTATCTCTCCCCTCCTCAACTGCTCGTAATAAGAAAAAAGGAGTTCTCTGACTTCTTCAAGCATAATACTCTGCTCATAATATTCTCCTGTTATTTGCTTTAAAGAAACAGGATTAGGCAGACTGCTACCGAAACTTTCCTGATTAAGATTAATACCTATCCCGCAGACAGACTCTTTTATCTCATCCCCTTCTAAGGTATTCTCTATCAAAATTCCACATATTTTCTTATCTTGCCAGTAGATATCATTAGGCCATTTTATTGTAATACCGTCAGTATATTTCCGGAGAAAATCTGCTACCGCTAACGATACCATCTGCGAGATAACAAACTGCCCGTTCGCCTTCACTGTATCCGGATACAGGACAATACTGAACAATAAGTTTTTCCCTTTCTCCGATAGCCAGCCATTACCACGCTGCCCCCTGCCTCCGGTCTGAAAATCGGCCGAGATAATGGTTCCTTCCTTTACTTTCTGCTTCAACAACAGGCTTTTCAGGTAATTATTTGTAGAGTCAATTTCGTCGACAAGGTGAATAATCAGAGGCATAGTTATGTTCGATTATTTAGGTATTAGACAAATTATTATATTCGGCTTGCTTTACTTTTGGCAATTTCCTTATCACCTCATCAACAGAATGTTGGATAAGTTCCTTTATCAATACATCAGATACATCACTCTCAATAACAATAGTATTCCAATATTTTTTATTCGAATGATAGCCCGGTCGGACGCCATTATAACACTCTCTCAGTTCAATAGCTTTCTCCGGATCACATTTCACATTCAGCCAGAATTCGCCGTCTCTTGATTCCAGACCCATATAGGCAAACATTTTGTCCATTACTTTATAAACCAGTGTATCATCTCCGAAAGGAAAGCTTTCGGTTGCTCCTTTTATAGATATACATGCCTCACGAACTTCTTCTATATTCATTTTCTTTAATTTACAGGTGCTAAGAATGCATCGTCTATATGTTCTATCTCAAACTTCTCTCCATTCCAGACTGCAGCAACCACATCAAAACGGGCAGGCTGATCTATATCATATTCCCGAAGGTAAAAATCGGCAGCTTCAACAATCCGTTTTATCTTTCCCTTCGATACTGCTTCCTCCGGGTTTCCCCATTGGCTTGAGCTACGGGTCTTTACTTCTACAAAAACAATATATTCCTCATTCCGGACAATTATATCTATTTCATATTTTTCATATAGCCAATTACGCTCTATTATTTCATAACTCTTCTGCCTGAGATAATGCTCCGCTGCATCCTCTCCCTTTTTCCCCAGATCATTATGCTCAGCCATAAAGCAAAATCAGCCGATTGTTATTTTCCTGGTTTCTTTGCTGTAAACAGGAACCAAATTTACGGTATCCTCTGTTAAACAGTATTCTACCGAATCTTGCAGGTTATGGGCTTCCAGCCGCTTAATATGCTCTGTACGGTCAATATAACTGCGAACATCCGGCAAAGCCTCTTTCCACATTGACAAAGCTACCTGCGTTGCATCCGAGGCGGGAGCATACCCTCCTCTGTCTATCAGTTTCCGGGCCAGGGCACCACCAAAAAGAGAATCCTCAATATTAAAACGGTTATTCCATCCGGCACAAAGCACTATTACATCCTTTTGTTTATCTACACAGAAGTCAGCTAAAGCGCTAATATTGGAAAAAGCACCAACAGTCAGTATATCCGAATCTTTCGCCATATCGATAGCCTGTGTTCCGTTTGTGGTAGTAAAAACAATATCCTTACCGCTCACTCTATCAGCTGTATAATCAAATGGAGAGTTCCCAAAATCTGCGAAATCACAACGCTTCACATTACGCTCTGCACCGACAAGATAACCTTTAGCCTTATAATCCTGCGCTTCTTCTATAGATGCGACAGGTATAACAGATTCCGCGCCGTTTCTCAATGCGGCACACATAGTGGTCGTTGCCCTGAAAATATCTACAACAACCGTAATATGATTGTTATCATTTGTATAAAACGGATACAAGGCCGGAGAAAAACAAACTTCTACTTTCATTCTTTTAACGCAGCTTTAATCCGTGTAAGTTTTATCAATAATCCTTCTAACTGGTCGAGTGGCAACATATTTGCCCCATCCGACAAAGCATTCGCAGGATCGAAGTGCGTTTCTATGAACAATCCGTCAACACCGGTAGCAATCCCCGCCTTACACATCGTTTCTATCAACTGTGGCTGCCCTCCTGTAACACCCGAAGCCTGATTAGGCTTTTGAAGGCTATGGGTAGCATCCAGAACTACGGGAAAACCGAATCCTTTCATTTCGGGTATCCCGCGAAAATCAACGACCAGATCTGAGTATCCGAAAGACGTTCCCCTGTCCGTTATAATTACATTATTATTTCCCGAATCCACAACTTTTTGTGCGGCAAATTTCATCCCACCCGGAGCAAGAAACTGACCTTTTTTGATATTCACTATTTTCCCGGTCTTAGCTGCAGCAATAAGCAGGTCGGTCTGGCGGCAGAGAAATGCAGGTATTTGTAATACATCCACATATTCGGCAGCCATCGCAGCTTCATGCGTCTCATGAATATCCGTAACTGTAGGCACACCAAAAGTTTCGTTCACCTTACGCAATATTTTCAAAGCCTTTTCGTCACCGATACCCGTAAAAGAATCGACCCGAGAGCGATTTGCTTTTTTATACGACCCCTTGAAAACATAAGGTATATCAAGTTTTGATGTAATTCCTATTATTTTTTCGGCAATGCGTAATGCCATTTCTTCCCCCTCAATAACACAAGGTCCCGCAAGCAGGAAGAAATTATCATTTTTCAGATTTGTAATGTCCATTTTATTCATTTGATTAGAATCTATTAAAAACTTTATCAAAGGTACGAATATTAAACCTTTTTCAGAAGCGCCTCTCCCATTTTTACATCAACCAACTGACTACAAGCATATTACAATTAAAAACAGACAAATATTCCCTGTTTTAAACAAAAAGGAACAGCAAACCGGCTCCGGCCTTCAGAGTAAAGTAAACAAACCCTTTTTATAATTTGGCCATTAAAAATAAATTCTCTTAATTTACAAAAAAATCTAGCCTCATGAACACTCAATCGGATACGATTATTTACAATTACATGGACACCTTTTTCTGTTGCTGTGTAGAAAAAGACAAACTCTGCGAAGAAATGATCACAGACCATATGCTGGTATATATATGCTCCGGCGAAATGATTTTGCAGACAAAAGAAAAACGCACCATCTTCAAAAAGGGAGATGCCGTATTCATGAAACGCAATCATCTCGCAAAAAAGACAAAACGGCCGACTAAGAACGGAGAGCCGTTCAAAGGACTTTTCTTACAGCTTAGGACACCTCTCTTAAAGACCTTGATGACTGAAGCTAAATTTCCAATATCCACCAACTTTTATACGGGAAATAAAGATAAAAGTTATACAATGCTTACCAGACATCCATTCTTAACCGGCCTGTTTATGTCGTTGGAACAGTATTTTGATTCGCAAAAATATCCATCCAACGAACTGATGACAACTAAATTGAAAGAAGCTGCCCTCGTCCTTTTAGAAGTAGATCCTTCGCTCGCCAGTGTCTTATTCGATTTTGCTGAACCATGGAAAACGGATCTCGCCGAGTTCATGAACAAAAATTACAAATATGACCTGTCGCTTCAGGAATTTGCCCATTATACAGGCCGGAGCCTCACTTCTTTCAAGCGCGATTTTGCATCCATCTTTAATGAACCTCCGGGCAGATGGCTTGTAAAAAAGAGATTACATGACGCGTATAATCAGATTGTAAATAAAAACCAAAAGCCGTCTGAAGTATATCAGGAAGTAGGATTTAAAAACCTCTCACACTTTTCTACCGCATTCAAAAAAGAATTCGGATATCCACCCTCTAATAAAATGGACTTTCAAGAAAAGTAAATTTGAGCCTATAAGCAAAGCAAGCCATTCTCTTTCTACCTATATTTGTCCCTGATTACCGTGACACTATCTTAAGGATATAAAAAAAACAACACGTTTTTTGCTTAATTCAAAGATAATATATAGTATTGTATTGGTTTTGAATATTATGGGTACAGAGTAAAACAAATACCGGAATTACATTTTTTATCAGCAGCAACCTGAAAAACAGAAAGAAGGAGAAGTGTATATTTCTTCTGATTTAACAAAAGTATATTCAATAAATAATAAACACCGCACTTAATTCACTTTGATTATGGAAACAACAACAGTAAAACTTTATTCTCTCAACTACAAAGAGGCTAAAACATATATGTTTGCCCTACTGTTCATCGCCGGTAATATAGCTCTTCCTCAAATCTGCCATTTGGTTCCCGGTGGAGGCTTGACGTGGTTGCCTATCTATTTCTTTACCTTGATTGCCGCCTACAAATATGGCTTTCGCGTAGGGTTGCTGACAGCTATCCTTTCTCCGCTTGCCAATAATGTATTATTCGGCATGCCTCCGGTAGATGTGCTCCCAATCATCCTTATTAAATCGTCGTTACTGGCTGCTGCTGCCGCATATGCTGCTCACCGCTCCGATAAAGTTTCTTTATTGGCCATCGTTGGCGCTGTATTGGCTTATCAGGTAGCAGGTACATTTGCTGAATGGGCGATTGTAAAAGATTTCTTCGTAGCTGTGCAGGATTTCCGCATTGGCATACCGGGTATGTTAATTCAGATATTTGGCGGATATGCCGTACTGAAAGCTATTGCTAAACTCTGATAATATATATAATCTCAAGATTTCAAAATTTCAAGTTTGAAGATTAGAATATAATTATACTGAGAATAATATATTCTGGAAACTTGAAATTTCGAAATCCTGAAATCCAAATCATATGTATGATAAAACATTCGAAGAAGTATTGGAGCGGTTCCGCGCAATATCTTTTTCCGAAGAGTTCGATATGATTGTGGCTATTGCCAACGGGGGGATAATACCTGCGGCAATACTTAATCAACGGCTCGGGATTGAAATACAACTATTAAAAATCAATCTGAGGGACAGCAATCAGAAACCAATCTACGACAGCCCGCAATTGATGGCACCGATAGACTTCGACTTTAAGGACAAAACGATCCTGCTGGTAGAAGACCGTGTAAAAACAGGTGCATCCCTCACTAAAGCATGTGAACTTCTGAAAGGAGCCAAACAAATAAAAACATTTGCAGTCAACGGAAAAGCAGACTATTCATTGTACGATGAAACCTGCTTCAAGTTCCCCTGGCTATTATAAAAATTTATGCAAAAAACATTGTGTGTTATTGCATCGTTGTTGCTGTCTTTGCCGAATATCTATGCAGACGAAACTCCCGATGCCCCAATCCGTGATTCTGTTCAGTTAGGAGAAGTTATAGTCACAGGCAGCCGTCCGGCAGTAAGTGTTAACAACCTGCCTATGAGTATTACAATTGTAGGAAGTAAACAGATAGAGAACCGTTTCGAACCGTCATTATTACCTATTATTACAGAAGAAGTGCCGGGATTGTTCATCACATCGCGGGGAGTTATGGGTTATGGCGTTTCCAATGGAGCAGCGGGAGGAATGACCATACGTGGTATCGGCGGAAGTCCGACAGGGCAGGTACTGATGCTCATAGACGGGCATCCGCAATATATGGGATTAATGGGTCATCCGCTGGCCGATTCATATCAGTCGCTGATGGCCGAACGTGTTGAAGTTGTGCGTGGTCCGGCCTCTGTCCTTTATGGTTCTAATGCAATGGGGGGCGTTATAAATATAATTACTAAGAAACAAAAGCGAGACGGAGTACAAACAGGTGTCCGAACCATGTACGGCTCATACAATACATTAAGCACGGAGGTTAATAATGCTGTACGTTCCGGAAAGTTCAACAGCTATGTCTCGTTGAGTTACAATCATACCGACGGGCACAGGCTAAACTCGGATTTCGACCAGTATAGCGGCTATACTAAAATCGGATATGATTTCACGCCCAACTGGAAAAGCTTTGCAGATCTGGATTTGACAAAATTCGACGCAGCCAATCCGGGAACCGAATCCGCTCCTATGATAGATAACGATTCGAAAATTACCCGCGGGGTAACGTCTTTTTCTCTGGAAAACAGTTATGATAAAACATCCGGAGCATTGAAGTTCTTTTACAACTTCGGGGCACATAACATAAATGACGGATACAAGGCGGATGCACAGCCTAAAGATTTCAGATTCCGCTCGAACGACAGAATGTTAGGCGTAACATTCTTCCAGACATACAGTTTTTTCGATGGTAATCAGACAACTGCCGGTATAGATTACCAGCATTTCGGAGGCCATGCATGGAACAGGTACCTCGACGAACGGGAAGACGCTCAGATTATAGATAAAAGTTTTAATGAAGTCGCAGGTTACCTGAACTTCCAGCAAATCCTTATCAATAAACTGGTGCTGAATGCAGGAATAAGATTCGACCACCATGCTTATACCGGAAATGAATGGATTCCCCAGTTCGGACTCAGCTACATAGCATCCGACAACACGGTATTGAAAGGGATTGTAAGCAAAGGATTCCGTAATCCTACCATTCGTGAGATGTTTATGTTCCCGACACAGAATCCCGGTTTGAAACCGGAAAAACTGATGAATTATGAATTATCGGCATCGCACAAAATGCTAAACAAGGCATTAAGCCTCGACTTGAGCCTGTATTACATCAAAGGTGACAACAGCATAATAACCGTACCGAAAGAAGCAGGAACGGGTATGATATATATGAATACAGGGGAAATAGAAAATTACGGACTCGAATTTGCTACTCGCTATCAGTTTAATCCGTATTTGAGCCTGTCGGCTAATTATAGCTGGTTGCATATGGAAAATAAAGTAGTTGCATCACCGGAACATAAATTATATGCCGGGATAAATTATTCGAAAGATAAATGGGATTTATCGACAGGAGTACAGTTTATACGTAACCTCTATACCCAGCTAGCCGATGCAAAAAACGCCATGCCTGAGATAAAGGATACATTTACCCTTTGGAATATAAGAATTGCTTATAAACCGATAACAACTGTCGAAATATTCACAAAAGGTGAAAACCTGTTAGCACAGGAATACGAAATAAATGCAGGTTATCCGATGCCACGGGCAACAGTATTCGGTGGCGTCAATTTTAAATTCTAAGAATTAAAGGTAAAAATAAATAAAGTGAAAAATTGGTTATGGATAGACGTAATTTTTTAAGAGCGATAGCGCTCACGGGGGCCGCAGCCACTATTAAGGCTAGCGGAAACATAGATATACTATCAGAGAAGCTCATTAGTTCCGAATCGGCTGCTGCCGTGGATATGGTTGCCGTCATGGGCGGTGAGCCTGAGGTTATGTTCAGGCGCGCTATAACAGAGATGGGTGGCATGGGCAAATTCATCAAAAAAGGATGGAAAGTAGTCGTGAAGCCGAATATCGGATGGGATAAGACTCCCGAACAATCAGGAAATACCAATCCGAAACTGGTAAGCGAAGTTGTCCGTCAGTGCCTGTCGGCCGGCGCAAAAGAAGTGGTTGTATTCGACCATACCTGCGACGACTGGATCAAGTGCTATAAAAACAGTGGAATTGAAGCCGCAGCTAAAGCCGCCGGAGCAAAAGTAGTCCCTGCACACGAAGAATCATACTATCGTGAGGTTGCCCTCCCACAGGGAAAGAAACTGAAAAGCGCAAAGATACATCAGGCTATCGTCGATTGTGATGCCTGGATAA
Organism: Dysgonomonas termitidis; assembly: GCF_042654545.1. Taxonomy (GTDB): domain Bacteria; phylum Bacteroidota; class Bacteroidia; order Bacteroidales; family Dysgonomonadaceae; genus Dysgonomonas; species Dysgonomonas termitidis. Next base: position 53,974 of record NZ_JBHSGN010000061.1, read on the forward strand.
ACCTTCCTGTACTGAAACATCATGGAGGAGCCAACCTGACAATTTCCATGAAAAACTATATGGGTATCGTCTGGGACAGGCGTATTTTCCACAGCACCGATTTGCAGCAGTGTATAGCCGATGTATGTACATATTCGAAAAAACCTGTTCTCAATATTGTAGACGCATACAGGATAGTGAAAACAAACGGCCCGCAAGGACGTTCGACTGCCGATGTGGCAAATCCGAAGGGGCTTTTTATTTCTCAGGATATCGTAGCAGTAGATACGGCAGCCGCCAAATTCTTCGGCCAGGTGCGGGCAATGCCTCTCGACCATGTAGGCCACATAGCGGGAGGACAATCCCATAAGCTTGGAACGATGGACATAGACAAACTGAACATCAAGAGGATAAAAATATAATTCATAAAGATCGACAATGCTAAAAAAACTACGAGTGGGTGTATCTATCATCTTATTCACCCTGATAACGTTCTATTTCCTTGATTTTGCAGCCCTGATGCCTGACCAGTTTCATGCACTGGCGCACATACAGTTTATTCCGGCAATACTGGGAAGTAGCTTTATTATATTGACTGTACTTATTATATTGACTCTATTATTCGGGCGGGTATATTGTTCTTCCATCTGCCCGATGGGTGTCTATCAGGATATAGTGGCATGGCTATCGAAAAAAACAGCCAGGAAGAAAAAAAGATATAAGTACAGTAAGGCCAAGAATATACTCAGATGGTCGGTAATAGTAGTCGTCCTCATTGCATTCTTTGCGGGCTATCCTGTCTTATTAGGCTTGGTAGACCCTTACAGCGCCTACGGACGTATTATCAGTAATGTCTTCAAGCCAGTTTACATGGCCGGGAATAATGTGCTGGAGTCTGTCTTTACCAGTTTTGGCAATTATACATTCTACAAAATGGAAGTCGCAATACTAAGCATATTCTCTTTCATTATTGCTATTCTCACTTTCCTTGGCATAGGTTTCTTTGCTTGGAAATACGGACGCACGTTTTGTAATACGATATGTCCTGTCGGAACTGTACTGGGCTTTATCAGTAAATTCTCATTATTCAAGGTACAAATAGACGACAGCCTGTGCAACAGTTGCGGCTCGTGTGCCATGAAGTGCAAGGCCTCGTGTATAGACAGTAAAAATCACACTGTAGACCATAGCCGCTGTGTAGATTGTTTCAATTGCCTCGACAGCTGTTCCCGGAATGCTCTAAAATACACACCTTACATGAAGAGAGCAGCAGATACCAAGATCGAAAAAACAGCCGATTCGGGAAAAAGGCAGTTTCTGGCTACAGCGATAACAACCGCTGTATCTGTACCCGCTGTACTGGCGCAAGAAAAAATAGTAGAGATTATTACAGACGGCAAAGTCCCTACACGGCAGAATCCTATATGCCCGCCGGGGGCAAAAAGCGCAGAACATCTGCTGCATCGCTGTACATCGTGTCATCTTTGTATAAGTCGTTGTCCGTCAAGAGTAATCAAGCCGGCCTTTATGGAGTATGGCATCGGGGGGATTATGCAACCTGTGATGACTTACGAAAAAGGTTTCTGCAACTATAACTGTACAGTATGCGCAGATGTATGTCCCAATCAGGCATTGCTTCCATTGACAATGGAAGAGAAACATATGACACAGATCGGACGCGTGCATTTTGTCGAAGATATTTGTGTGGTGCATGTAGAAGAAACCAATTGCGGGGCTTGTGCCGAGCATTGTCCGACACAGGCTGTAACGATGGTTCCGTATGAGGGCCATGAAGGACTTACCATACCGCACATCACACCGGACATTTGTGTAGGATGTGGCGGTTGTGAATTTATCTGTCCGGTACGACCTAACCGGGCGATTTTTGTAGAAGGTAATATCATTCATCAAAAGAGGAAAGAATTCGAAGTTGAGAAGAAGGAAGAAGTTAAGGTTGACGATTTCGGGTTCTGATTATCCCGCTTATAGCTATTTCTAAAAATACATAAGGCAGACCCCTTATTTATCAAGAATATTGCAAACTAAAATAAAGCCGGCCATCCGGCCAGGAGTGGTCGGAAGAAATATCTTCCGACTATTTTTTTATATAATCATTTGATAT
>NZ_JBHSGN010000062.1:0-101402 GCF_042654545.1 Dysgonomonas termitidis
AACATATAGCTTATTTTTTCTACTCAGCCATCGCTTCCGATTTTAAACATAGGAACTTTTTATGTTATTTATTAAAAATCTTCCGGAACTTCCGCCATAGTCTCTTCATCCTTATCCTCCTTTTTTATTATCGTTTCCTCCTCAGGCAGATGTATCATTTCTTCCGTTACCCCAAGTATTTATTTCTTATATTAGTTAATGTTGTCCTGTATTTATCAGTACATTCTTTACAGGAGGATGCGACAGACGCTCCGGCTTTATCATCAATATCTTTAACTATAATATCCAGGTGCGTAAAAGTTAAGTTTTGTTTTTAAGGCTTGTGTCATAAATATACAATTAAAATTATGTAATTTAACAAAAACAAAAAAAATATAGCTGCCCAGTTATTTTTTTCTATAGCCTGAAGCATAATATAGAGAAAGTCCTGATAATAAAAGCCCTCGCAACGAAGTACATATAATCTTTATCAAAATTCAAAATATTTATCTATAGAATAAAGCTGTCAGTCATTAGCCTTCAGCTTTTATAAATAATATATTGACAAACGACAGCCTCTTTGCCGCCTCCCCTTTGGAGAGGGCGAAAGGAGCCAAACATTTAGCATTATGAAATATTCCAACAAAACCGCCACACGTATCATTGAAATGCTGGAACAAGACCTTTTCGGTATTTCCGAGATTTGTAAGATCGTTAATATCAATCCAAAGACTTTCTACGACTGGAAGAAAACCCGTTCCGATTTCAACGACGCGGTGGATGATGCCATTACCCGCCGCGAAGAGACGCTTGTCGCCTCGGCACGTATCGGACTGAAACAATTGTTAGAGGGTTATGTACAGAAAAAAGAGAAGGTCACCTATGTCCCTGACAAGGACAATCCGGTGGAGGATATGGTGAAATGCCGCGTAGTGGAAAAGAAATTCTGCCCGCCGAGCATCCGTGCTATAAAGTACGTGCTGGACCGTGAGGAAAGGAAGAAAGACAAAGACCGTTTACTGGCATCGGAGCGCCATCCGCTGGTCATTGAAGTACAGGACGAGGAAACCCGGCGTCAGCTGATGATATTAAAGGAGAATGGCTTCCGTCCGGGCGGCTCGCTCAATCCGGAGGTAGTGGCGGCCGTGGATAAGGAACTGGAGGAGGAAAACAAAGTGAAAGGAGAAGAAAGAAAAACGAAAAACGGGCATGAGCAGACGGAACAAGTTATAGAGCATCCGCCTGTCATACAATTACCTGTCGCCCCGTTAGAAAAACCCAAGCCGAAGAATCTCTATCCGTTTCTGCCGCCGGGATATACATCGAGAACAGATTAATTTCTGGTTACAAGTTTGCCTCGCCTTCGCTTCGGCGAATGTTATTTCTTCGCCCCAGGGCAGTTACGAGTTACAAGTAAAGAGGTTATTCTTCATTCTTAATGCGAATCGGCAGTTAAGTTTTTACGTTCGGTTTTTTTCTAACGCGACAGTCGGCTTGTATTTTTAAGATCATTATTTGTTCAAAAGCTACGTCCGGCACCACCGCCTCCGAAGCTACCACCGCCTCCGCCACCAAAGCTGCCTCCTCCGCTGCTCCATCCACCGCCGGAAGAACTTCCGCCTCCCCAGCCGCCGAAGCCGCCTCCAAAACCTCCGCCACGCCTGCGCCCACCCGAAGAAGGGCCTCCTTTGCTATTTTTGGAAATAAAATAGAGGATAAGTAATACAGCAACTACAAGCACGATATTTGCAATAAGAGAGCTGCCCTGATCATTATCTTCATCAGCTTTAAATTCTCCCGCCAGATATTTAATAATGGCAAGGGCTGCCGCTTTGGATGCATTGTAATAGTCCCCCGTTTGCAGATATGGGATCATATATTCGTCTATGATGCGGCCACAACGGGCATCGGTAAGTATATGTTCCACACCGTAGCCTGTGGCGATGAATACTTGCCCGCGTTCGTTGCCTATGCGCGGTTTTATCAGTATAAGCACACCGTTATTCTTGTCTTTTTGTCCTATACCCCATTTTTCACCCAGACGTGCGGCATAGTCCGATACGGCATACCCTTGCAGGCCGGTCACCGTTACCACATATATCTGTGTAGATGTGCTGTCATTATACGCTTTCAGTATCTGCTCCAGTTCGTCACGTTGCGGGGTTTCGAATGTCCGGGCAAAGTCGTTAACGAGCCTCGGAGGCGACATTGGAGAAGGCAGATCGTCTTGCGCCTGTAATGAAATGGCGACAAACAAAAGCAAGAATATTCTAAATATCCGTTTCAATTTTGTAATATGTTAACTGCTGACTATTGATTGTTACCTAATTAAAATTCTACTTTAGGCGCGCTCTGAGCCGATGCGTCCGCTTCAAAATATCCTTTCTTTTCGAAACCGAACATGCCGGCAAAAATATTTTTAGGGAACATACGAATGTAAATGTTATAATCCCTCACTTTTTCATTAAACTTATTACGTTCGGTAGATATACGGTTTTCTGTTCCGGTAAGTTCATCCTGTAAGGCAAGGAAGTTAGTATTTGCTTTCAGGTCGGGATAATTTTCCTGTACCATCAGCAAGCGTCCCAGGGCAGCTCCCAGTTGTCCTTGCGCTTCCTGGTATTTTTTGATATTTTCTTCAGTCAGCTGGTCTGCGTTCACATTCATTTGTGTTGCTTTTGCACGGGCATCCACCACTGCCTGAAGAGTTTCCTGCTCGTGTGTGGCATACCCTTTCACGGTGGCTACCAGATTAGGAACAAGGTCGGCACGGCGCTGATAAGCATTCTGTACCTGAGCCCATTGCGAAGTTACACCTTCTTCTTTTCCTACCATACTGTTCTGAAGCGACTTTGCATACATAAATACAATCAGTCCGAGAACCACAAGCACAATAATGGCGATTATTCCTTTCGTTAATTTCATTGTTTCTGTTTTTTTGAATTAATATCAGATATATTTATGACTAAAACAACAAGGGAGAATGTTTTGTTGCTGTGATATATAATTAAGCCATAAAAGTATTAAATTATGTGGAGATTTCACTTAAGTAAGGTCGGTAATTAGGGCAAACGCGCGAAATTTAGCACCTGCTTAAATTTTATAGCTGAACTTTTTTATAATTATTCTGAGATATTTTTTTTGATACCAGCGGCCAGCGCAGCTAATTAGCAGCCTCGATCAAAAGTAAAAATGACACCGGATTTATTTTAAAAGAACCCTATGAAAAATTTTCGTTAAATTTTAAACGGGCTCTTGATCTTTTCAAAAAAGTTTATCTATATGTATATGATAGCTTTTAGCCATTAGCTGATAGCTTTTAGCTCTTTGAAATGATGAACGAGCCCCCAAGGGGGACTTACAGAGAGGAAAAAAAGGAACAGATAAAAAATAGTGGAAAAGTGTAACTTTTGCATACGCTTCGCTCCGCTCAGCAGGACAACGTACAGCACTGTTCACTGATATATCTGTTACTTCTATTACTTTTTAACTGAATATAGTCAATAAATCTAAATGCGCCGATAAATTATAAATCGGGTTTTGCTTCTTCACGCCTTTGCGGGAGAATATTATTATATATTAATATATCCATAAAGAATAATTTATAACTTTAGGCATGTTTCAAGGATTCAATATCTCCGGTTAGGTGTACAAATCCGGGCAGGCGGCGTTAACTCTGAAAAATAAAAAATAAAAAACTATGGACAATCCTCCATACAAAGAAGATATACTGAAAGACGGATTCGAGTCGCAAACCCTCAAATTGGGAGATGATTACGAGGGCACAGTTACAGCTACCCTTATACGCCGCCTGTGCAAAAGCGGAGCCGAAAAAGCGATATTGTACATACACGGATTCAACGATTATTTCTTTCAGTCGGAGATGGCGCACCGCTTCAATGGCGAGGGGTTTAATTTTTATGCCGTCGACCTGCGAAAATACGGACGTTCGTATCTCACCCATCAAAAATTTAATGATATACGCAATCTGAAAGATTATTACGAAGAGATACTCCAATCTTTGAATATAATACATAGCGAAGGAAATAAAGAGATTCTTCTGTTTGGCCATTCCACAGGCGGACTTATTTCCACTTTATTTGCCAAAGATCATACGAACAGCAGATTGTTTGATGGACTGATACTCAACAGCCCCTTTTATGAATTTAATCTCGCTAAATGGATCAAAAGGCTTTTGCCCCTTGTATCTTTTATCGGGCGGTTTATCCCTAAAGTTACTATTCCAGGAGGGTTCAGCGAAGAATATGGGAAGAGTATCCACAGATTATACAGGGGGGAATGGGAATATATACTGGATTGGAAGCCTAATCTCGCTCCTAAAATAAATCTGGGGTGGTTGCGTGCAATTCACAAAGCCCAAAGTGAACTGAAAAAAGTATTCTATATACCTAAGCCCATATTAATATTGCATTCAGCTCAGTCGGTAACGGATATCAAAAACTTGGAACAAGTATCGGGCCGCGATGCTATATTGAATGTAAATGACATTGAACGCATAGCGCACAATATAAAAGGTAATGTGGAAATACTTTCTGTAGAGGGAGGATTACATGATCTGATATTATCGGCGGAGAATGTACGAAACAATGTCTACAATATGATATTCGATTGGATAAAACTAAATGATCTGTAACTCACCATTTCTTTTTCCTACCCTATCTGTTTCCCGGGATAAGGCATTCTATTTGCATTGTGTATATATTTATTAATTAGATAATTAAATGCAAGAATAGTGTATTGTTTAATATAAATATAATCCATTCTCATATATGATCTTATATTAATTATTATATTTTGTTTAGATGCTAAAATAAGAAAAACCTGATTTAATAAGGATTTTAAAGAGTAATTTATTATTTAATAATCAGATGTAATATATTACGAACAATGTGTATATAAATAAATATATCGACCATTCTCAAACTGTTCTATCTTTTGAACTAAAAAAAACGTTAAAAAATATACTTCTGATAATATTACTGATCCTTATACATACCTATTGTTTCTCCTATAATCTTCAAATCCGACTATCAGAACATTTATTCCTCTCAATAGGGCTTTTATTAACCGGTTTCATTGATGAACTTTACAAAACGATAAGTCATATAAGGAAATGATGCAGCTTTCTAAAAATAAAGAAACAGGTACCTTACAGGAAAATAATATTTCCTCGGTTTTACTTTCGGCAGTATCTCAACTGGCAAAGAACATTGAAACTAAAAAGCCGGGCTATCCGGCAGATCGCTGGAACGGTAGTTTCTGAATAAAATTATCTGAGTATGAAAATAGCACTATTCCTCAAAAAAGACATAATAGACGAAGCGTACCTGGATACAGTACCTATTATTGTATTGCACATAGACAGTAAATCGGTAGTGGAGATAGAAAAAGACATTATCGTGAAGAAAGACGTCAACTATGTAGCGCTTTGGTTATTAACCAACCGCATCAAAGAAGTGTATGTAATGGATATTGACCCTCTGGTGAAAAAGCTGTTTGAAAAGCTGGGAGTTGCAGTCAAAAAATTCGAAGACATAGAAAAGCATCCTCTGCTAAAGCGATTTATGTCATGAAGCAATATCCGGTATGGCCGGTCTCTTTCTTTATGTCGGAAGGATTCATGCAGGTTAATACCTGTTTTTCAAAATGTTACTACAGACATCTACCCTGCCTTATAATTATAAAACTTAGTTTTCCCGATACTGCACCGGTGTCATTCCAGTATGTTTCTTAAAAAAGCGCCCGAAAAAAGACGGATTGGGAAAATTCAGTTCTTCCGAAATCTGCAAGATAGTCAGGTCTGTAGTCTTAAGCATATATTTTGTAGATGAAATAAGTATCTCATTTATCCACGAGAAGGCTGTGCGGCCTGTACGTTCTTTTATGATGGTAGACAGGTATTTGGGTGTCAGGCACATCTTATTGGCATAAAACTGGAGCGTTTTTTCCTTTTTATGATTATGCAGTAATAGCTTGAAAAAAGTAAAAACCTGCTCTTTCTGATATGAATTAGCATCTGACATCGTATCTGTTGCGGGATTATCTTCCGATTCCTTTATTTTGTTATAATAAATAGCTCCTACTTCTATTAATAACGCGTAGAGGAGACTTTTCGCCATTTGTTCCCTAAAGGGATGATCCCGACGTTTGTATTGGGTTACAATAAATGAATGGAACTCAAGCAGTTTCCCGGCTTGCGCCTCCGATATATGAAGGCAGGGCGACTGTATTATGCTCATCGAGATATCAAAATTACTTGAAACAGGTATTTCCGTTAGAAAATCGGGTGAGAAAATAAGGAACTCAGTCATCATGTCGTCACTCTGTTCAATGATCTCGAGTACATAACTAGGTAAAATGGTCAGTATAGTTCCCTTCTTGGTTTCATATTCCTTAAAGTTTATCTTTATCTTTCCCACACCGCTGATGCAAATGGCAAATACCACCCCGTCGATAATGATGGGATAGTTCGATGACATAGAAGGGAAATGTACCGCCTTATCCGATACGATAAAGTTTTTGATCGCGAACGGGTCTATCTGTTCCGAAATATCTTTGAGTTGTACTTTAGATAAGTTCATATGGTCTGTTATTATTTCTTCACGCTATCGGTATAAATAATTATCGGCACCCGGGGGCCTTATGAGTTCTTACCCGTAAAATAATGAAAAGGCAATTTATATCATAACATCTCTAATTTTTAAAGGCCGGATAACCTCATATTTACAAACGTACTATTTTTTATTCAAAAGCGACCTTTTTCCTTTATAAGAATTTCAGGACATACTGTAGGAATATCAGAACATTAGCCGGAAATACTTTTTCTTCATTTTTTGCGAAATAAGAATAATAGGACATTATTACCGCCATACGGGGCTTTTTTCACCATTGGTTTTGCACGACCTTTGTCATGTATTCGAAAGCAATGTAAGGTAAGGTGAATACGAAATAAAGATTAGTTAGGTTATCAATTTTAAAATGAAAGATTATGAAAAAGCTATTTTTTACACTTGCAATTATGTTCGGTTTGACTTCGGTTGTTAATGCCCAGACAGGCAAGGTCTGGATAGGTGGTAGTACAGGTTTTAATACAAGCAAAATAACAGATGGCGAACGATTGACAAATTACAACATAACACCTGAGGTGGGCTATATGTTGTCGGACAACTGGGGCGTAGGAATGAAACTGGGATATGCACATAAAGAATATAATGTGCCGGATGGTAAGGCTAAGTCCGACGGGTTCACAGTAAATCCGTTTGCGCGTTACTCATTCCTCAGAGGAAATATAGGTGGTTTGTTTGTTGATGGCGGCGCCGGATATACTTACAGTAAGGTAAAATCTACCGATACGAAGGTGCATGAGTTGGAAGTCGGCTTCAGACCCGGCGTTGCCATCAATGTTTCCGACAATCTGACCCTGACCGGAAAATTCGGATTCTTAGGCTATCAGTATGAAAAATTCGGCAGCCAGAAGACCAATACTTTCGGCTTCGATTTCGACCTCAGCCAGATACAATTAGGTTTAAATTTCGTGTTCTGAATAACTATATAAGCAATTACTCTAAATTACTCAAAAATCTCTTCAAAACATTGAGAGGCTGCTCCCGGGATGGAAGCAACCTCTCGCTTTTTATTGTAGTTCATTTGCTTATTTCATGGTTTTCCCCAACTCCGCTAATTTGCTTATCGTTCTAAAATTACGTGATGTGAATGGAACATCCGTTTTCTGTATACTGCCCGCTAATTTGGAATTACGGATACTCTTACAAAACAGCAGGTATATATCCCGCCCTGCTATCTTGTATTCATCTCCTTCCTTATCATATTTTATCAGGCGCCCGATATCTTTTGATGACGGATTCCGGGAAAACATAGATACATACAATACCTCACCTTCCGATGCAGCCATAGCCCCGGCTATTTTTTTCAACGTGAACGGGCATCCCGCTATAATGGTTTCCAATTCGCTCAATGTCCTCAATATTACGGCAACAGGAAACCCGAAAGTACGTTCTATAGTTGTTTCTATTTCTATGCGGAGTTGTTCTTCTTCCTTATCGGAAATAAACAATACATTACCGCTCTGAATGTATGACTGTACGTTTTGAAAGCCCAAATTTTCGAATACTTTTTTCAATTCAGCCATCTTTATAATATTCTTTCCGCCGACGTTAATACCCCGCAATAGTGCTATGTAGATCATAATTAAATATATAAGGAACTTTAATTTTAAATTCTTAATTAATTTATTTTCTCTTATCCGCCCTGTATAAATCAATGGACTTATAGCCCTTTCGAATAATGCCGGCCATCTCGTCAAGCCGTTTTTTTACAGTTTCCTCCGAGCGTGTATTATACACGAAACGTGCCCACCCTCGCTGATAACCGGGCGTAAGGTTATTAAAAAAAGCAAGTATCTCTTTATCTTCAGCGAAGTGTTTTTGCAGATCAGGAATACGGCCTATATAATCTGAAACGCACTGGCTGAGTTGATTTGCCCGGCCCTTCCGCGTTTCTTCATGTTTAAGCCCGATAAGAGTGAATGTATCATCAAAAGCCAGCATTTTAAAAAATTTCAGCAAACTGCCTTTTACATAACCATCGTCGTCCACGTCCACCCGCTCAAAAAAATCGTCACGGCCGATATACTCTTTATACCTCTTATTTCCTTTTTTGGGATAGATAAAGAACAGATTGCCGCCTCTATCCAGCATATCCTTCTCTATGACCATCTGCAATTTCTTCATAAATTCATCCAGAGTGAAGACAAATGCAAAAATGGTATTGTATTTTTCCTTTTGCACGCTATTGTCAGGAAGCAGGCTATCCAGGTCATGTATATCTCCGGGTTTATCCAGCGCCAGCACACTCCCGTAAGTATTAATTCTCAGTTTATTTATTATCTGTCCGCTCATAATTATATCGTATAAGGCATTATGTGTTTTCGGTCTGCAATTTAATATAAAAATGAGAACTCCGTACCCTCGCCTGAAAAATCATTCTGAGGATACGGAGCAAAAATTTTGTTCAATTTATCTAAAGGTTGAAAAGTCTGTTCACTCTTTTGTTTCTCCGTTATATTTTATACTCATAATTTACCATCCATAAAACTTCGAATTTATCTGTGAAATGGCCGAATAATGCGCCCCAAAACATTTTATCCAAAGGCATTATCACTTCCCCTCCAGCCGAAAGCTCATTGAATATACGCTGAGTTTCAGCTTCACTATTCATATTTACCGATAAAGATATATTGTCTCCAAACTTAGTCCTGATACCAAATACTTCGGATGTATCGGAACCCATAAGAATAGTTCCGCCTCCTATAGGCAATGACATATGCAGTATTTTTTCTTTCTCTGTATCGGGGAGCGGCTGTTCCGAAGGCATATCTTTGAAACGGCTCAGGTATGTAAATTCACCGCCAAATACAGATTTATAGAAATTGAAAGCAGCCTCGCAATTACCGTTGAAGGAAAGGTAGGGATTAACTGTTGCCATTCGTATTTTAAGTATTAAATCATTAGATACTATTACTTTAACTGTATGGCAGTATCAATTAACAATTAACCGTATTATTTATCTTATCTGCCTTTCAAGATATTAAACATTTTTGGGGTTAATAATGTTTTCAAAAGTGAATAATTATTTTCATAAACATTTAATACACTGTATATAAGGCGTATATTGTCAATAAATGTTGATTTATTTTCGCCTTTCTCCTAATGGAATACTTATTCCAAATTGAAAATTAAGCGCCCGACTGGTAGTAGGAATAAAATCTGATGAAATATGAGGCGTTGCATAATCACTCGCGAGGAACAAATTCAAACCTTTGGAGGGTACAATATGGAGTGCCAGACCAAATGTATCGAACTGACTGTGATTGACCGAATAGGTCAGACTGGTTGCAAACCATGTACAAGGACGGTAATTAGCAGAAAGGGTGAATTCCGAAATATTGGAATAACTGCCGAAACGGATGGTATATAATGCTCCTCCGGAAAGTTTATTCTTTATCAATTCGTATTCGGCTCCCAGATTCATATTCATACGAAGCATGGATGCCCGCCCCCTTTTGGTCTCCCCTTTCAGGTTCACTGCTTTTTTTATATCGTCCAGCGCGTCCTGAAAAACATCGAATACCGAAGAACCGTCCCTTTCATATATCGAATAATCGTTAGGGGAAACAATTACCTCTGTTTCGGGAGATTGCAGGTTTATGGTATTAGCCTTAGACCATGATATAAAACCAATATCGTTTATTGCTCCGGAAATCTTCAAACCGTTCAGAGCCGGAATCAGTTCTCTCACGTCATACACCACACCCATATCTATACCCAGTCCTAAACCCGGCAGATTAAAACTACCGAAAGTAAAGCCATCCAGATTTCCTTTTTCATCGTATCTGGGCGCTATGCCGGGGGCGGAACCGATTAGCGTGGCTTTTGATTTTGCTTTCCAGTAATCGGGACCAGCGTCTATATTCAGGCTTTTGGTATCTAATTTAAAATCGGCCAGCCCGCCAAGAAATTTCACCCGTGCACCCAATGTTAGTTTCTCATTCATAAACATACGTGAATGTGCAACACCGATTTCTATAAACGAATAACCCGTGGCATGCAGGTCGGACAGGTCGTATGTAGACTGCTCTTCCTGTCCGAATCCTCTTTTCAGAAGTTCAAAAAACGGTTTCGGAATATTAATATCTGCATGGGTTCTTATACCCAGATCGATATTCCAGTAATCATCCCCTTTGAAAAAGCCCAGTCCGAAAAGCTTTATATTTACATCCGTATTGGCATAATTATCGTAGGACAGTTTTGACAGAAATTGCTCTGCACCTACACTCTGATGCATAAAGGTCACACGCCCGCCATCGGGCCCCCTGAACGTAAAATTGTGTAAATTGATTTTATTCGTTTGCGCATTTGCGCCTATGCCGGGGAGCACTGGAATTACAAGGTATCCCTGTTCGGGACGTAATGCCGGATTAAGGCTGTTTCGGAGATAAGAGGTCTCCATAAAATAGTCCGATTGAGTAACCTGCCCATATCCTCCATTTATGGAGAAAATGCATAAAATGGTTATCGACACGGCATGTAGTCCTGTAATAAACTTCATATTCCTATCAACTGTGTTTAAAGTTCATAGTAGAAGCCACCGGTTTTTACTATGGCTCCCCATATATACAGGTAGTCGTCGTTGCTCAACCATAAAGTAGCATCTTTTGATTTGAGGACAATTATAAGCTGCAAATCGGAAGCATTCTCCATATATTGCATGTACCCGGACGTAATCTTGACAGAGAATTCCTGTTCTATTCCGGTAGTCAGCGTTTGTTTCGGTATAATGACTTGGGCAATCCTTTGCTTTTCGGTATTGATGATATTGAAATAGACATCGAGTGACACTCCCCTGGTAGCCACATAAATATCTATTTTTGCAGATATTTCCACCGTCTCGCTGCCTTCATAAAAAAATTTCCGGACCGCATTATCGTCAAACAGTCCGCGTATTGTATCGCTCAACGCGATAGAGCCGTCAGGAATAGGTATCCCCCACGACCCGTCCAGTTGCGGCAAACCTTTTATATATATTGTATCAATATCGCCTAATGGAATAGGCGGAATACTTATTACTCCGCTTTTATCCATATTCCCCCAGTCGTAGTCTTTATCGACACAGGCCTGCAAGCCCGACAGGAGTATGATGGCCAGGAATATATGGCTGTACTGAAGTCTCATTTTGGCCGATTTTTTTGCGATTTCCGTATTATATCCGGTTGTAACAACAAATTTAAAATATATAAACCGGAAATCCTATTTTTTAACGGAAAAGCAAGGTGAAAATGGTATATAAATTTATTTTTAACACTGTTTTTACTGATATTAACTTAATTAGACCCGGTTGTTTATAAATTAAAATCATTATCTTTATATACCTGAATATAACACTGTAAACCAATAATGACACAGGACAAAAATACCGGAAAGGGAATATCAAACCTGCTGAAAAGAATGTGGCAGGGTATTGTGGGAACAAAGAAGAATGACGTCACTGTGTATTTCATATCGGGCATGTGCTACAATTGCAGCGTATTTAACAACCTGAAATTACCCAGGGGGTTCAGGAAAAAATATATAGAATGGCATATTCCCCGGCCCGATGAATCGCTGGATGAGTATGCGCATGTAATGGCCGGAAAGATAGATACTTCGCGCCCTTATGTATTGGTAGGTTATTCGTTCGGTGCTGTTATCATGCAGGAAATGGGCCGTTTCTTGGAACCTGTAAAAAGTATAATAATATCGTCTTTCAAAAGCGAAGATGAAATCCCTACCCTGTTCCGTGCCGTGAAAAGAACTAATCTGGCAGAACGGGTGCCGATGCGTGTATATTCTTCTACTGAATTTATAACCAACGCATTCAACCGTTTTGTATATAATATGCCTGCTTCGGAGTTGTCGGAAGTAATGACATATACCGACCCGGCATATATTAAATGGGCTGTGAAACAAATTACAGAATGGATACCGGGAGGAAACCACAAGCATCTGTATCATATACATGGCACTCTGGATCAGATATTTCCCTATGAACATATAAGAAATGCATTTCCGGTCGAAGACGGCGATCATCTGATGGTAATAAAAAAGGCAGACGTTGTAAGCTCTGTTCTTAGCGGGATATTACTGATGAAGGAAGAAGATGAATAATATGAACCAGAAAAAACATAGGCTACAGTTTTATAAGATAATAAGTAGCACCACCCACCTTATTACCCATCTGTAGCCTGCTCTTTTACCTAAATTATTGCAGTTATACAGGTTATCCGTATCATTCTATACGTCACAAGAACGCCGTCATACACTTTTGCTGGTATAACATATACGTATTAAACAGTCAATAAAATTCTCTGCTGACTAAAAAGTTTAAAGAATTGTTTTTTCATGAAGCTTAGCGTGTACTTGTGATCTTACCGGTTGCAAATATATATAATATTTGGAGAAAAAACTCGATAAGTACCAAAACTCTCAATATAATTTTATCTATTATATGAAGTTTGTATTGGTCAAACCGAATATTTTTTTTAACTTCGGGGCATCAAAGTATTTAGATGTGGCTATAGAAAGACAGAAATTGCAATACAAAAACACAACTTTTCCTACCATTTTTTTCTTTGAAAATTTGGAAGTTAGTTTTATTTTGTTAGAGAGAGAGAGAGAGAGAGAGAGAGAGAGAGAGAGAGAGAGAGAGAGAGAGAGAGAGAGAGAGAGAGAGCTTATTAGCTACTACCCTTAAAAAAATAATCCACTATCATTTCTACAGTTTAATTGATTGCGCCCATATATGGGTGCGCAAAATTTACACATTTATTCCGAAATCACAATACAGGGTATATTCTGTTTTCCGGCAGAGTACGCCCTGTATTATTTTTCTCCCGGGGAAAGATAAATCCTATATTATGATTTTAATTATGAAACTACAATTATGGAACGAAAAACTTTAAAACTATTGGTCATAGGCGCATTATCCCTTATGACTTTACAACTGCAATCGCAAGTGACCATCGGTTCGGGTCTAGAACCCAGACGAGCGGCTTTGCTCGACCTGAAAACCCGCCAGGGCGCTGCGGGTACGGTATCTTCCGTTTCGGATGACGCTAATATCACTTCCGGATTGGGTGACGGCGGTTTGCTGCTTCCCCGCGTAAAACTGGTCAGCATCAGTACCCTCGAACCATTTATCCCGACCAGCGATCCTGACTTTACAGCCAATACCGACAACCTGAAAGAGCGCCTTGCCGGACTGATGGTGTATAATATCACCAACAACGGTGTGGGTAGTACCCTCTATCCTGCTGTTTATACATGGAACGGAGCGATATGGGTTACCTCACAGGCTAACGAGGCCGTATCGTCTATTACAGGGCAACCCCAACAGTTCACCTTCTACGAACTGGGTACTGAAACGGCCGCACCGCTAACCTTTACAGTAGACGGGCTGGGTACATGGACGTACCAGTGGTATCAGGTAACGGGTAATAATGTGCATGTGCTTATCGGTACACCTATTGGCGGAAGCGGGACCATATCGGGCATAGGAGCTACCACTACTTCCTTCACTCCTGCTGGAGCCCTTAAAGGCACTACCCGCAATGCCAATAATACAGGCTTTTATAAATTCTACTGCATCGCTACAAGCACCCTCGGCGCAGAATTAACCTCCGACATAGCCGAAGTAGCCGTGGGCTGTGGAGCTAAGAATAATGCCGGCGAATGGATTTCCTTTATGTGCTTTAACCTGGGAGCTACCGACCTGACTATTGCCGCACAAAGAAATCATCCCATGACCAATATTCTTAACGATTCAGACGGCAGGCATTATTATATTGCAGGAGAAGAAAACCTTTACGGCGACTTGTACCAGTGGGGCCGTATCGGCGACGGACATCAAAAGCGGGGAGCCGCACAGGGTTTTACTGTCGGAGCAAACACCGCGGGGACAAATCAGGTAGCCTATGGTTCAGGTCCGACGTACGAGGACGGCAATCTGATTGGTCCAACAACGCGTTACCCATGGAGACAGGTGGCCCGTACGGACGCTACTCATTACGGTATGTTTATTTACGGAACAGGTTCAGGACAAAATTACAACTGGGCATATAACTTGCTTGCAAACCAGATAGACCAGTTGTGGCGTACCGGACGTTTTGCCCCTAATGATCCCTGCGCCAAGATCAAGGAAGACGGGTTGACTTACGAAAGCTACTACCCTGCCCAAAGTAATAATATTAATGATGGCAGTGCAGATACGAGCTGGCGCACACCTTCGCAGGACGAATGGGGAAACCTGTATAAAGGCGGTACTGTTTCGGGATTTTCGTCAACAGCCACAGCTAATACCTGGGTATGGTACAATACTAACGGTCGTGGGTACGAAATCAGACCTGACGGCGCCACTACAACCCTCTTTTTGCCTGCTAATGGCACCCGGAGCTACGGCAGTGGCTCGCTCTACGGCCAGGGCGTGAACGGCTACTACTGGAGTATCAACATTATCAGTACAGATGCGTACGGCCTGCACTTCAACAGTGGTAGCGTGTACCCTGCCTACAGTATCTACCGCGCAGAAGGCATTGCTTTGCGTTGCATCAAGAATTCATAATCCGATTAAGATTTTATTAACTATATATAATGCACAAAACCATCAGGCTTTTCAGCATTCAATCCTTACTTTTACTGCTTCCGTCAATATTCTTTGCCCAGTCCGTATCCGTCCGGCTACCGTGGTATGCCGGACGCGACTATTATTTCTGCCTGCCGGAAGGGGCTAAGGAGGACACTATCGGAAGAGGGAAACTGGATGCCGGAGGCAGGGCGTCTGTTACCCTGCCACGAAACTACCGGGGAGTGGGACGCCTCTCTATCAGGAAATACGGCAAAATATGGAATATCGTTATCAACGGCAAAGAGGATGTTTTAATGAGTGAAGCCCCCTCCGGCTCCCCCGAAGGGGCAGGACAGGAAGCAAGCCCTGTATTTGAAGGCTCAGCCGAAAATAGTTTCCTGATTAATTCACTTGCCCGGCAAAACAAGATCATAAGCGAATATGTCGAAGTTTCGGGCCGTCCTCAAAACCAAAGCCCGTCCTATGTGCTGGCTCCGCCTGAACAGCATATGCTGGCATTGGATAATGAGTATAAGACTTTTCGCAAAGAAATAAATGACAGCCCTTTGTATGCCGCCCGCATAGTGGAGATACTGAATTGCCTTTCGGGAACAGGCAGTTCTTTCAATGTGTCGCAGGAGGGCATATTGGAAGAATTGAGGGATTTTATTGTCGGTAAGGTCGATTTTGGCGATCTGTACACCAGTGGTTTCTGGCAGCCTGTATTCGAAGTATGGGTGCAAACTTCGGTCAACGACAGCCTGCTGCTCAACGATGCCCGCCATATGATCGACAGGTGCGGCAACGATATATTTATCCGCAGGGAAGTAACGCAGGCTATTATCCGTATGTTCACTAAATATGCAAAAGACGCCCTGCTTGCCGAACTCGGCACGGAATACCTTACTATGCCTCTGAACGGGCAGCCTGCACCGGAGATCGTAGCAGGCGATAGCCTTTTCCTTCCCAAACACAGCCTGATCGTTTTTTACGAGACAGGTTGCGGCAACTGTCATAATGAGTTGGAGGAACTGAAAAGTAAATATAAACTATTGACAGATAACAATATCCGTGTGATAACCATTTCCGCCGATGTGGATAGGAATGTATTCGTGGAAACGGCAACGGGTTTTCCTTGGGTAGACAAGCTTTGCGACTTCAAAGGCTTCGACGGGGAGAACTTCCACAACTACGGCATTGTAGGTACGCCCACATTTATCCTGACCGACAGGGAAGGTATTGTGCGGGGACGGTACGCACAACTCAGGGAACTGTTTAAGAACTGAGGAATAGTATAGATTATAGAGCTTACTAAATATTATCGCTTAGTTTTGTTTAGTTTGTATTTTGACCCGGTGAGCCACGACGGTTCGCCGGGTCGAATACGTCAACGCCCACCGAAAGGCAAAATCCTGAAAAGGCAGGAGAAGCCAATAAAAGACAAAAAGTCTGTTAGTCAGTAGATTAACAGACTTTTTCGCTCCGGGCGAGAAGTTCACCCAATGGTAGAAAATGATAACCCTTGTTTCTTGCATCTTCTTTTTCTTTTCGGGCAAAATAAGCTATGTCCGCGCCAAAAAAGCTCAATGCGTCAGCTATCATGCCTCCCGATTTACCCAGTCCTATAATACCGGCCTTCAATCCTGTAATTTCGCGGGGCATCCCATCCCAAGGTTCCTGTCCGAATCCATGCAGACAACGCACAAGCTCGCTTATCACATATTCTACCACTCCTTCGTCACCATAATCCCGGATGCCTGTTACGGTAATACCCCGTTCGTTAGCATAACGGATATCCACGTTGGCGCTTTCGGGAGAATACAGAGAACAGCACATCCCGATATATTTAATATCGGGACATCTTTCCAAGATATAACGATTGATCTGTGATGTATAACTCAGGAGTACAGCGTCTGCATCTCCTATGCGCGCAACAATAGCGTCGTCGCCTATAGGTATATCCTGATGCATAACAACTTCTTTTGCAAAAAAATACAATTCCTCCGCAGCCGGCGGAATCAGGCTTACGGGCTCTATGGCTACAAGTTTTTTAAACATATCCTTAAAGATTAGAAACAATAAAGATAGTAAAAGAAGCCTGCAAGGACAAATCCCTACTCTGCCTGCACTTACATTATACTATATTATCCCCAGTGCCATAACGGCAATACCCCACTCTGTATTATTTAGTTTCATTGTTAACAGGCAGGCTTATATTTAACCACTGTTCACCGTCCCATACATAAACCCCATCCGGCATTGCACCGTCCTGCTTATCTTTATTCTGGTGAAAGATCATCAGTCCGGTCAGATCTTCCTTCTTGTCGTTATAGTCAGGAGTATTCTCCTCTGCATAAGGCGATAAACTGGTACGGGATTTCAGTTGTACCTTGTACAAGACCAATCCTCCGTAGATCGCCATAGGCTTTGGTTCTCTTTTTTTGGGCTGCAATACCGTGTTTACCGTTTCTTCCTTTACCGGGTTCTTCTTTTTTTCAATAACCGGAGTGCCTGATTGGGAATATGCCGCTACTGTCAGCAGCAGACCGATAATAATACTCAATGTAACTCTGTAGTATTTTCTTGTTTCCATTTTTTTTGTTTGAAATGTTAATAAAATCAAGTTATATAGGCATACTGTTACCCGGTTCAGGGGGTTATCTGTATTTATGTCAATATGTTTCATCTTTATTATGTTATATAAATAGAAAATAGGATTACCCTACCTGTCGCAGACAAGGTAATCCGTAAAAGACAAAAAATTTCCGCATATAATATTCATAATGTAAGATAAAGACAATTGAGATGCGGAAAAAGGAATAATATTATTTAGATATATCATATTCTTTAAGAAAATCCGGATATTGGCGAAACTGATTATTCAAAATATTTCAGGTTTTAATGCCCGGAGATAAAGTATATGATTCTAATATTCTGCTATTAGGAAATAGTATTACCTCAATATATTTTTTTATTCTCATATATTCAGTCGTTTAATTTTCGTTTTGTTGTTTGCTTCTGTTCCTATTCCCATTCACGTTTGTAATGCATTGTGCATGCTGTAATACAGAACTATATAAAACTATCGGTATCAATAAACAATGTATCAGAATGCACAAACGGAAAAATCAGCGCTTTCGCAAAATATTATTCATCCATGTATGCCATCAACAGCCTGTAACCAGGCCATGATTTACTGTTTTTAATACTGTTCTTTTAATTTGTTATTCTTTATATTTATCCGTTGTCAATTACTCTCTGATAAAAAGTCAATTCTTATTCTGTATCTCTGAATTATTTCAATTGCAAAGTTATATGGATGAAACAAAAATGCTTTTACATATATCCACCATAATGTAACAAAAAATCGTACATATGTAAAACATAGCTGGTCAGGGGCTTTATTCTCAAAAAAAGGGTAGTTCCTTTCTAATTTTCCTGAAAATCCGGTTCACATCCGTTTTCCCATATCTTCCCGTATTTCCTTATATTTGAAGGTGTATCCCCTAAATATGTCTTGCAGAAATTGGTAAAATGAGAGATACTGGAAAAGCCGAATTCGTCACAAATATCTTTAAAGCTTTGTTTTTCGAGCCGTATTTCATAATAGATTTTTTCCGCCTTGTTCCGGAGCATCCATTTATACGGGGAAACGCCGAATACACGCTTGAAGTGCTTCTCGAAACCGGAAACCGAGTAATGAAGCGCCTCTGCCAATTCGCTTACCGATTTATAGTTGTGGCTATTACGCATAATATAAGATGAAAACACGGAATCGGCACTGAGAGCCTTACGAAAAAAAAACGATAAATCTTTCTGGGGATAAAAAGCACGCAGGAGAAAGAACAACTCTTTTACTTTATTCCGGTAAAATATACCGCAATATATTCCTTGGTTGATACAGGTCAGCACAAACTCAATATATTTCTTTATTTCCACATTTAGGTCTAAAAGATATAAATCGTCCATGGTTTGATCGTTTTCGTTCTCAAAAAACCTGGCAATATCCTCAATATTCATGCAATTGCAAAATGTAATTTGTTCCTGAAGCCGTATGATCAACAAGGTAGAATACTCTAACGCATTAAGTGAATAATGTTGATTTACAGGAAGATATACAGCCTTATTTTCTTCAATAATCGCTCCAGTATGACTTGCGAACGACAAAGAAACTTTTCCTTTTATAAGAAAAACCATCTTATCATTCAGGGAATTATTATCTATCAGGTCATTCTGATTCAGTTCCAACAACTGAATAGTAGAATGACGCCCTTTTTCTTTATAAGGGCACGATAATTTATCCGAACAATATAATTCGCTCATATAAATTGGCTAATAAAACAAAAAACTATAGAATGACCTTATCATTAATAAGACCAGGTTCAACTCGTCTCTTGTAAAAAGTAATAATTAAATTAAATGAAAGTAGAGATATAAATAAGAATAGGTACTTCTTGTAAGAATTTGTATTCGGCACAAATGTAGAGGTTTGAATTGAATTATTTTTTACATATTTCCTCCATTTTTTATTATTTTTCTTCCATCCTAATGGATGCAGTATAAGTATATTATCCCGATATGTATAAGCGATATATAAAAAAAATGTTATATAATCTTATATATTCTTATCGTGAATTTAGAGGTTACCCTTCCCGTTGTAATTATATTTTTTAAATTACTGAGAACAAAATCAGGCAGATAGGTGTTTAAAAGACAGACGGAATGGAGGACAAAAAATAGTGATTCGAAATAAACATTTTATCATTTCATCACTTTCTTCGTGTTGCATTATAGAACAAATATCATCATTATTGTTTGCAATTTGTATATTTCTAACAGCTTCGATTTGATAAATATTACAGGAATATTTAATCATCGTAATTATATTCATGTAGCAAATATCTTATTTAAGATTCATTTTCGGGAGTTTTCTTGAATGTCCGGCCCGGGCATAAGAGATATAATTACATAAAAATTCTCATAGCGGTCTATTAATTAAGGAATATAATTTATGAATACTTTCTGTGATAATGATTGCCCTATGGCTGAAAAAGAAGATCCTACCTTTGAACTTTTAAAACTGGATCAGGGAAATGTAATTAAAGAAATATCAGCCGAAGATATAATGGCCTTTGTTATTAAAGGCAAAATCGATTTGTCTATAGACGTATCTATTAATTCTGAAATAAAAGTAGATGACATCATATACCTGCCTATAGATTGTCACTACTTAGCTCGTATTCTGGAAGATTCAACTTTGCTAATTGTACGCATACATGATCCCATTTTATTTTGCAATTGCCTGCGTATCATGGATCTAATAAAAAGTAACCTTGACGAATGCTGTAAAAGTAAGCATTACGTATATTTACTGGAAACAAATCCGGAAATCAAACAGTTTATATCGTTTATCCAGACTTGCATTGATAAAGGCATATGTTGCAGGGAGTTTTTTCAACACAAAATCGCAGAATTATTCTTTCTGATGCGGGCATTCTATCCCCAGGATAATCTTGCCCAGTTTTTCAGTAGAGCATTACATTCTGATTCGGGCTTCTCTTCTTATATCACACATTATGGACATAACTATAAATCGGTAAGCGAATTGGCAGAGGCGCTTCATTACTCGGTTTCCGGTTTCGAGAAGCACTTCAAGCGTGTATTCGGCGTTTCCCCGTATAAATGGATGCTCCGGAACAAGGCGGAAAAAATCTATTATGAAATACGGCTCGAAAAACAAAGCTTTAAAGAAATTTGTGACGAATTCGGCTTTTCCAGTATCTCCCATTTTACCAATTTTTGCAAGTCGTATCTGGGAACTACCCCTTCCAACATCAGAAAATCCGGAAAATCCATTGCCTATTAACATAGGCAATTAATAGATAATCTTTCGTCTGTAAAGGCTAATATTCCCTGTATTTTATTTCTTATTTCTTATATATTAAAAATAAGCAAGAGGCTCCGTTGATTGACAAATATTTAAATTCTAACAATATCCCATTGTTACATTTTTTCACACTACGAGGAGAAAATGTAAAATATAATGGCGAAAATCTATAAAATTTATGTGAAATTTTAGAAATAACTTGCAGTCATAAATTGAATGCAAATTATATTGAATGAAAATAAGAGTGAAATACTGCATTTTCAATCCCAATTCATCGGCTGAAAATCGAATTATCAGATATGCTTCAATAAAGGCATACACTGTAGCTTCACAACACCTGGCGAACAATGATAATCTAAAGAGGATACAGTTATTAAATAAAAGATCGTGTAAAAGGACGGCATGGTTAGAAATGGAATAGCCCAGACAGCTATAAAACAGAAAGATCAGATATTACAGGCAATGTATAAGGCCTTTTTAACATAATGTCAAACAACAAATCCGGCAAATAAAAAATACAAGGAGGAATTATGCAAACAGGCATTTAGTTTACCTCATACGAGTATGAAAGAATATCTGCATTAATATTTCTTATACTCATTCTTTATTAATCTAAAACTTTAATTCCTTTTTACAATTTGTTATTCTTTTGTTTTACTGTTTGTCATGATCGGAATTACCTTGATATAAATCAGTTCAAACAGAATCTCTACAATAGTTTGTGTCACAATAACTGCGGCGACCAGCTGATTTTCAGGGGCAGGCAAAGATAACGCAAGCGGCAGAACGACTAAAGAATTTCTTGTACCGGTAGAGAATGAAACAGCCCGTGAACCATATACATCAACTTTAAATATTTTAGCCGAGAGCTTTCCTGTCAAAGGGGCAATAATGGCAAATGTAACATAGATCGGTACAACGGTTAATATTGGTGCCGGATCTTCATATAACATCCCGACTTGAGAAGCAATAACGACAAAAAATGTCAATGCCATAAGCGGGACTGGTAACCAACCCGAGAAACTCAAAATACTTTTTCCTATTCTATTATCTGACTTTGAGATTAACTGTGTTATTATTGAAAGTACAAATGGAATAACGATCAAATAAAAAAATGCTTTCACAAAAGGTGTAACCTCGATTATACCGACAGTCTCTTTTCCAAGAAAAAACCACAGGTACAGAGGTAATAATACCATTTGAAAAATAAACAGTAAGGGGGTGGAAGCCAAAACCGATTTGGAATCTCCTTTCCCCAAATGGGAAAAAACAATTACATAATCAATACATGGCGTCAATAAAACAAGAAGAACCCCAATACTGGTTACAGGGTTTAGCGGAAAAATACTTACTAAGAGCCATACAAGCAACGGTATCAGTATAAAGTTTCCAAATAAGAGAGCAGCGAAGAATGAGCGATTTTTTAATGCCTGTTTCAGTTCCAGAAAAGGAATCTGACAAAACATACTGTAAAGTAAAACCCCGATTATTGGTTCAATGGCGTGTTCAAATATATTCGATTGATCCCAGGCCAATCCAACGATAACACTGATCAACAGTATTATTATATAGATACTTATTTGCTTTTCTTCAAGTATACTTTTATTTATCATGAAATTTCTATCATTATGCAGGATTTACAAAAATATAACTATTCACAAGAATATCCAATATCTAACTAAAGCGAGGGAATATGTCAGGAATAAGAAAATGAAAAAAGCTTATAATCAATTATTAATTTTCTCTTCCTCCTTTAAATTGGACAGGTGATATAGAAAATTGCTCTTTAAAGCACTTACTGAAGTAGAAAGGGTCATTAAATCCTACCTTGTAAGCAACTTCAGAAACATTCAGACCGGTTGTTTTCAGTAGTTCTGCCGCTTTTTTCAGGCGTATTATCCGTACGTACTCATTTGGAGAGTAGCCTGTAATTCCTTTTACTTTTTTATAGAGCATGGTTCTTCCCAGATTCGTAGACTGAGCGAATACATCGACTGAAAAATCAGGGTTATCCAGATTTGTATCAATTATAGAATGTACTTTGTCTATAAAGGCTTTATCTTTGTCTGTCGTACAAATCGTGGTAAGTCCTATTCCGGGTTCCTGTGAAAATTTCTGCTGTAATTTCTCCCGTTGTTCGATAAGTTTAATAATCCGGGCCATCAGATATTTTGTACTAAAAGGTTTGATTATATAGGCGTCTGCACCCGATTGTATACCTTCTACCTGATGTTCTACAGATGAATGGGCTGTGAGCAGAATTATAGGAATATGACTTGATTGAAAATCCGATTTCAGCCTCTTTGTAACTTCAAAACCATCCATTTCGGGCATCATAACATCGCATATAATCAGGCTGGGTTGCTCATTTACAGCCATATTAAGCCCTTCAACACCGTTGGGTGCGGTCAGAATACTGAAAACAGGTTTTAATTGTTCCGTCAGGAATGACCTGATATCTTCATCGTCTTCAATAATAAGAATCTTATATGAGCTCAAAGTTCCGTTCAGGTTATCCTCTTCAAATATATTCTCTTCAATGGAAGAAGAGTTGATTACGGGTTCAGGATGGATGATGTTCTCTCTGTTATAATTGCTGTCGGCCAAAGGAATCGTTACAATGAACGAAGCACCTTCCCATTCGGATTCTGAATATTCGATACGTCCCAGATGTACATTAACCAGCTCATAGGTAAGATTAAGGCCGATACCAATGCCCGGTATGGAATAATTAATCTGTTTGAATCTCTGAAACAGCAAGTCTCTTTTATCCTGAGGAATACCCGTCCCCGAATCAGAAACGGTCAGTTGCCAATAATCATCTTTTTCGTTAAATTCAAGCTTTACTGAAATATTACCCTCGGCCGGAGTATGCTTAAAGGCATTGGACAGCAGATTGAAAGCCACTTTATCCATCTTTCCCCTGTCTAATAATGTTATTTTCGAATCTTTGTCCGATGAGAATGTGAAATTGATATGATTTTTATCCGCTGTCTCAGTAAATATATGATAGATGTCAGAAAAAAAACTAACAGTTTCTGTATATTCCAGAGTGAGTTCCATTCTGTCTTTTTGCATTTTCCGGAATTCCAGTAATTGGTTTATCAGCCTCATTAAGCGTAATGAACTCTTCTCTAAAATCCTGATCTGTTTTTTTAAGGGCGCAGGCAAAGACTTCATTTCACTCATATTCTCAATACTTCCACTGATAATGGTCAGGGGTGTCCTGAATTCGTGAGATATATTGGTGAAAAAGCGTAAACGATATTCAGTCAGCCTTTTTTCTACTTCGACTGCATTATGTAGCCTGTTCATTTTCAGAATAAGTTTGGACGCGAAAAAGCAGAGGATAAGCGCTGTAATAATATATATAGCAATAGCTTTCGACGATGTCCAGAAAGGCGGGACAACGATAATCTCCAACACTGTTTCCTGTTCGGCCATAATACCGGAACTATTGCTCCCTTTTACTCTGAAAATATATTTTCCCGCCGGAATATTCTTGTAAGTTGCTACATTATATTGCGTGATGGGATTCCATTTATTATCATAGTTTTCAAGTATATATGTGTACCTGTCGGAATACGCGTCCTGAAAATTTAATGATGAAAATTCTATGCTAAAAGAATTCTGACCATTCTTTAACTTTATGGATTTCGTTTCGGTAATGCTTTTACTCAAAGGCGAATCCTGTCCGTTAGGTACTGCCGGAATACCGTTTATGCGAAGCTTGGTCAATAATACCGGCCGGTCGGGAGCATTGTTTTTGAAGGAAGATGGATCGAGTATATACATTCCGTTATAACTCCCCAGCATAATTTCTCCGTTTTTTCTTTTGTAACTCGAAGACTCACAGAACAGATCACTTTCCCAAGTGTCGGGGAAACTGTAATTCTCGAAAATCATTGTATCCAGATTCAATTTAGAAACTCCGCTTTCGGTACTTATCCATAAATTGCCGTTATTATCTTCTTCTATCGATTGTACTACATTGTTTATCAATCCTTCTTCGGATGAAAAATGTCTGAAGCTGATTTCTCCGTTCAGACTGTTTTTCACGGCTAAATTAAGGCCCCCGCCCGATGTTCCTATCCAGATTTGCCCCCGGCTGTCTTCGAATAAGCATTTTACTTCACTATGATTTAATGAAGCGGGATTGTTCCTGTCGAAATGAAAACTTCTGATATCAGCCGGTTGCTTATTCATTTTATCAGGGGTAAAGGTGACGATGCCATTGTTCCCTCCGAGCCAGATCATGCCGGATCTGTCTTGAATGATACACCGGATAAACTTTTGTTCGTTAGATATAGCCGGTATCCTTTCAAAGATTAAATCTTTACCATCCTTCTTACAATAGAGTAATCCTGCGCCGAAAGTCCCTACCCACAGGTTTTCTTTCGAATCGATTAATATCGAGTATATACTGTTATTAGCAAGACTTATGGTATCTGTCGGGTTGTGAGTATATGTTTTATATTCACCTCTGTTACCGGAGATGACCAACAGGCCGTTTCCTTTGGTACCTACCCATTTATCGCCCTTACTGTCTTCAATCATGCAATACGGCATTCCCTGCGATAATGAGATAATATTCTTTGATTGAAGGTTTTCATCGAAGACGTAAATATTGCCACTTTTCGTTCCTATCCATATATCTCCGGACTTATCCTGGAAAATAGTCCTGATTATTCTGTTTTCAGCGTTGGTCTTATCCATATCCGGAAAAAATACCTCATTCTGGTATTTTGTCAATGAGATTTTAGAAATACCGGTATGTTCTGTCCCTATCCATATCTCTCCGGATTTATCTTCGAATACGGAAAGAAGATAATTGGTTTTAAGCCCGCTGTTGTAGCGGGTATAATGGCTTAATTCTCCCGTGTTCTGATCTAAGGCGAACAGGCCGTTCCCGTATGTTGTAATCCAGATTATATCCCGCGAATCGCAATAAATATCATACCTTTCCAGATCAATGACCGGCAGAATGGATTTAGGTATTAACTCTATACGCCTAAATTTTTGTATAGGCTTTTCATACTTCCATATATTACCCGATTTGTTATATATCCACGGGTTATTATTGTTATCGGTAAATATCCTCGTTCCGGTCAGTTCCTCACCATTAAAAATATCTTTTGCGTCGGTTACTACGGATAAGCGGATATTTAATATATATGTTCCTTGTTTCCCGGTAATCAGAATTCTGTTTTCATCCAGGACAGCAGTCTGATTAATAATAAATTTACCTCTTTGCGGATAGATATCGATCATGGAAGAATATCTCTTCTTATTTTTTTCTCCTACAATAATTTTATTGTTATGAGTAAAAAAGTAAATGTATCTGCCTGATTCTTCAGCTTTCTGAAAGTTAAGATTATTGTCTCCCGTGATATAATATTCAGGATTATCCCTTATTATCTTATACAACTCTTTATCCGTCCCCAACCATATCTGATTACCCGAATCTTCATATACGAAGTTTACTATATTGGTTTGTATGTTATTCTTATCGAATAATGTCGGCAAAAGCTCGTTATTCACGTATTGAATGCGGCATGCGCCTTCTTTTGTTCCCCACAGCCAGATATCCCCGTTTCTTGTCACCAGGATATCCAGATAACTTCTCGCCTCATTCTTTCCGGTATAATCGACAAACGATTCGGTATGAGTATCGTAACAGTCGACAATCCCGGATGTAGAGAGTATCCAGATACGCCCGTTGTTGTCCTCTACCGTCTTTTTTATTTTGCTTTCGGTGAGTGACAATAAATTGAATTGAGGGCGCATTACATCAAATTCACGGCCATCATAGCGGTTCAGCCCATTTATGGTACTGACCCATATAAAGCCCCGTTTATCCTGCATGATACTCCTTACAGTATTGTGGGATAGTCCGTTTTTATTAGTAATATTCTCAAATTTCAGACCGTCGATGGCATATACAGGGAAAGTCAGAAAATACAGAAATATACAGATTAGATTTAATTTACTCATTTAATCAAAAGGCAACAATACAAAATTATACAAGTTCAGATAAAGGGAAGTTCTTTTCTTCTGTTTTTACAGGTGCTGTAAACATTTATCCATGCAATTTAACGATTATTCCATACGACGGGAACTGCGACAAGCATAAAATCGATTTTACTACACAAAAATACAGGTATAATGTCAAATCTTCGATGCGCGGCCCTTGAAACATCAATACATTTGTTGCGAATATTTTTTCACATCTGAAACTACATTATAAATAATACTATTGAAAATTCAAATTTTGGTTCCATAACCTAACTAAATTTAATATCATGAATAATTGTATGAAAAAAGAACGAAAGCCAATTCTTTTCAAGGTATTGCTATTCTTTGCTTTATCGCTTGTGAATAGCAGTATCATTTTTGCACAAAATGGGATTACAGTTTCCGGTACAGTGCAGGACGAATTAGGAACACTCGTGGGAGTGAGCATCGCGATTAAAGGAACTACTACAGGTACATTGACCGATGTGGATGGTAAATTTTCATTAACCGTCCCAAATGATAAGGTAGTTCTTACTTTCTCCTTTATAGGCTATGTTTCGCAGAACATAACAGTAGGTTCCGACAGAATTTTCAATGTAACGATGAAGACTGAAGATAATTCTTTGGATGAAGTAGTAGTTATCGGTTACGGCACCGTGAGAAAAAAAGATCTGACCGGATCTACCGTATCGGTCAAAGGTTCCGATCTGGCCAACATTCCGGTAACTACAGCAGCTCAGGCCTTAGCCGGTAAAGCTGCCGGTGTGAATGTTATTCAGCAAAGCGGCGCACCGGGCGCTAATGTTCAGATCACTGTACGGGGCGGCACATCTATTACGCAAGGTACAGAACCATTGTATATTGTGGACGGTTTTCAAATGGAAAACGGTTTGCAGAATGTAGATATTAATGATATCGAAAGTATCGACGTGATGAAGGATGCTTCCGCAACGGCTATTTACGGGGCAAGAGGATCGAACGGTGTTGTATTGATCACTACAAAATCCGGTAAATCGGGAAGAACGGAAGTTTCTTATAATGCATATGTCAGCTTCAACCGTCTGGGCAAAAAACTGGATTTATTAGGAGTCGAAGACTATGTGAAATATCAATATGAATATAACGTGCTTCGTGGTAATGCGGATAGTTTTGCCAATTTTTTCGGAGGTGATGTCAATGCAGCTGACTTTTATTCCGGAGCTTATTCCAGAATCTCTCAAGAATATGGGAATCGCGCGGGAATCGATTGGCAGGATATTGTATTCGGTGATACCGGAATTACCCAGAATCACAATATAAATATAAGTGGTGGCACCAATAAAACCAGGTATATGGTGAGTTATAACTATACCGGTGAAGACGGTATTATGGAGAAACATGGCTATAAGAAAAACAGTATTCGCGCCAAGATCAATCATGAATTAAGTAAAGGTGTACGTTTCGATTTTGCTTCCAGCCTGCAAATGACCAAGGTTGACGGTGGTGGTTCGCTGGGAGGAAAGCTAAAGCAGACAATCCTGCAACCGATCACCGGAGGGGCAAGGTGGACAAATGAACAAATGATAGGTTCCGATATAGGTACGGAGATCGGTAATATAATGAATGATGCCAATTATGATGCTCAAAACCCGATTCTGGATAACAGGGCTATTACTAACGAGAAATATACCCGTTTAGCAACTGTCAATGCCGGACTTGAATTTGATCTTATAAAGAACATGACGTTCCGCACGGCCGGCAGCTATACATGGCAGCAGATTCGTAAAGATTATTGGGATGACGGCAGCACCAAACAAGCTAAAGCAAATAAAAGCCCTTATGGTTATGGCTCCCGGGATAATAGTGAAAAATATTCATGGCAGATCACAAATACTTTGAACTATGCATTCAACCTGAAAGAAGTACATCGTTTTAATGTACTCTTGGGACAGGAGACTTATTATACCGAAAATATGATGCTGGAAAATGAATACCGTAGTTTCTCTGATGGTAACTTCGGACTGAATGATGTGAGTATGGGAATCCCTTATACATGGAAGTCTGATAAGGAGAAAGTAGGATTGGTTTCTGTATTTGGCCGTCTTTCTTATAATTTTGATGAACGTTATCTTTTTACGGGTACCTTGCGCGGAGACGGGTCGTCCAAGTTTGCCAGAGGCAAGCAATGGGGATATTTCCCTTCTGCTTCGGGGGCGTGGCGTATTACGGAAGAGTCCTTCATGGAAAATGTAAAAACGATTATGAATAATCTGAAACTGCGTGTGGGCTACGGTATTGCGGGTAACAACAATATTAAAAACAATATGTATGCGACCTCTTACGGATCCGGGCATTATGGATATAACGGAGGAGATTATATTACATACATTCCCGGTACGACATTGGGGAATCCAGACTTGAAATGGGAGAAAACGACCACCACTAATATAGGATTAGATATGGCTTGGCTCAACAGCCGTTTTAACCTCTCTGTGGACTGGTATAATAATGAATCATCCAACCTGTTGATAGAAAATAAAATACCTACTTCCACCGGATATTCTACCCAGATACAAAATATCGGCTCTATTCGCAACAGAGGGGTTGAAATCGTGTTGAATACAACGAATGTTTCCACCAAAGATTTTACATGGTCGACTGATTTTAATATCGCATTCAACCGTTCGAAAGTATTGGATCTGTATGGAAGTGACGAACTCAATTATTTTATAAAAGATTATGAATCCCGTATGGGATACAAAATAGAAGTGGGACAACCTTTAGGACAGTTCTACGGACTTATTTATGATGGCATCTATACTACCGATGATTTTATTCAGAACCAGGACGGAACTTATACGCTGAAGGATGATGTACCCTATCTGAAAGGAAGTACCCGCTCCAGCGTAAAAGTAGGCGATGTGAAATATAAAGCGATTGCCGGTGAAACGGATCAGGATGGAAATCCTGTTTTCTCTGTCAATGACCGTACGGTTATCGGTAAAGCACAACCTAAATTTACAGGAGGTATGAACAATACTTTCAGGTATAAAGGTTTTGACCTGAACATCTTCTTTAATTTTGTATATGGCAATAAAGTGTTCAATATGAGTACACAACGATTTATTGGTCCATATCTGGCAAATCAAAATACACTATCGAAGATGAGCGACAGGTTTACATTGATAGATTCTGAGACAGGCAAAGAGAGTACTAATCTGGCAAGATTGGCTGAGCTGAATCCCAACCAGAACGGAGGTTTATTATGGAATATTTCTTCCAATAATAAGACAGCTATCAGCGACCACAGTAGTTATTACCTGGAAGATGGTTCTTATTTGCGTCTGAATAATATTACCTTGGGTTATACATTGCCTAAGAAACTAGTACAAAAGGCAAGGATCAATAGTGTCCGGGTCTATGGTACGCTGAACAATATCCATACATTCACTAAATATAGCGGTTATGATCCCGAAGTATCGGCAAGCGATAATGCTTTGACTCCGGGTATAGACAATTCTTCTTATCCACGGGCAAAAAGTTGGGTGTTGGGAGTAAATTTAACCTTTTAAATAGATCATGAATATGAAAAAGATAATAAATATTTTAGGAATATCTATCCTGTTGCTGATGTTCAGTTCATGTGAGGACTGGTTGGACATGCCCTCCGAATCAAAAGCCGATAGCTCCAGTGTGTTTTCAACGGTGAGCAGAGCCGAAATGGCAGTAGTCGGAGCTTATCCATATATATTTACACAAGAATTGGGATACCAGTTATTGATGGGTACAGACGAATCAAGTTCGACGGAATCAAATTCCAAATACAATGTTTCGAATTATGATTATACGAATCTTACCGGGATGTTAAGTTCTACTTATACCACCATGTATCGCGCTATCGAATATTCCAATGTCTGTATTAAGAATATTCCTTTGATGAGTGCTGCCGAAGCTGAACAAACAAAGGTTAATTCACTGTTGGGTGAGGCTTATGCCGTTCGCGCGTATGCATACTGGAATATTGTGCGTTTTTATGGTGATGTTCCTTATACAGACATCCCTACTTCCGATTTGACGACTTTTTCATCTTCACGTGTCAGTCGCGATGAAATATGGGATCGTTGTATTGCTGATTTGCAGAAAGCCGTCGAATTACTCCCCTGGAAAAGTGAGGGGATGGTAAGTACAGGAGAACGTTTCACCAAGAATGCGGCGTATGGTATTTTAGCACGTGTAGCCCTGCATGCTGCCGGATATTCACTGCGCTGGGATTTGAATACCGTTCCTTATAATAAAAGCACTGTGAAAAATGCACAGCGTGAAGATGCAGCCCGCATCAGAGAACTATATCAGATAGCTGCCGACGCATGTGCAGCAGTCATTGCTAAAAATGAAAATAGCTTGTTAAGCAACTACGATCAGGTATTCCGTGACCTGGCTTTGAAACAATACAACAATGAAACGATCCTTGAATATGGCTGGTATGGCTCCGAAAGCCCGGATGTACGTACTGGTTATGTGAATGGGGTTGCTACCAGCGGAACAAGCGCTACATTCGGTAAAGGAGGTCCCCAGATGATAACTATGCCGACTCTTTACTTCGAATTTGATGAAGGAGATCAGCGCCGCGATGTATCGGTTTGCAACTATGGCATTCTGTCGGATGACAATTTGCAGATGAGTACATATATCGGGACTTGCCTGGGTAAATACCGTATCGACTGGAAAGCGGACCGGGGAACATCAGACAGTAAACGGGATATTAATTTCCCATTGTTACGCTATTCGGATGTATTGCTGATGTATGCAGAGGCTTTGAACGAATTGAATAATGGGCCTACGGAAGCTGCTGCAAACGCAATAAAAACAGTTCGTCTGCGTGCTTTTAATAAGGACGCTTCTAAGGTAGGTACTATTCCCTCAGAATATAACGGGTTCAAGGATGCCATTATCAAAGAGCGCAAACTGGAGCTTTCCAACGAATCGTTACGTAAGAGCGACCTTACACGCTGGGGTATATTATACGAATATTTAACAGCGGAAAGAGAGAAGCTGTACCAATTGGCAAAGCACGAAGGTCAATATGCAGATGTAGGTGTATACCGTGCATATAAGAAGGTGAAAGCTGTCGTTAAAAATCCGCTTATAGCTGTTCCTTATATTTCTATGGATGACACGGATATCAATTCTATGAACCTTACAGAAGGGGAAATTACGACTCTCAATACGATAAATGCCTCAGGCAAAGGCTATCTGGATAAAACTTTCTACGAAAATAGCGCCACAGGCAAAGTCTACTTTACCAAAAGCAGCGTGCCCACCGGAACAGACGTTACAGAAGTATCATATACTATATTAAATATGTTTGGTTGCCATTCGGTGAAACAGATGGGCGGGCTTTCCGTAGAGGACGTGCCGGGATTAGCTTCAGTTAATAAATGGATCGAGAATATGTTTTATGGCATGCAGAAGAATATGGTAGAAATCCTTCCATTCAATACTACGAATATAATTGATGTAAATCCCGGACTGATAGGTCAACAGCATCCAATGTATTAATCAGAAAGCCTATGCGTAATTTACTTCTTATACCGGTATGCATATTAGGATATATCTGTAATTTATCCTCGCAACCTCTTGCATTTCCTACTGCTGAAGGCTATGGTAAATACACTTCCGGCGGAAGGGGCGGACGTGTGATTACAGTTACCAACCTGAACGATTCGGGCACGGGAAGTCTGCGGGATGCCATAGAGCAGCAGGGAGCACGAATAATAGTTTTCGCGGTAGACGGGACTATCGACCTGCAATCGAAGCTGATTATTGAAACAGACAACATAACCATTGCCGGGCAAAGTGCACCTGGTGATGGAATCTGTCTCAAAGGTTACCCTCTCTATGTGAGGGCTAATAATGTGATTATCCGTTATATCCGCACCCGTATGGGGGACCTTCACGCGATAGAAGACGATGCGATGGGCGCTATGCGGGTAAAAGATTTGATTATAGACCATTGTTCCGTTTCGTGGTCGGTAGATGAGTGTCTTTCAGTTTACAGATCTGAAAATGTAACTGTACAATGGTGCATGGTTACACATAGTCTGGCTAAATCTGTCCATTCAAAAGGTGCGCATGGTTTCGGCGGAATATGGGGCGGCAGCAAAGCTACTTTCCACCATAACCTGTTGGCTCATCACAGCAGCCGGAATCCCCGTTTTGCGTCGGACGGATATTCTCCCGTAGATTTCCGGAACAATGTAGTTTATAATTGGGGATTTAAATCTGCTTATGGCGGAGGACAACACGGAAAAATAAATTTTGCGGCAAATTATTATAAGCCCGGCCCTGCAACTTCGGACAGCAAGAGGGCATGGTTTCTTGATCCGGCAGAAGATGGGACGGGCTCATATTACATTGCCGGAAATGTAATGGAAGGCAGCGATGAAGTTACTACCGATAACTGGAAAGGAGTGGGTACTGAAAAGAGGATAAAAGCCGGACAGCCGTTTCCTTATGAGCCGATTATGGAAGACATCCCTGAAATAGCTTACGAAAAGGTACTTGCCTACGCGGGTTGCAGCCACCGCAGAGATGAATATGATAAACGGGTGATTGAGGAAGTAAAGACAGGGACGGCCATAGGTGGGGAAACATATGGCGGAGGCAATAAAGGTATCATCGATTCGCAAAATGCAGTCGGTGGATGGCCCGGATTGAAACAAGGAAAATATTCCGCGGACAGTGACGGGGACGGAATACCCGATACATGGGAGACAGCACACGGATTGAACCCGAATGATCCTAAAGATGGAAATCTGTACAATCTCAATGAAGATTATACAAATATTGAAGTGTATCTCAATTCTTTAGTAAATTTAGACAACTATCATTATTCTGTGATAAGGAAAAATACAAATTTGAAAATAACGGGAAAATACCCTCAGGATAAGATTTCTGATTTTAGTAAAAAATTACAGCCGATTGGGCGTATTCTGGAATCGGAAGGATACTATGTATGGTGCTGTGCTCCGGTATTCGATAAAGAAGGAAAAGTCCATGTCTTTTATTCACGCTGGCCTGAAAAATATAAAATGGGAGGATGGATACATAAAAGTGAAATCGCACATGCTGTAGCAGATAAGCCGGAAGGGCCTTATACCTATGTGGAAACTGTATTGGTTCCCCGCCCGGGATATTTTGATGCGACGACCTGCCATAATCCGCATATACAATATGTGGACGGGACCTATTACCTTTTTTATATGGGTAACAGCGATGGAACGGTTTATACCAAACGTATCGGCATGGCAAAATCCGGGTCACTGGACGGGCCTTGGGAAAGATGCGAAAAACCGCTTCTGGAAGCAGGGAAGAGCGGTGAATGGGACGATTGCAATACGACCAATCCCGCATTCGTTTCACATCCCGACGGACAAGCATGGCTTTACTATAAGTCATGGAACAAAGAGGCTTACCAAAATGAAAAAGGAACTATCCGTGCCAACCGGAAATACGGTCTGGCTATAGCTGACAACATAGAAGGAAAATATAAGAGAATAAAGCAAAATCCGGTTGTCGATCTTTCAAAATACGGTGACAATAAACAGGTTGAAGATGCATATGTGTATATAGAGGATGGCAAATTTAAAATGCTGATGCGCGATATGGGATATTTCGATCATGAGGCAGGATTGATTTTCGAATCGGAAGACGGAATAAACTGGTCGGAGCCTCAGATAGCCTGGTTTGGCGCGGATGCCTATTTGCAGGAGCCGCCTGCTCCCAAACACCTCAAAAGATACGGACGGTTTGAGCGTCCGCAGTTATTAATGAAGAACGGAAAACCTGCATACCTTTTCAATGCTATGCAAGGAGGAAAATATGAAACAGCCTCCGGGTTTGTATTTAAAATATTATCTGATAATGAATAATACCTTTATGATGAAAAAATGGGCAGTTCTGCTTTTGACAGGCTTACTGGCTGGCTGCGGGAATAATGCTCCTGAAAAGATAGACCGTTACGCCCTGGTAGAGAGAAATAATCCGAAGGTGACGGAGTTCGAAGAATTATCTTCACTGTCCGTCGGCAACGGTAATTTTGCCTTTACGGCAGATGCTACCGGATTGCAGACATTTCCCGGGTTGTATTCTGCCGGAGTACCTTTGGGCACACAATCCCAGTGGGGGTGGCACAGTTATCCGGATACGGAAAATTTCAAACCCGAAGAGACCCTCAGAAATTACAACTTTAGAGGATGGGACGAGCCTTATGCCGTTCAGTTTAATGAAAAAGGCCGTCAACAGGATGCTGCGAATTATTTCCGTGTCAATCCTCACCGTCTGCATTTAGGTTATGTCGGGTTAGAGGTGACCGATGATAACGGCGAAAAGGTTAAGCCCGAAGAATTTAAGAATATTAACCAGACACTCGATCTGTGGAAAGGAATTATCTCCAGCCGGTACACAGTAAATTCCGATTCGGTATCTGTACAGACGGCAGTCCATCCTGACCGGGACCGTCTAGCTATAAACCTGAATTCACCTTTGATCGGAAAAGGAAAAATGCAAGTGAACTTCCGTTTTCCCTACCCTACCGGCAATCATTCAGACGATGCTACGGATTGGACTGTTCCGCAAAAACATAAAACGGAAATCATTTCCCGGGATGACCATTCTTTCGTCTTGAAAAGGACATTAGATACAACCGTATATTATATTTCGGTAAAATATGAAGGTAAAGCTGCTCTGTCGGAGAAAGAAGCGCATTATTTACTCCTGACACCTGAAAGTGATAAATTCTCATTCGTATGTGAGTTCACAGATAAAGCTCCCGCGAAACTGGATGACAATACAGATGAAACATTCGGGGCTTCATCACGGTATTGGACTGCATTCTGGGAAAAGGGGGGAGCCGTCGATTTTTCGAAATGTACAGACCCCCGGGCGAAGGAACTGGAGCGCAGGGTTATCCTGTCACAATATCTGATGGCAATACAATCTGCAGGAATGTATCCTCCGCAAGAGACAGGTTTGACTTATAACAGCTGGTTTGGAAAATTCCATCTCGAAATGCACTGGTGGCATGCCGTACATTTCGCATTGTGGAACAGAACCGATTTGCTGGAGCGTAGTATGGACTGGTATGCGCAGGTTTATCCCGTTGCTAAGCGGATAGCCGAAAGGCAGGGATTCAAAGGCGCGCGCTGGATGAAGATGACAGACCCTTCAGGTACGGAAGCGCCGTCGAAAGTAGGATCTTTCCTAATTTGGCAACAGCCTCACTTCATCTATATGGCGGAACTTATTTACAGGAATAACCCTTCGGAAGAGGTGGTTAAAAAGTATGGTTTCCTTGTTAATGAAACTGCTGAATTTATGGCGTCATTTGCCACCTACGACGAATTGGAAGGACGTTATATACTGAAAGGAATTATTCCGGCTCAGGAAACGTTGAGAGCTTCGGAAACGATCAATCCGCCTTTCGAACTCGCATATTGGCATTACGCCATGTCTGTGGCGCAACTGTGGAGAGAACGCGCAGGCGAAAAACGTAAACCGCAATGGGACGAACTGATTGATAAGCTTTCACCGTTGACGGCTTCAGATGGTTTATATTTAGCTTCCGAAGACGCTGTGGATACTTACAAAGATATCCGTTTTACGTCCGACCATCCGGCTGTATTGGGTGCATTGGGTATATTGCCTCAATGTAAGCTGGTACGCCCCGATTATATGAAGAACACATTGAACTGGATATGGGACAACTGGAACTGGGGTAAAACATGGGGATGGGATTATCCGATGACTGCCATGAGTGCGGCCCGTCTTGGCGATCCGGAAAAAGCGATTGGCGCCCTTCTGATGGAAAAGCGTACCAATACATATCTTCTTAACGGTCATAATTATCAGGATTCCCGTCTGCGGGTATATCTTCCGGGGAATGGGGGCTTACTTACCGCGGTGGCAATGATGTGCGCAGGCTGGGACGGAAATGGAACTGAAAACCCGGGATTCCCTAAAGATGGTACATGGAATGTCGTCTGGGAAGACCTGAAACCGATGCCTTAAATGAATGAAAAGTGAAAAATGAATAATTAAAAATGCAGGGGCAGAGTTTCTCTCTGCCCGTTTACTTACAACATGAGATATTTTGCGTTGATATACTTTCTGTTTGCAATTTCCTGTTTGCATGTTTCCGCTCAGCCGAAAGGCTATTGGCATGGAAAGGAACGGCAGTTACGCTATATGCCCGAAGACGGGGATTTCGTTATTGTGAATGGAAATAAGAAGTTTAACCGTGCCTTATATGGTACCAATACAGCCTTTCGCTTAGAAACAGGGGACCTGCCCGAATTCGGATTCTTTATGCCGGATATGGGAGGTAATATGCAATTAGGACTTATTAAAAACGGAAAAAGTATCTGGTTGAACGATGCGGAATATATCAAATCTGTTTACAGGGCGGGAAGCCGTATTTATGAAATAAAAGACCCGTTTATAGCTCATGGGGAAATTATTATTACAGCTTTGGCTATGGCCGGAACAGAAGGGATGATCCTGAAATTGGAAACTGTAAATTTACCTGCGGACGTGGAGTTGATATGCATGTATGGCGGGGCAAGCAACAAACGTTTCTCCCGGAACGGGGATTTAGGTGTTGATGATCCGGATGCCTTCGCTCTGAAGCCTGATGCTTGTGAGAATAACCGTTATACGATAAATCAGAATTCTTTTTCATTGGAATACGGACAAGGGACAAAAGGTGGGCCACTTAAAATAAAAGGAGTTTTTCCTGAAAAATCATTACTGAAAGAGGCTTCGCCTTATGCTGTAATGACTCCCCTTGGATTGTGGGATTCTTCTGTGCCCGGCAATAAGCCGGTACTCGTCTCTAAAACTATTTTGGATAAATCGGAAGTATATTACTTTTCTATAAAAAAAGAAGACAATAACAGTTTGAATTATACCCGGCTGAAAAATGAGTTCGATAAGGCTGAAACCAAACGTAAAGAAATAGCGGAAACGGTAAAAATCAATACTCCGGACCCTTATTTCAATACACTGGGAGGCGTATTGAGCATTGCCGCCGATGGTATTTGGGATGATGCCTCCAATACATGGCAACATGGCGCAGTCGGCTGGCGCATGCCGCTGAATGGTTGGCGGGCAGCGTATGCCGGGGATGTCATAGGCTGGCACGAACGTAGCCGTAAGCATTTCGACGGATATGCAAATTCGCAGATTACCAATATCGGGCCGGTTATCCCCCACCCTGCGCAAGACCGGAAATTAAATCTCGCCAGAGCCGAAAAAACATGGGGGACGCAGATGTATAGTAATGGCTATATCTGCCGCAACCCTGATAATACAAGCCAGATGCACCATTATGATATGAATCTGGTGTACATAGACGAACTGCTCTGGCATTTCAACTGGACCGGCGATATGGATTATGTCCGTAAAATGTGGCCTGTATTGAAGCGGCACTTAGCATGGGAAAAACGGAATTTCGATCCTGACGGCGACGGTTTATACGATGCTTATGCGGGAATATGGGCGAGTGATGCGCTACAATACAACAGCGGAGGTGTAACGCATTCTTCCGCATATAATTACCGTGCCAATAAAATGGCTGCCGGAATAGCTGAAAAGCTGGGAGAAAATCCCGAACCTTATAAAACTGAAGCCGGAAGAATACTGAACGCCATCGATAATCAATTATGGCTGCCGGACAAAGGGTGGTGGGCTGAATACAAAGACCTTATGGGCAACCGGATGATACACCCGGATGCAGCTGTATGGACGGTATATCATGCTATCGATTCTGATATTCACACGCCTTTTCAGGCCTATCAGGCAACACGTTATATAGATACGGAAATACCTCATATACCTGTATTGGCAAGCGGTTTAGAGGATGAAGGTTATCAGACGGTTTCTACTACGAATTGGCTTCCTTATTCATGGTCTGTAAATAATGTGGCCTTTGCCGAAGTTGCACATACCAGTCTGGCTTATTGGCAGGCGGGCAGAGCAGACGAAGCATACAAGCTGTTTAAAAGTTCCGTTTTGGATGGAATGTATCTGGGTAGCAGTCCGGGTAATATAGGGCAGGTCAGTTTTTACGACGCTGCGCGGGGAGAATGTTACCGTGATTTCGGCGATCCCATCGGAGTATATTCGAGAGTGCTTATTCAGGGACTTTTCGGGATATTACCCGATGCAATGAATAACCGGTTGGTTATCCGTCCCGGATTTCCCACACGATGGGATTATGCTTCCCTTTCTACTCCGGATGTCGTTTTTGATTATAAACGAAACAAACTGACAGACACCTATCTGATAAAAAACCGGTTTGGTAAGCAATTGCATATTGAACTGTTAATCAGGGCTAACCGGGAAAATATAACATCATTAACCGTAAACGGTAAAAAACAAGAATGGACGTTGGTTGAAAATATCGGCAATCCATTAATAAGAATAGACTGTACGGATGCCGAAGTGTTTGAGGTTGTTATCGAATGGTCGGGTAATACATTGAGTGATGCCGTCAGTCAGTATATGGGAGTAAAGGGTGAAAAATGGAATTTAAATTCTTCACGGGAGATAGTGAAAGTTTATGATCCCCAGCATGTTTTGCTAAATGTCAGGCAGAAAGAGAATAGCCTGTCCGGAATATTGAAAGGAGGAACAGGACACCGGACATTGTTTGTACAGGTAAAACAAGGCCGGATGTTGTGGTGGCAGCCCATCCATATCGAAATGCGAGAGCCGTTTTCCGTAGAATTTGACGCGGAAACGGACAAGTTGCAATTCAGGTTGAAGAACAATCAACAAACCCCGGCCAATATAAAATTATTTGTGAATAAGGATTCTGAAAATTATACCCGGTCTTTAACCTTAGGAAAAGGAGAAATATCGGCACTGATAACTATACCCGATGATAAAGTGAAGACCGGAACAAACTCCTTGCAGATAGAAAAAGAAGGGGAAGTTATTTACGATACGAATCTTATAAACTGGAATATCAGGAACAGCCAGCCTGTATATGAAACCATAGAGATAGATAAATACCTGAATGCTCCGGTTTCGCAGATATTCAGGAATGAATATCTGACACCCCGTTCTCCTTATACAACATTGCAGGTTCCGACGCAGGGTATGGGAGAATGGTGCCATCCTTTACTCACCGCCGCTATTGATGATGCAGGCCTGAGAAAATCCGTTGTAAACAACGAAGTCGCAACGCCTTTTGATATTTCTTTCCGGACAACAGGAGATACAAACGCGAACAATATAGCATTTACAACACTTTGGGATAATTACCCTGCCGAAGTAAGGATACCCCTTTCGGGTAAATCGTCACACGCCTATCTGATGATGGCGGGTAGTACCAATCATATGCAATGTCATGTGGTGAATGGCACGGCAACAGTTAAATATACCGATGGAAGCCAATTTGTTTTGCAGCTTGTTCCGCCTGAAACATGGGCTCCTATTGAGCAGGACTTCTATATGGACGGTCAGGCTTTCGGATCGAAACAACCCCGTCCGTACCGGGTAGCCTTTAAGACGGGTATAATCAGCCGGAATATGGAAAAGGATATGAAAATAGACTCCGGTGAAGTTTACGGAAGAAGTATTGATGGCGGAGCAGGAATAATTCTGGATTTACCGTTGGATAAAAGGAAAGAACTTCAGTCACTCGAACTGAAATGTATAGCCAACGAAGTGATTATAGGTTTGATGGGGATTACCCTTTTACGATAATAAGACAAGTTTATGAGAAAATTGGTATTAATTTTTATTTCGTTGTTTATTTTACAGTTGGCGCAAGCCCAGAAAACAGGAATCCTTTTTGCTGATTCCGAGATGAAGCGTTTTCCGCAGGCATGGCAGTTAGACCATGGGAAAAGATTGTATTTCGGATATTCGCAAGGGGTAGGCTGTACAGCCATGCTGAAAGTGTGGAAAAAGACCAACGATCGCAAATATCTCGATTATGTAGTTAATTGGGTAGATACTGTTATTAATGATAAAGGTGAAATCCATCTCTACAAAGTGGAATCCTATAATATAGACTATATAAATTCCGGTAAGGTTTTATTCGATGTTTACCAGCAAACCGGAGATGAAAAATACAAGCTGGCAATGGACAGGCTGGCTGCCCAGATGAAGATGCATCCACGTACACTGGAAGGCGCTTTCTGGCACAAACTGATTTACCAGCATCAGATATGGCTCGATGGTCTGTATATGGGATCGCCGTTTCTG
Source organism: Dysgonomonas termitidis (assembly GCF_042654545.1). GTDB lineage: Bacteria > Bacteroidota > Bacteroidia > Bacteroidales > Dysgonomonadaceae > Dysgonomonas > Dysgonomonas termitidis. The sequence goes on from NZ_JBHSGN010000062.1 coordinate 41,333, forward strand.
GCACAATATGCAGTGACTTTCAATCAGCCCGATATAATAGAAGATGTAATCAGCCAGTTTCTTATTTGCGCCCGGCATACCTATGACGTTAAAACAGGCTTGTATTACCATGCCTGGGACGAAAGTAAAAAGCAACGCTGGGCCAATAAAGAAACCGGGCAATCTCCTAATTTCTGGGGGCGTGCTATGGGCTGGTGGTTTATGGCATTGGTCGATGTTTTAGATTTTGTTCCTGCAAATCATCCTCAAAGGGGAGAATTAATTAAAATGATAAACGGTCTGGCAGAAACATTACCCAAATATCAGGACAAGACAGGCCTTTGGTATCAGGTGTTGGATAAAGGGTATAAAAGCGGCAATTATCCTGAGGCATCGGTTTCGTCCATGTTTATGTATTCGTATGCCAAAGCTGTAAATAAAGGATATATCGATGATAAATACAGGGAGATAGCGGAAAAGGCTTATGACGGGCTGATGAATACATTGATAGTGAAGAACGCGGATGGCACATTGACCCTGACCAAATGCTGCGCCGTCTCCGGGTTGGGAGGGAATCCGTACCGTGACGGAAGTTTCGGATATTATGTAAGTGAGCGTATCCGCGATAACGACGCTAAAGCAACAGGTCCGTTTATTATGGGATGTCTTGAATTAGGAAAGTAACTAAATCTTAAAGAACCATGAAATACTATTATTTACCAGCCGTGCTGCTGGCTGTTATAAGTTGGGGTACGTCTTGTACGGATAGCCGGACGGAGAATAAATACGCATATCTCTACAAAGACTTGCCGTTCGAAATGGTCGCATTTTCTCCTCCCGTGTTTCCGGACAATGAAGTATCTATCAGAGATTACGGAGGAATAGGCGATGGTACCGGATTGAATACTGAGGCCTTTAAGAACGCGATTGAGGCACTTTCCCAAAAAGGGGGAGGCCGTCTGATTGTCCCTTCGGGAGTATGGTTTACAGGGCCTATTGTTCTGAAAAGCAATATCAATCTCCATTTGGAAGACCGTGCTATCGTGTTGTTCTCTCCCGACAAGGATTTATATCCGCTTGTAGAAACTTCGTTCGAAGGTTTGGATACCCGCAGATGCCAGTCGCCGGTTTCGGGAAAAGATCTGGAAAATGTAGCAATAACAGGAAGTGGGGCTATCGACGGGAACGGCCATTACTGGCGGCCGTTGAAAAAGCAGAAAGTTCCGGAAAGTCTCTGGAAAAAAGCGACTTCTAATGGCGGCGCATTTAAACGGGACGATTACTGGATGCCTTCGGCACAGTATCTGCACGGGGATACTATCAGCGACATGAATGTTCCCCGCCATTTGAAAACAGAAGAAGAATGGGCTTCGGTAAAGGATTTCCTGCGGCCAGTAATGATAAGTCTGCAAAATTGCAGAAATGTATATCTGCAAGGTATTATCTTCCAGAATTCCCCTGCATGGAATATACATCCGCTGCTGTGCGAAAATATAATTATAGACGGAGTACAGGTGCGCAACCCTTCCTATGCACAGAATGGGGACGGCCTGGATCTGGAATCGTGTAAAAATACCATTATAGTAAACTCCACATTCGATGTGGGAGATGACGGGATCTGCATCAAGTCGGGTAAAGATGAAGATGGACGCAGACGAAACCGTTCTTGCGAAAATGTGATAGTTGACAATTGTACTGTTTTCAAAGGTCACGGTGGATTTGTAGTAGGTAGTGAAATGTCGGGAGGAGTGCGGAATGTATCTGTGTCTAATTGCCAGTTTCTGGGTACAGATGTAGGGCTTCGTTTTAAAAGCAGCAGAGGACGGGGCGGAATTGTGGAGAATATTTATATTTCAAACATCAGCATGTTCGATATTGCGACAGAACCGCTTCTGTTCAATCTTTATTATGGAGGAAAATCTGCCGTAGAAACGCTCGAAGAAGGGATTACCCAGCCCCGGGAGGAAGTTTTCCCTCCTGTGGATGAAACCACGCCTACATTCAGGAATATTTATATAAAAGATGTGATTTGCAGTAAGGCACGCCGGGCTATGTATTTCTACGGATTACCCGAGCATCATATAGAAAATGTCAATATAGAGAATGTGACTGTTCATTCGCAGGTAGGCGCGGAGTTGATGGAGTCCGAGAATATCAGGTTGAAGAACGTAAATATTTATTCGGAGCAAGCACCTGCATTGTTACTTAGAAATGTGAAGAATGTGAGTGTGGAAGGCTTTAATACAGATGAGAGCTTAGAGACAATTTTTGAAATCACGGGAAGCAGGTCGCAAAATATAAACATCTCATCATCTTATGGAGCAGATAAATTAAAAACCGGAAAAGATACTCAACCGGATATTGTAAAACTGAATAAGCCGGATTAAGTTGCAGGTTCTTTGATTGCTTTGAAAAGCATAAAAAATAAATTAGTTGCGATAAAAAACGTATTATAGTATGAGAAAGATAATCTTAGCCTTATTCTTTTGTGCAGTTGTGAATTTGCAGTTTTCAGCAAAAGATGTATTTCCTGACGGGTCACCTGTTCCTGAATGGTTCAGACAGAATGAAGTTGCAGACATCAAAACATTAGGTATGACTTACCGGATTACAGATTATGGAGTAGTAAATGACAGTACCATAATACAGACAGGGGAAATTCAGTCTGTTATAGATAAAGCTTTTCAGGCAGGTGGCGGGGTAATCCTTATCCCGAAAGGAATATTCCTGAGCGGTTCCCTTTTCTTCAAACCCGGGACACATCTGTATTTAGAAGAAGATGCAGTATTGAAGGGAAGCGACGACATCAGCAATTTTCCTGTCCTGCTGACCAGAATAGAAGGGCAAAGCATAAAATATTTCGCGGCACTGGTCAATGCCGATCATGTGGATGGATTTACTATCACGGGAAAGGGAACTATCGATGGTAACGGATTGCGATATTGGAAGTCTTTCTGGCTGCGCAGGGAGGTCAATCCCAAATGTACAAATACAGAAGAGCTGCGTCCACGCCTTGTTTATATTTCGAACAGTAAAAACGTGCAGTTATCGGATGTCAGGCTGGTTAATTCTCCGTTCTGGACTACACACCTTTATAAATGCGAGAATGTCAAGTTGCTGAACCTGTATATTTATTCGCCGAAGGAGCCTGTAAAAGCGCCAAGTACGGATGGCGTAGATATAGATGTATGCACCAATGTGCATATCAAGAATTGTTATCTGTCGGTGAATGACGATGCGGTTGCCCTGAAAGGTGGAAAAGGGCCCAAAGCAGACAAAGACCCGGATAACGGGGCAAATCGTAATATAATAATAGAAGATTGTACTTACGGATTTTGCCATGCCGTTTTAACACTCGGCAGCGAGTCCATTCACAATCGCAATATCGTTCTACGCCGCTGTAATATAAATAGCGCCAAACGCCTTCTGTGGTTGAAGATGCGTCCCGATACTCCTCAGAAATATGAATACGTTTCAGTTGAAGATATCACGGGTAACGCGGATAGCTTCTTATACATAAGGCCCTGGATACAGTTTTTTGACCTGAAGGGAGAAAAAGAAATTCCCTTTTCATATTCGTATCATGTAACCATGCGTAATATTACTCTGGAGTGCGCCTCGTTCTTCGATGTACAGAAATCGGACCGCTACGGTTTGTCGGACTTTACTTTTGAAAATCTGGATATCCGGGCTGAAAAAGCGCTTGACATTCATACTGATTTTATAACCGGTCTCACTTTGAAAAATGTAAAAGTGAATGGTAAAGAGCAATGAGATAAACATGGAAGAGTATCAAAAGATCGTAATGTGAATGAAGAATAGAAAACTTTATCTATGTTATTAGCCGATAGCTCTTTGAAAGGATGAACGAGCGCCCAAGGGGGACTTACAGAGAGGAAAAAAGAACAGATAAAAAATAGTGGAAAAAGTGTAACTTTTGTAACTTTTTTGATATAGTTACGAGTTACTTCGCCCTTCGGGCAGTTACGGGTTACGAGTAGACAAGATACGAGTTGTTAACTGATATATCTGTTACTTTTGTTACTTTTTAACCATATACTGTTAATATATGTAAAAAACCTGCCGGTCATAAGGATAGGTTACAATACGAGAAAATTTAAAATATCAACTGATAAACAATAAAATTAATATAAGATGAATGTAAAAAGAATATTGTGCTTTATATTGGGAGTATTTTGCCTGGTTCCTGCTTTTTCACAAGCTACCCTCCCACCCGGGGAGTTAGCAGCAGTTATTGCGGAACGTATTATCTCGGAAACACCTTATACTTTTGTAAATACCAGAACCCGGCAAACTTATGCCAGCCTTAAAAATATTCCTGTGACACAGGATATTCGGGTTACCAGTGAATACAACGAATGGCATTATACCAATGGTGTTTTGAATATGGCTCTTTTAGAACTCGCAGATAAGACGGGTGATAAGAAGTTTCAGGATTATGCCTTCAAAAATATGGACTTTGTTTTCGATAAAGATAATCTGGGTTTCTTCGAAAAACAATATAATGAAGCATTCGAAAACGGAGGATGGCGTGCCATCCGTAATTTGAGCTGGCATATGATATTCCGTAATAAACGTTTGGATGATAACGGGCCTATGGGCGCAAGCCTTATCGAATTGGTGATGAGAAGGCCTAGCCCGGCATTTATGAATTATGTGAATACTACAGCCGAACATCTGCTGTATGCAGAACCTCGTCTGGAAGACGGAACAATAGCGCGTATATGGCCCCATGAAAACACGATCTGGGCAGACGACCTGTTTATGGGAATATCGTTCCTGTGCCGTATGGGTAAGATAACAGGCGATGTCAGGTATTTCGATGATGCGGCCAATCAGGTCTTGAATTACCACAAATATCTTTGGGATGACAGAAGAAAAATATATTACCATTGTTATCATACAGATGTAAAAGAGCATGGAGTCGCGCATTGGTCGAGGGCAAACGGATGGATGTTGATGGCCCAGGCGGATCTGTTAACTATGATGCCTGAGAGCCATCCTAAGCGTAGTGCCGTTATTGAGAACTTCAACCGTCAGGTGAAAGGTGTCCTGCAATATCAGGGTAAAAATGGATTGTGGCATCAGGTATTGGACAGAACAGATTCGTATGAGGAGATAACCGGAACAGCTATGTTTGTTTTCGGTATTGCCAGAGGTGTACGCGAAGGCTGGATCAATAAGGATTATATCTACGCCGCGGAACTGGGGTTGAAAGGGATGATGACTAAGATGACGGATAAGGGCGATGTAACAGCCATATGTGTAGGGACAGGGATTATGCCGTCCTTAACGTTCTATTACAATCGTAAAACGCAGGAAAATGCCCCGATGGGTGAAGGTCCTGTGCTGAGGGCACTGACAGAGATGTCGTATGCCAAGAAATATTCTGAAATATCTGCGGATGCCCAATATGATAAAATACAGATAAAAAAATAAGTCAAAGAAACAATTGTTTTTTACAGGCATTCATTGTCAGGACATACACAGGAAACGGACAAGATATATCGAATAGAAAATTTAAGGAATACGGTCTTATAATTTACGGCGTTAGTCATGGCTAAATATAACAATTATCAAAAAAAATAAAAGTATGACCCGTACTGATAAACGTATGTTTAGTGGAGCAGCCGATCGTTTGGATGCAGAAAAGATGATGCTGAGCGGTGTCTCTGATATTAGCCGCTCGCTGGAAGGACGCTCGGCGGGCGTTTCAGTACAAAATGTCTCGGGGACTTTCGGCACAGCTCCGAAAATCCGTATACGCGGGGCTACTTCCATCTATGGTAATTCCAAGCCTCTCTGGGTGGTCGACGGCGTGATTATTGAAGATGTAACAGACATTTCTGCCGATCAACTTTCATCCGGCGATGCCGTAACATTATTGGGCAATGCTATTGCCGGACTGAATGCGGATGATATTGAATCTTTCGACATATTAAAAGACGGTTCGGCAACTTCTATATATGGAGCACGGGCCATGTCGGGCGTTATTGTTATTACCACCAAACGGGGAAGGGCAGGAACATCCAGTATCAACTATACTGCGGAACTGACTTCCAGAATGAAACCCAGCTACCGCAATTTCAACATCATGAATTCGCAGGACCAGATGGGTATTTACAAAGAATTGGAAGCTAAAGGATGGCTTAATTTTTCTGATGTATTGCGCAGGTCAAAGAGCGGTGTTTATGGCCAGATGTACAGGCTGATCGACAGCTATGACAGAACAAGTGGTGTTTTTGGATTGGAAAACACACCGGAAGCGCGAAACAGATTCCTCACAGATGCTGAGATGCGTAATACAGACTGGTTTGATGAATTATTTTCCAACAACATAATGATGAATCATTCATTGAGCATTTCATCGGGTACGGAAAGATCCTCTTCATATGTTTCCATGAGTTTCATGGAAGACCCGGGATGGCATAAGCAAAGCAGTGTAAACCGTTACACACTGAATGCCAATTCTCAGTATAATATCCTTAACAATAAATGCTGCTTTTTTCGGCTATTTGAACTATGCATAACGGTATGACTCTTTAGACTTTGACGGGTACGACATTTTTTGCATTCGTAACATTCTTTGCCTTTCTTCCAATAATGTTCCTTGCTCCCACATCTGGGACACACAACTCCTTGTTTATCTCTGTATCAGGAGATATTTCCGTATTGAAAAGTAGCCCGGTATTTGTACCGGGCTGAAATAATTATATAACCATTTAATTGAAATCATCTACGGTTTCTTGTAAGGGAGGGGTACATTTAATGCGGGCTGGTGGGTAAGCAAATATAAAAGCATCATGTCCTAACGCTATATTATGTAATAACCAATAATTAAGTGTATAATAGATATCTCCGTTCATATTTATGAATAAATCAGTATTATATCCTCTTTGTCGAGCAAAAGATAGCATGTTATCAAAGTTTTCATCAAATCCGAATCTACTATTATTACCATCAATGATAACCTCTGTTGTACTTCTGTTATGAGTTTCGTCAAAGCTCTTTCGTACCATTATTCCCCTTTTTTCATAAGGACTATATTCGACACCCTCATCTAATAGAATAACAGCACCTATTTCTCCATAAGCTTCTATTATTTCAAATACAACGGGGAATCGTTGTTTTAAAACATTTCTAAATTCAATAATACTTGCACGATCGCAATAATTTACCGTTCTTAATTTAGATAAAACCTCTTTTCCAAGCCAAAAATGGTCATTAAGATTTGTCTTATTATACATTGGATTAGCATAAGAAAGAGGTGGTGGTATGGTAACTGCGTCTGGGTTAAGGTCAGGACGAGGTTGACCAGAGGGACCACCAGCCATCTCTCCTAAACATTCCTTTAATTTTTGCATGTCTTTATCTTTATAGAATTGTTCCCAACAACGTGCATACGTTGCAGATTGACTCTCATCTGAGTTGACGATAGTGCTTTGTTCAGACTTTTTAATTGGTATACCACCGTTGTCTAAATTGTTTTCATAGACTTCATCGTGTCGTGTACAGTTCATAATGGTTAGTGATAAAAAGGCAATCACTAAAATAGAAGTAATGATAATTCTTTTCATGATTTTTTTTTTAAGTTAACGATTTTCAAATTTACTTAAGGGGACTTCTAAAAAACACTTTATTTTCATTTTGATTTACGAAAGATTATAAGCACTACTTTAAGAAACTCCCTTGTATATGGATATGGGGGAGTTTCTTGTGTATCTCTTATAAGTTGCATCATATATGTAGATTGCAGAAAGGGTAGAAAATAGGTTTGTCAGCCATTCGCTATTCTTCATTATTTTCTTATCAACATAAGGATCAATCGATTACATTTTTTTCAAAATAAAAGTAGCCGTTTTTCCATCATTATGATGCTCTCTCAAAATTCGTCCGCCTTTATCAGCCTTCACTGTTTCAGCCCTACCATTTATTAACAATTTATACACCGCCTCCGGAATAAGTCCCGTCAAACTAAACCCATAATCATCTTTTGAGTTTATTTTCCATGAATATGTTCCTGTTTTCCAACTAATAACATCAATATAGATAGGGTGTTCGGACTTTGAATCTATAGCTAAAGTCATCTCTTCTTTATTATCCGGGTAATAAGTCAATATAGTTCCGGACTTATTTACTCCTAGTTTACTTTTGCTTCTAAGTGTAAATTCGCTTGTACTAATAGTATAATCATCGACACTAAGAGCGAGATGATAATCTGTACCACGGAGCTTGTAGGAAAACTCTGTTCCATTAAGGGTTTTAAGCATATTCGGCTCCACTCCCATCCTGTTCCATTTTGGACGAATGCCGTATATGTCCCTATATAGCGCAGTAATACTAGTACAAATACCGGCCAATATATCAGAGCCTTGCCCCAATTGTGTATCCCTGCTATAACGCTGAGATGAAAGTCCATCCTTATTGTATTGTTCAAGGATATTCCGTATATATTTCAATGCTGTTTCTTTATTGTAACCAACATATGCCCTGATCCCCAGATATCCCCAGGTAGGGAAAATATCTCCATTTTCATATTTAGGGAATGGCCAATTATTCAGATGTACTTCTTCCCTTTTATAAGAATCGAAGCACAAAGGCCAGTGAAAAAGTTTCTCGGCCACAGTTCGTTTTTCTATTTCATTGAGGATAACAGCTATGCGTTCTTTATCGTCACAAAGGCCAAATGCAATGACAGCAAAATTAACAGGGGTTACTAAATTGTCTCCATGCACTGTTCCGTCTTTGTCTCGCCAATAAACATATTGTTTCTTTTGAGGCGACCAGAATCCACCATTGTCTACAGGCTTATTGAAGTTCTCTTTTAGTCGTGATGCTACGGAAAAATAATAATCTGATTTTTCTTTATCACCCAAAATCAATTCACAATTGGCCCACAATCGGAGTGCTTCATACATTTGGGCATTTACAAATCCATTTTCGAAACTGGCCCAAACTATATCGAGCCAATCGCTTGCCTTTTGCTCCGCAATGGAACTGTTTACCATTTCAAAGATGCCGTTATTGTTCGAATCTCGCTTTATTAACCAACCTAACGCCTTTTCACAACTTTCTTTATGCGAACGTAACCAATCTATATCACCACACAAATCAAACTGTTCGGCTGTATTGATAATATAACCTGTTTGAGAATCAACAGTATATCCCCATCTGGCTTCATAATAGCCTGTCTTATAATTAAATGTCCCCGGCATCTGGTCATCATCCGCATTGTGCCAACGAGACAATACGCGGCCATCGGCTGTTATTGCATAATTTCTTTCCTGATCAAGGGTTGATGACAAATTGCGTGTATAATTCTCATCATTCAGAGCCATACCAATTTGAGCGAAGAACGGTTCATGTAAACATTTCCAATTGGTGGTCCAACCGTTGGCTCCGACAATATTATTATCCACTACTCCATATCTGCCTGTTGTATTCAATAACTCACGCACTGCTTCGGCATCAATCGCAGGCAGCTTGCCTCTCGAATATTCCTTTTCGTAATCTATATATTGTATTTCGAGGTTGATCGAAGTATTACCTTTTTGTACATCGAAAGCAGAAAACACATCTGCCTTCTTTTCTACAAACCGGTTTAGATTGTAACGAGGTTCAAGTTCCACATCTGTTACAGACTGAGTAAATGTAAATTCGTTCTTTTCACTTTGAGAATATTTTGCTGCTATATACTTCTTTTCATCCGATTTTGCTGCTATGCGCAAAGCATCACCGGAATCGGGATTCCAAAATGTCACACCTCCTGTATGTACGCCATAAGTATCATTCACAGTAGCCAGATACTTACACCAAACCATACCGCCATTGTCCAATATACCACCTTTCCATACCGAAAGACTGGCAAAACTCCATTGTGGAAAAGCAGTTTCTTCCAATTTTGCAAGATTGCTGTATCGACGATCTATTTTCCAGAATATCTTATCATCAACAAGTTTAAAATCCCATGACTCGTTTACATTGATAGAGTTATCCCCATAAACTATATTACTCATGGTTATCCCTCCGTCCGTTTTTTTTACTTCTATGCCGGATGTACTGTTACATGAGGAAAATTTACCTCCTCGTGTACTGAAACAGGTATAGACACCTGATGATGATAACGTATTTTTCCCTTTGACATTCAATCCGGTAATCTTACACCCTTTCGAGTAATCTATCAAAATACCAAGATTATCAGCCGAATCTGTGATTCTAACTGTTTTGGAGGCTGCATTATGATATATATGTTTTTTTATCTCAGCATCAGCATGGCGCGTCCCACCTTTCAGACTGTCATTGTAAGCATTTAAAATTGAGGGATATATAAAAATCAATAATAACATTAATAGATAATATCCATTTGGATTTATCTTATTCCGGATTGAATATTCTCTTTTCATACCTATACAAATGTTTTTAATAAACGAGCTCTTAAAGTTTTATTCATAAGACTATGAAACTATTTACAATAAGTCCTTTTTACCATCAAATAATTCAGGGTAATGCTTTCTTATCAGATCCTGATCTTTCTTGTCCAGCTCTTCTAAAAGCCTTGGTTCGTCTTGTGGCCGTAATCCTTTTTGATTCATCACATTTATTAAACTCCAGTCTTTGACAGGTTTTTGAGGTGTAGGGTCGGATGGTTCTTTTGCCTCGATATCGTAGCGGGTAAAATCGATAACACGGAAGGGTGTCTTTCTATGCCAATCGCGCAATAAAGCCAACCGGAATTCTTTATTCATAAACCACTTTATCTCCAGATTATTATATGAATCGCCAAGTCCCGATCCTCTTTCCTCAAATCTGTAGTTCCAGTCGTCATTCGTCTTATTATGTTCACGCCAGATGTTTCCAAACTCCCCAAAACTTATAAAATGAGTATCGGGCCAGCGTTCTTTTGTCCCGCTCACCCACATTTCCATAGCTTTGCATATAAACTCCTTTCCAAATTCATGTACCATTTGTGCTTCCCAAATATTGGTTACCCAGCCAAATCCGTTTAGTTCCACACCTTTATCGAAATGAATGGATTGTGTATGCATAACTTCCAGATGTCCCAAGTCGAGTCCCCAACCTTTATATGTCTCTATCGGGCCTACCCCGCGCCGGCTGTTATATCCTTCAATACCATGTCCGTTTTGCCCACTACGACGTGCACATAGGAAATCCATTGTCCAGCCATCGAGATTCACGCAGTCTATAAAATCTTTTTTGCCTTGCGCCGGCTTGCAAAAATGTTCTGTTGACGGATAGAATGGGTATGACGGGGAGCCGTCAGCCCCTCCTCCGTCTATATTGTGCTGACTCCAGATGACAGCATGTGCTGTATGTATCTTTTCTTTTTCTGCAAGGTATTTTAAGTTGTCGGCTGATAAAAATCCGCCGATAACTGACTGGGGACGATATCCATTCCCAACCATATCGGATATGAGTTGAATTGCTTCAGACATTTCACGGTTTACCCGCTCACGGGGCAGATACATCGCCGGAAAATAACCCGGAAAGTAAGATACCTCGTCACCATATTTTTTCTGACATTCTACAATATACTGACGGATCTGCTTGTAATTTTCACGCTGGTCTTCCAATGCATTCATCGTAAAACCCCAGGTCAATCGTCCATCCGGATTGTTCTTGGCAAAGGCCTCTCTCAATGAACGAACCCCATCCAGAGTATGCCAGTCTCCCTCGTCACGTGGATGAAGTTTAACATCGCGCGATACTTCCCAAGGGGTAGTACGTATCATTATACAAAGGGTTACAAATCTATTCCCCTTGAGCGGGATAGTTTCATTATTGGAGCCAAAGAAAGGTTCTGAGGCTTTTAGTAAGTTGGTAAAAGCAAAGATTACAAAGAGGATTATAGTCTTTGGCAAAAGAATATTTTTGTTCATATTTATTTGTTTTTTACAACATCTTTCGAAAGAAATTAAGAACGCAGTGCATTCTAAAAAAACGAATGCACTGTATGGTATTCATTTTATCGTTTATTTGTACAATCAACAACTAGTTTATTATTTACAGGTATCAAACGAAAGATATAGTTGGCAGTAATTCCCTTGTCTATTATCCCTTCTTTGCATGTAATACTGTATTTGTAGTTCATAAATTCAGCATCGATACGATTGTTGTCTATGGAGCGGAATGGTAATTCTTTTCCTTCGACAGTTTTAAGCTCAAGAAACCAATTCAGTCCATTGCTCGAAGGTTGGCTAGATACTTCGAATCTATCCTCATAGAATATGATTTTGAAGATATTATTATTTTGATCTTTACATTCCACTTGCAGCACATCTTTAGCTATTTCTGTTACTACAGGTTCGTTCAACAGTACCTCTGTCTTGTTTCCTTCCTTATCTATACAATTAATACGCAGGCCTGCACGGTCATCAGCTGTACTCCACATAAATCCGTCGACAACAGGAAGCGTAAAATATAAAAACTGATTCCCTTCTCCGGGTTTATTCAGATATGCCGATTCCATTTTTTCATCGAAAAGATGAATATCTCTAAAGCGGAACGATTTCCCTTCCCATAGCAGGTTGGTACGATAATAGCGGCTATTGAACCAGACTGTTTTTCTCCCTTCATTACGAATATCTGTAAGTACAGTTACTGCCGTCGGCGGTGTAAGTGAATATTTTTCTTTAAACCATTTGCCCGATTCGCCCAATGTCTGTATCTTGATTTTATCTAATTTCTTTAGCGAATCGAATATAGGGAATTGCATTTCCAATCCTTTCTGCATGCCGTTCCATGTAAAGGAATTCTCCTGCCCGGCCTGTGCATAATTAAAAGCGAGGCATGGCTGATTTACGATCGACTCCAAAAGGTATTCAACCCATTTCTTGTCCATCCCCGAATCCCTGTACACCGGCTCCAGTGATATAACCCCCTGCCTGTCACGTCCCAGTCCGGTATCATATTGATAAATAGGGTCGCTTCCCAACATGCGGAAGATTGGCACGGGTATTTGCCCTTCGATAGTCTGGGCAGGCATGTAGGCATTCAGCTTGCTAGGGTAATAGGCCTGATTCCAGTATCCACCCCAAAGCGTATATCCATCTGTTCCGACCTGATCTTTACAGTTACAGGATGCTATTATCTTGTATTTTTCGTACATATATGCGAGTGTATGCGAATCGATATACCATGAACCTACCGATTGCGGATATTTTCCGAATATTTCCCTGAATTTCTCCATATACACATCTACCAGCTTTTCCCTCTCCTGTGGTGTATATCCTGTAGTGAAGGCAATATTTGCATGAGAAACCCATGAATGTTCTCCACGCCACTTTATACCTGCCGCCTCTACATGGGGCTGGGTAATCTCCCACCACGCACCGATTTCAGAATCCGGTTTCAGTCCTTTCTTGAGTAATTCCTGATATTTTGGATTTATCAGGGCATCGTATTGAAGTAAAAAAGTAGCTGCAAAAGAATATCTATTCAGTAAGTTTATTTGTTCACGAACTGTTTCAAATAATAAACTATCTGCATTTTGTACCCGATAATCAGTCTGGCGGATAAAGTTTACAATATTAATTATCCTGGGAGACCCCGGTTCTTTACTTTGCTCCTTCTTACCTGTATCAGTATTACATCCCAGGCATATTACAGTTAGGAGTAATAGTATAAATCTTGTTTTCATAAAACTCATAATAAATGAAATATATCTTTTAGTGATAGTTTATAGTTTATATCTTAATCACCGGCGACCCGTTTTTCCTGAAGCGAATAGCCGGTGATATTATTCTATGTTTCAGGTATTACTATTTGTCAGTCAACAAATATGGGTAATATTTCTTAATTAACGCAAGTCCATCCGGAGATATTTTATTAATTACCTTCGGTTTATCTTGCGAACGGCTCTGTTTTTGATTGATTTCTCCCATCAGGCTCCATTTTCTGGTCATATCCTTAGGTTCTTCTGCCTTGAGGTTATAGTTGGTAAAATCAATTACATTTTCCCGTCTGTTCTTCTGCCAATCTTTAATCAGTGCCAGACGGAAATCCTTGTTCATAAACCATCTGATTTTCAGATTAGAATCAGAGCCTCCGATACCTGAGCCTTTCAGCTCGAAACGGTAATTGAAAGAATTATCTTTGTAATGATCTCTCCATAATAAGCCGAATTCGCCCTGAGTGATGAACTTAACATCTGGCCAGTTTCGTTTTATCTCATTCAACCAGTCTTTCAGTCCTGAAATATCTATTGGAAGGGACAACTCCCAGCAATTAGTTACCCATGCAAAGCCGTTGAGCTCAAAACCCCTGTCATAGTGCATAGCGGTAGTATATAGCATCTGTGTCAGTCCTGTCAATTTCCCATAAGCCATTAAGGTTTCGATAGGGCCTACACCCATACGGCTGTTGAAACCATCGGCAAAACCATCTCTACGAGCCGAGAGGAAGTCCATTGTCCATCCGTCCAGATTCACACAGTCAATAAAGTCATCTTTGCCTTGAGCGGGCTTACAAAAATGTTCCTTCGATGGATAGAAAGGATAAGAAACTGCCCCGTCGCCATCCTGATTATCGATAGAGAATTGGCTCCATATATTGCCCTGGCATACATGGATTCCCTCTTTTTCAGCTAAATATTGCTGATTTTCGGCAGCCAGAAAGCCGGCAACAACACTCTTGGGGCGGAATCCGTTCCCGACTATTTCGCTCACCTTAGCCAGTCCATCGTGCAAATCTTTATTTACCTGTTCGCGTGTGTTATAAGCATTGGCAAAGTATGCACCCGGTATGAATGTAATATCGTCACCATACTTATGGTGATACCCGACTACCAGTTCACGAATCTTCTTATAATTTTCGGTTTGGTCATGTAATGCCAGCCAACTGAATGCCCATGTTATTCTTGCACCCGGAAACTCTGATGATACAGCTTCCCTAAATGCAATTACGCGTTCGGGAGTATGCTCCGAACGTTCGTCCATACCTTCGTTTCTGTCCCTGCTTACCTCAATCTGATTTACACGGATTATAGTATTCAGGGTGAGAAACCGGTTTCCCATCAGCCCTGCCGGTGCAGGCTCCCCCCTACCCTGTCCTTTCAGGGAAGATAGAGAGCCACACCAAACAAAAGTGAAGGTTAATAGAATTAATAAGTTTTTCTTTATCATCTTATAACCGTTAATATATTTTACCAGCCTGGATTATTGGGCAATAAATTCGGATTGAGCTTTGTTTCATCCAAAGGTAGAGAATAATAATAATTTTTAGGTGCCACAAACTTACGGTTTGTCTCAGGCTCTACAATATAGAAACCATTCTCATCCAGTTTTTTTGCACTTTCATCATCCAGCACTTTCAATTCTGCATACTCACTATCTTTATACCTGAAGCCTTTCAAAGCTCCGACCAATTCAGCTTCTGCAGTTTTCCAACGTCTGAGGTCATCACGTCTGAACCCTTCGAATGCAAGTTCTATAGTACGTTCCCTCCGTATCTCGGTCTGCATGTTCAGCCCGTTTGCCTGTACAAATTCGTTTGTAAGGGCAGGCATCTCTACTCCCTTTCGCGAGCGGACTACATTAATTGTATTATTCAGGACTTCATTGCTGATTTTATCATCTTTTTCGAATGTGGCTTCTGCCAGGATAAGTAATACTTCCGCGTAACGGATGATATGATAATCATAGTATGAATCGTTTACCCCGGTTCTTTCTTCTCCCATAAACTTCCAAAGCTTATATCCTGTCTTGGTATTAGGACGGGTCTCAAAACCCGGAGCACTGACCAACTGGCCATCCTGCGGGCTCAGGAATGTTGTCCCAGGTGTCAGGAATGTCTGAGTCATACGCGGGTCGCGATTCTTAAATTCATCTGCCATTCTGCTATATCCTTCGAATCCGGAATTTGGATCATCTATAGGCAAGCCCGTACTTTTGCACAGATACATCTCAGCCAGCTTTTTTGTCGGAGTACCTCTCTGTCCCCAATATACTCCGTGCGCCTGCGAATGCATACGTATATCCTTAAAGTAACGGTTGGAAAGAATCGCTTCGGGGGCATCGTCCCCTTCTTCGATAAACAGGTAACGGTAGCTTTCGGCTCCTGAGCCTTCGTACAGGGAATATTCACCACTTGTCCTTACCTTTTCGGCAGCAACGATAGCCTGTTCCAGTACATCCTTATAGTCGGTCCGGTGATTATGGTATTTAGCCCAAGTGCCGGCAAACAATGCCACTCTTGCTTTCAGTGCTAATACCGCACCCTGAGTGATACGGCCCCTATCATCGGCTGCCAGCTCACTCTGTTTTGGCAATTTTGTATAGATTGCTTCCAGTTCCGAAAGTATAAAATCTTCTACTTTGGCCTGAGAATCCCTATGAGCAAATAATTCAGGGGAATCCACATTTAATGTTTTAGTAATGACAGGCACGTCAGCGAATCTCTTCATCAAACGCCAGTAGGTATAAGCCCTGAAGAAACGGGCTTCGGCGACATAGCGTTCTATTTCGGAAGGATCGCCTTCGTAGACTTCACTTTTCTCTATAATTTTATTACAATTACGGACATCAGTAAACCGGTCATTCCAATTCCCATCCGAAGGATTTGCTATATATGTCCCATTACTTACACTATTTGCTCCTTCGCCGTAAGCAATATCACTTTCACTATCGCTTGTATTAAAACTTTCCATCCTGTCATACAAGAGATTTGCCGCTTTCTTATAATCGGCCGGGGTTTTCCAAAACTGAGGATCGCTTAGGTTTTCTTTCGGAAGCAAATCCATATCCTGGCAACCTGACATTACCATTAAAATAGCAATGAGCGCAGAAATTATTGATATATATTTTTTCATGATTATTTACTTTAGCGAAATTTAGAAAACAATATTAACACCTAACGAGTAATTACGGGCAAACGGATAACTCACAAAACTGCCTCCGTCTTCAGGGTCCCATCCGCCGGGCGCATTGTGTATTTCAAAGAGGTCTTCCCCGCTGAAGTATACCCTGACTTTCTCCAGTTTCGCTTTCAGTGTATACTTTTTAGGGATAGTATAGCCGACCTGCAAGTTCTTCAACCTGATATACCCTACATTATGTTTGGTGTTGGTAGAGATATAATAGTTATAATTTTTTCTGGTACCATCGTTTGATATAGCCGGATACTTGGCATCGGTTCTTTCAGGCGTCCATGTTTTTCCATACCAGTATTCTGCCGACTGATACCATGGTGCATTAAAAGGTTTACTGGCATCTCCTTCGAGGAACATCGTGCGTTTGCCTACTCCCTGGAAGAATGCACCTAAGTCGAATCCTTTATATTCAGCATTGAGATTGAATCCGAAGTTGTACCGCGGATTAGTGTTCCCTAAATAAACAAGGTCGCCATCCCCGTCGGCATATTCAGTCAGGTTACCATCGCCGTTCAAGTCTTTGTACTTGGCATCCCCTACTTGTATCCTCTTATCCTGTACGGTTCCGCTATTAGGGAAACGGGACTTGTATTCGGCGAGTTCCTGTTCATTTTGGATAATACCATCAAATACATATCCGAAATATGAATCCATCGGATAGCCGACAGGTGTCCTGTTATTCCCGTATCCTATTATAGAATTCCCGATTCTTTTGGCTATTTCATTCTGAGCATCACTTAAACTCGCTCTTACCGAATATTTGAAATCACCGATCTGGTCTCTCCATCCTAATATGATTTCCCAACCGTGGATTTTCAGTTCTCCACTGTTCGTTGAAGGAGCTGCAATCCCCAAAATGGAAGGATAAGTAATGGAAATCAACATATTCTCATTGGTTTTCCAGAAGTAGTCGAAAGACCCGTATAATCTGTTATTCAGGAAGCTGAAATCTGTACCGACGTTTACAGACCTGATAGTCTCCCATGTACGGGAAGTAGAAACCAGGTTCGACTGATTCGCCATCTGACCTTTTGCTCCATTGCCGAACGGATAATAATTTCTGCTGATATTAATTAGTTCAATGAAATCATAAGGGCCTATATTAGACTGATTTCCCATTTCTCCATAGGAAGCCCTGAATTTGAGATCGTCGAAGATATTCAGTGGCTTTATAAATGATTCCTCGCCTATACGCCATGTTGCATTTACGCCCGGGAAATATCCCCAACGTTCACCCGGGGCAAACCGGGAACAACCGTCGCCGCGTAATGTACCTTCGATAAAATACTTATTGGCGAATCCATAATTAAGCCTCGAGAAGAAAGAGTTGATGGTCCATGCGTTACCATCACTGGCTGCATCCTGGTCTTCGGGGCTCCCCATGCTGACAGGCATCTGTTCCTGCTGATCGAAATTGATACGCTTTGCCCAGAATTTGTCATAGTCGGCGGATTCATGAGACCCTCCGAACATTATACCTATATCATGTTTTTCAGCAAATATCTTTTTGTACTCTCCATATAACGTAAAGTTTTTAGACAGCGTTTTGGCATAATTACGCTCGGCGCTATTGGGTTTTCTTGCTGTCCTATGATTTACATTTTCCCAATTGTAGCTGTAAAGCATCTTCTGGACTATATACTCATCGGCATCGCTCTTGCGAACTATAGCCCGGCCTATAAGGTTTAGCCCGTCTATGACCTGCCAGCGCAATTGGTTGTTGAAAGTAAAATTTCCGGTTGTTCGCCGAGACTCTCCTCCATCTTCCAATACTTGTGCCGGATTATCAAAACCTTCGAAAGTATAGAAGTTTCCTGCCGGATTATATACAGGTGCCCAGCTGCGGGTTTTGTATATCAATTCCCATATATTCTGTCCCTGGCTAATACCGGAAGAATAATCCCTGTCGCTGGCCTCATAGGATATATTAAGGTCGTAATTCAGGTTTTTTACTATTTCTATATTGGATTTTGCACGCACAAAATAACGCTTGTCCAAATCTATTCCGAATTTAGGTAGTCCCTCTTCTTTCTGGTAACCCAGGGAAATGAGATATGTATATTTATCTCCCCCTCCGGAAAGGCTGATATTATAATTCTGAATATTGCCATTTCCTATAATATGTTCATTCCAATTCTGGTCTTTATAGAATTTCGGATATGCATTGCCCCAGCGTCCCCATGTGGTTCCGGATGGTATGACTTTATCGCTGCCCTCAAGAATGAGTTGTAATTCGTCCTGAGTATATTCTATAGGGAAAGAACCGTCTGTAATTTCGAGAGCCATAGCAGCATGCTGATAAAGATTTGCAGGCTTTTTCAATAGTGCAGGTTTCTTTACCGAGTAATACGCATCAAGGGTTACTTTCAGCTTTTGATTCCTGTTTGCTCCTTTCGTGGTAATCAGAACCACCCCATCGGCAGCACGCGCCCCGTAGATAGCTGCCGTCCCGTCTTTCAGAACAGATATGTTCTCAATATCGGCAGGATTTATCGTACTCAGGTCACCTTCTGCTCCATCAATTAAAATTAACGGAGAACCACCATTGGTTGAAGATATATCACGTACACGCAAAACCGGACTGCTACCCGGGGCTCCGCTTGTACGTATCACAGTAAGGCCCGGGACCTCACCCTGAAGTGCAGAGGCGGCATTTTGTACAGGACGGGACTGGAATACTTTAGAGTCGGCTGTTGCGACAGCTCCTCCCAGATTGGCCCTTTTTACAGTACCGTAACCAATCACAACTACTTCATCCATTTCGCGGATTTCTTCTTTCAGTGATATATTTATAGATCTTCTGTTAGCCACAGGCTCTTCATGTTTCAGAAAACCTATCATCGAATAAATCAGAACAGCATTTCCGTCGGGAACATTTATGGAATACTTGCCATCTGTGTCGGTGATTGTACCTAATGTAGTATTTTTAAGGACAACACTTACTCCGGGTAATACTTCCCCGTTTGCATCTGTCACTATGCCTGTTATATTCATTTGTTGCTGATAGGCTTCGCGGGTCTTATCTTCTCCCCTGTTTTTTTCAGTAAGAATAACATCTTTATCAATTACTTTGTATTCTACATTGTAATTTGAGAACAATTCGTCCAGAATAGAAAACACGGCCTTCTTTTTCACTTTTACAGATACCGTACGGTCTACATCGACCAGTTTATTATTGTAATAAAAGCGGAATTCCGACTGCTTTTCGATTTCGTCCAAAACATCGACTACTTTCTTGTTTTGGATGTCAAGTGATAATGTTACTTGTTGAGCATACGAATGTGCTGCAAAAGATACATTAATTGACAAAATAAGTAATGCCAACGATAATTTCATAGTAAGAGGAATTTTGTGTAACTTGAGGAAACGGTTACAATATCCCCAAGTTTGTTGGAGATGATGGATTTTTCTCATATTTTTGTTATGCTTTAAGTAAAAAATAAATTGTTTTTCGAATTTGTTTTTTAGCACGGAGATATGCTGGTAACATGTTTCCGTGTTTTTTTATTAGATTTCTTCCGGTTATTTTTTCATAGGCTGTTAAATTTTTAAGGTTAGTTGGTTTTCAATACATATATTTAAGTTGTTTTCCTTTCGTTCTATCGTCTTAATACCACGACAGATTTAGTTCCTTTTTTATCTTTCTGGTAAGTTATATTATAATCTATCCGCGAGGATATCCTCATATAATCCAGCACCTGATACAACGGTTTGTCTTCGAAGGTTCCGGTGAATGTATATGTATTTATAATATTATTTCTAACATCGAACTCTATATTATAAAAACGGGACAAACGGGTCAGCACTTCGGGCATTGGAGTATTTTTAAAAACCAGTCGGTTATATAGCCAATCGGTTTCTCTCGCCGTGTTTGCTGTAACGACACTCAGTTCATTTGAAACAAGTGAATAAACTGCTTTTTGAGATGGAGAGAGTACAGTTCCGGCATTTTTGCCGGCAATATCTATCAGCACACTGCCCGACACTAAAGTAGTTTGTATTATTTCATCTTCTTCATATGCCTGCATATTAAATTCTGTCCCCAGCACTTTAATGTGGTATTTTTTATCCGACGTACTTACAATAAATGGTTTATCGGCATTGTGAACTACTTTGAAATAAGCTTCTCCTGACAATGTAACTTTCCGTTCATCTCCCATATAATGAGATGGATAGGTCAGGCTACTTCCTGAATTGAGGTAAACGTTCGTTCCATCGGGAAGTACCAGTTGGGTATGAGAATTATCATTTGAATGTACAGTAATCATGGACGGAGTAAATGCTTCTTGCAAATCCGATTTTTGTAAGAAAAAAGACCCTATTCCGAATAAGCCGATTATCAATGAAGCGGCAACAGCAATTTTTTTAAAGAACAATATTCTTGTTTTTTTCTTCAATCTGTTTTCTACCTGCCTGAAAGCAGATTCTACATCACGATCTTTAAGTCGTTGCTGTGTTTTTTGAGCATAGTATATCTGGGCCAGATGAATTAATACAGTTTCATTCTCTTTATTTTCTCCAATCCAATTTTCGACCGATACCACTTCACTATCAGTAACATCTCCAATGATGTATTTAAGTAATAATCCTTCGTCCGGAATATGAATGTCTGAACTCTTGTCCGATTCCATCAATACTTTATCTTCTTTGTTAATCTGTTCTTACCCAATCTCAATATCTGAGAAATAAGGCTTGTCCAAATGTACTCTTTATATATACGACACATATCTGTAAAATAACCCTAAACTTTTGCATGATTATTTTTATATAAATTTTTATCAAGAAGCAAAAACATAAAGTATCCGAACTATTATTCTAAAATATCTTGATTCCTTACTCCTATTATTTTTTTATCTTTTTAGGTATCTTTTGTTCATTAAAAATTATCTTTGCCACTAACTTAATAATCGCTATGAATGAGCAATTGCTTCTATCTGAAATCCAAGAAGGGAGTCCGGAAGCCTATAAGAAAATGTTTATGAAGTATTATTCTCCTCTTTGTGAATATGCTTCTCAATTTATCTCTGATACAGATGCCGAAGAATTAGTACAGGATTTGATGGTCTACATTTGGGAAAAAAGGGAGTATCTCTCAATAGAGAGCTCTCTAAAATCATACTTGTTCATGTCCGTAAAAAACAGGTCTCTCAATGCAATACGGAATCAGGAAAAAAAGAGGAAGGTACATTCCATATTATATGAGAAGCTTAAACAACAGTTTGAAGACCCTGATTATTATATGACAGATCAATTATCTGTTGAAATACAAAATACAATAGAAGAATTGCCTGAAAGATATAAAGAAGTTTTTGAAATGAGCAGGTTTGGAGAAAAAACAAATGCCGAAATCGCAGTAAACCTCGGAATATCTATAAAAACGGTAGAATATCGCATAACAAAATCCTTAAAAATTCTCCGTGCCAAATTGAAAAATTATATTGCTAAGTAACCCGCTTAATTACATATGAAGAACGTTAGACGCTGGTATTAGCACAAAACACATCTTTTTATAGTATTTAATAAAAAGTTTTTTCCTAATTTTGTCCTGTTATTCCAAAGGGAATGGAACTTCCCTGTTATAAACCGCTAATCAAGTAGCTAATAGTTCCTACCAATCAATTAATCTGTAACAAGGTATGGGTAGGAATTATATATATAAGCATTTGATAGCGGATTTTTTATTTCCACAAGACACATCTTAATAAATTCGTAAATAAACATACAATTGATTTTGTATGCAGAATCCCTATATCATTTTACCAATACTATCAATTAAATAAAAAATTAAATCATGAAAATTTCAAAAATAGAAGTGTCAGAAGCCGGGGACGGCAACAAAAAAAACATTAAAAGAATAATTAAGTAACAATATGTACCGGATAAATTCATACAAAAGGTTAATGATCAAAGTGGAGCAGATTCCACTTCTGTTTTACCTGTTCAAATGGTTAATTATAACATTAATTGCAGGAGCATTGATTGGTTCAGCATCGGCATTATTGCTTTTTTCACTAGATTTAGTAACAAATTACAGAGAATCACATAGATGGGTAATTGCTTTGTTACCAATTGCAGGTCTGCTTATCGGATTGATGTATCATTATTGGGGTAGTAATATCGTAAAAGGGAATAATTATCTGATCGATGAAATACATGCACCCAAAGATATTATTCCCTTTAAGATGGCTCCTTTTATTTATATAGGGACGGTTATTACGCATCTTTTTGGAGGTTCTGCAGGGCGGGAAGGAACTGCAGTACAAATGGGGGGAGCAATTGCCGATCAGTTTTCCCGTCTGTTTAAACTAAGGCAGCGCGACCATAAAATAATGGTCATAGTCGGTATCAGTGCAGGATTTGCATCTGTATTCGGAACCCCATTGGCAGGGGCCGTCTTTGCATTGGAAGTGATTATTGTAGGAAGAATGAGATATGAAGCTATATTGCCAAGTTTTTTCGCGGCTGTTTTTGCTCACCTGACCTGCCATTTATGGGGAGCGGCGCATACTCATTATAGTATTCCTTTTGTTCCCGAACTAAGCATTCCGAATATCATGCTTGTAGTAGCCGTTAGTATTCTCTTTGGTCTTACAGCTATGCTTTTTTCCCGCTCGGTACATTTCTGGGCCAAATTGGCGAAAGATAAGATTAAATATGCACCGTGCCGCCCGCTTGCAGGCGGAGCGATTATAGCTCTGGCCGTTTGGGGCTTAGGCACAACGAAATATATCGGGCTCGGTCTACCAACCATTATCGAGGCGTTTTCTGTACAGCAGGATTGGTATGACTTTTTAGCAAAAATACTTTTCACGACATTCACCATAGGAGTAGGATTTAAAGGTGGAGAAGTAACCCCGTTATTCTTCATCGGTGCTACACTGGGAAGTGCATTATCCTGTATTATTCCTCTACCTATAGCTTTATTAGCAGGAATGGGGTTTGTTGCTGTATTTGCAGGAGCAACAAATACTCCTGTTGCATGTACCTTTATGGGAACCGAATTATTTGGGATGGAAAGCGGTATTTATATAGGGATTGCTTGTGTAAT
This sequence comes from Dysgonomonas termitidis, assembly GCF_042654545.1. Taxonomy (GTDB): domain Bacteria; phylum Bacteroidota; class Bacteroidia; order Bacteroidales; family Dysgonomonadaceae; genus Dysgonomonas; species Dysgonomonas termitidis. The sequence goes on from NZ_JBHSGN010000062.1 coordinate 65,266, forward strand.
ATCTTATTTGTTTTCGGGACATACCGGAATATACACTTCTCAGATAGTGGGGAGTCCGAAACATCTTATATATGGAAGGATAAAAGGTACGCACATAAAATAAACAACACTAGAGTTTACATTAATGTAAAATATATTTTTCCATTATGATCGCAATATGATAAATTATTATTACATTTGCATATACCTATTTACAAAAGCAAGTATAAAATATTACTTTATAAATAAAAATCTAAAATCGCGAAAATGGGAAAAAAACTAACCCTTAACGTTGTATTAGTCTTTACTGTGATTAGTATTACGGCGTCGTGTTGCATCGGCGGCAAAACACCTGTGAAAGTAAATCTTTTATCCAATTCATGGACGTTTGAGAGCACACAACCTGCCTCCGGGACTCTATCAATGCAAAGTGCAGAAGCAGAGCTATCTCTACCTGCCGATACAATGAAAGGTTTTACAATCAAATTCAAAGTTGATCTGAAAAAAATTGAAGGAGAAAAAGAGATTCTCAACATCCCCGAAATGATAAGAGTATGCCTTCGCCAACATGATGTACAAGACCGGAAGAGACAAAACTATCCTGCCTATAAAATGGCGGACGGTTCTGTTCCTGTTCTGGAGGCAATTTTAAAACTACAATTACCTACCGCGAACAATCCGATAGAAGATATGACAATAGGTATTCCTCTCGCTATGCTCGACAATCCCGAAGGAGAACATGATATCGTCCTCAATTTTACCGATGCACACTTTACAATGTATGTGGATGGCAAAGCGCTCGACAATGACTATCCGTTAGGGTATCCGGTGGTAAGGGGCAAAAGTAACTGGAAAATAAATACGGAGTATGTGAAAAACGCAGAATTCTTTTATCCTTACATACCTGCCAAAAGAGTAGAGTCAAAGAATGCGGAAACAGCTACAAATATACAATATTGGACTCCTGAAGGACATAATAACTGGGTGGGTGATGTTGCTACATTATATCATAATGGCCGTTATCATATATTCTATCTATACGACCGCCGCGAGCATGGAAGCAAATTCGGTCGCGGAGGACACTACTTTGAGCATATCTCTACCGCCGACTTCAAAACATGGACTGAGCATGAAGCAGCAGCTCCTATCGAAGAGCAATGGGAAACACTCGGAACAGGAACTCCATTTGTATTCAATGGCAAACTCTGCATTAGCTACGGGCTCCATACAACACGTATCTACCCTTCAGAAAAAACAACATTGCCGATGCTTTGGGACGAACTGAACAAGAATGGGAAAACAGGCTCACACGACTACAAAACCATAGCAGGAATCCCCGCCGGCTCTACTTATTCCATCAGTGAAGATGGAGTCACCAACTTCAAAAAGACTCACATATTATTTCACCCTTGCGAAAACCCAAGCGTATATACCAACCCTGAAGGCACGCTGCGTATGATAGCCAATTACGGTTCGAAAGGAACATGGGAATCTGAAAACATAGACGGTGGATGGCATTGTATCGACCCGGATTTCCCTCGTGGTGGCGACTGTACATTCTATTTCCGTTGGAACAAATTTGATTATATATTAGGTGGATTCAATTGGATGTGGTCAAAACCCGCTACCGATCCCGAAAACAGTTATGTTGACATAGTTCAGCAAGGCGTGGATTATTACAACGGACTTTCAGTTCCGGCAGTCAGTGAAATCAAAGATGGCCGCTTCCTTATGGCTGGATGGGTAAAAATGCGCAACTGGGGAGGCTCTCTTAATATATATGAATTGATACAACTTCCTGACGGCAGGATAGGTTCGAAATGGATGGACGAAATCGTTCCTGCGACCACAAAATCCAAAAATCTGGACAACAATGACAAAATAGTTCAACCAACCGGAGAAAAGCCGTTTATGCTGACATTCGATGTTCATCCGTCAGACATTAAAAATGGTAAAATGTCTGTACTGCTTTTACCGGAAAATGGAGATAAAGGCGCATGTGAATTCCAGATACGGTTAGACGGTATGTATGCACAATACGCAAATGGTTCATTAAGTAATTATTCCGGCAAAGAAAAAAGCCTGCGAGAAGGAGGTGCTCCGCATGGCGCGCACAACTATGCAATAGAGAAACTTATAGATACCGACAAGCCATTTACTGTACGTATGGTGGTAAAGAACTCCAATAAATTCGGTGGAGCGTTGATTGATACTGAAATTGCAGGAAAACGTACAATGATATCTTATCGTCCGGATCTGACTGTAAGTAATCTGAGATTTCGCACAGAAGGGGCAGACGTGAAGAATATAAAAATAGCTGAACTGATAGAATAAAACTAATAAAACAGTAAAGAAAGAGGTATCCTGCAACAGGATACCTCTTTTTATACCTCAGTAAAAATGCAGGTTGAAGTGAATTGTGTAAGTCAACTATAAAAAACCTCTTTTCCATTAATGGAAAAGAGGTACTGCTTTTTTCTATATTAAAATATTAATTCATATCTTTTCCTTTGATCTGAGTTGTAAGGAAGACTAGATATAAAATACAAAGTGTAATAACTGCTATTGCACCCGCCTGACTGCCAACGGTATCAGACGCCACTCCCATAAATACAGGAAATATAGCTCCACCCGCAATACCCATTATCATCAATCCCGACACTTCATTGTTTTTATCCGGAACCATATGCATGGCTTGAGAAAAAATCATGGGGAAAATATTTGAATTACCGATTCCCAGAAGAGCTATACACACATAGATAACAATTTGGTTTTCAGCAAAAAATAATACTAAGACCCCCAATAACATAATTACCACACTCAAAATGAAAAATCGTTTGGCAGACAGGTATGAGAGAATAAAAGCTCCGGAAAAACAACCGATTGTACGAAATACAAAATAGAGACTTATGGCATAGCCGGCATCTTCAATATTCATATTCAACCTCTCCATCAGAATCTTTGGGGCGGTAAGGTTCACACCCACATCTATACCCACGTGTACCAATATTCCTATAAACAATAAAACAACGACCTTATTTGCCAATAGAGAAAGGCACTTTATGAACGATGACGTTTTCCCTTCTGCCATGTCTTCTTTGATAGGGGTCAGAAACAAATAAATGATAGCAATAATGGATATTCCTGCGAATACAGGATACAAAAGCCGCCAGTTGCCATACTCCAAAGCTGCCCATGAAGCGATGATTGGCGCAATAAATGAAGCTATAGCCTTGAAAAATTGCCCCAGAGTGAGTGTACTAGCCAATTGATGGCCACTTACTATATTAGTTATCAATGGATTTAAGGACACCTGCATCAATGTATTACCTATACCCAACAGAGCAAAAGACACCAGCATAATTGGCAGACTGTAACTGATAAGGGGCACAATCATGGCAAGAAAAGTAACAATAAGGCTCAAAAGAACCGTCTTACGGCGCCCTATTTTATTCATCAACAATCCTGTAGGGATAGAGAAAATAAAGAACCATAAAAAGACCATACTCGGCAAGAAGCTCGAAACTGTATCAGATAGTCGAAAATCTAACTTTACATGATTGGTGGCAATACCTACCAAATCTACAAATCCCATGACGAAGAACGCGAACATCACGGGTATTATTTTAAACAAGCTTTTGTTTGTATCCATAGTGTTGGTTAATTTATATTTTTAGTTATACAATAGCACTTTACATCACAGTATTATATTTCTTTTCCGACAAACCATTAAGAAAAGAACAGCTTTCTTCTTCCGACTTAATAACACCAATAGCTTTAGCAGCATTTACTACTGCGCCCATTGCTGCTTCTTCGTTGTAAGACGAAAAGTAAAGCGGATGACCGAACTCTTTCTCTATCATCTCGCAAAGTAACGGATTGCGTTTTACCCCGTTGCCGCTACCGCATATATAACGGACCCGGCTCTCCAACTCAGGAAAATAACCTGTTTTGTAATGAACTGACAATCCTTTCAGAAAACCCGCGACAAAATCATCTGGTGTGAAATTTGCCGTGGTCAGATCAGAGATACAGCCTTTCACGCCTTCATTCTTCCGTTGTCCTTCGAGTAATGGTGATACTTCAAGGGGTATTTTTTTCGTACAGTTGTCTCTGCCAGCCTCCAACATACGTTGCCACAACATATTGTCGTCTATTTCAGTTAACCCGAAAAGTTTTTTTCCTGTTTCTTTAAAGAAGCTGAACAAGGACTCATAAACCGAACCGCCATTGATAAAGCTTGTGGCTACGAGATAAGATTTATCGTCGAACGGACGTATCTGAGTTTCATACCCATCTATATATTTAGCAAATGTATTAAGGTCATCTTTGGCTATAAGGAAAGATAACTGCGTTCCCGTACCCACATTCAGCAATATCGATTCTGTGTCGTTGACGACACTTCCCATAAAGCTGGCCTGATTGTCGCCGATGGCACAGACTACAGGAATGGTATCCGGCTTGCTATTAGTATAACCGATAATGGTATTGTTTGACACTATTTTTGGAAAGCTCAAGTTATCTATCTCTAACTTTTGAACAGAACTTTCGCGCCAACTATTTGTGAATACATCAAACAAACCTATACTATGAGCCATAGTCGGACTCATCTTAACTTCTTCATTTTCATTGCTCCCTGCCAATTGTCTTGCAAAATAATCGGCAACAGTACAAAAACTATCTATATCCTCGCGTCCGTCATACTTTAACCATTTATACAATGTCACGGCACCATATCCGCTGGCTATACTTTCGTCAGCACCTGTAAACCCTTTCATTTCTTCCAATATTTTTTTACCGCCTGGCATTACCAGTTCACCGCTTTTGTCCTGCCATGTAACCAGATTAGTTACTGCTTCCTTCTTGTTGTTCACGCCTATTATACCATGCATTTGCCCAGTAAAGCCATAAGCAATTATCTTTATATCAGGATAGGATTGAATTTTGTCTAATAATTTATTGAATAAATCTCTAAGCTTCTCCACCGACTGTTCTTTTCTGTTCGCGTCGGAAAAGCTTATATAAGCATGGGTATTATAACTGAATACTTTTTCGATTGTCAAATTCCTTACATTTACGATGACTGCCGAAAGGGAAGTAGTCCCAAAATCAATACCTACAATACATGGCTTTGTTTGCATAAAGAGATGTTTATATGGTTATTCTTATTTGTTATTAAAATATTCAATTACATTAATTGTTTTGTATGACTCAGCATAATCAAAATAAATTTTTCTTCAGTTATCCCGAGAAATAGATGTTTCGCTATCACCCAATAATACAGGAAAGAACCTATGCGGAACTGTATCACTGAAGTAAGAAAAAGAATAGTTTATTCTATATCTTATTGCATTATTTTATAGATTTTGATATCCTTTATGGCGATGCTCCCGTTTTTGACGGAGAAAAACAGATTTTCGCCCTTCTGCTCCCCCAAACGATTGATAATACAACGCTCATTGTTGATATAAACATCTATAATATCGTCCATCACAATAGCATTGAGTTTGACCTCGTTCCTTAGTCCATCTACTCCTTCCAGCCTGGATTCGAACAAAGAAACAATTTGTCTGCCTGGATTCAATGTCAGTTTATATCCTTTCTTATCCTTGTCGGTCGCACGCATATACAGACCAAATTCATCGTAGTTTCCTTTCGGCTCTATCGTCATCGTTATACGATACTGACGAGGCAGATCTTTCATCGAAGCTATGCCTACACCGTTTGAGGCATTAATTTCCAATACACCGTTCCGGTATGAGCCCTTATTGTCTGAAATAGCAGGAACACTGATAACCGGTGTGGGAACAGGCGACATGGCCGGAGCTACTTCGGGCAGATATCCGACCGACAGCGCTCCATCCTCTTGCTGGAACAATTCGCGCAACACAATACAGCCACCCCAAACCTGACCTTCCGAATCCAGATTATTCTTTTTTACATTTGTGTAAAACGCGACAATGCGACGGCCGTTAAGTTCCGCAGTTTTTGCCACATTTGCCCATTTGTCCACCATCGGCTGGGTACGGGGATATTCCCAAGGGCCATAAGGATTTTTCGATTTCACGTAATATGTATCGCCATGAATACTATACAACAGATAATACCAATCGTTCCATTTAAAGTAATCGGGGCACTCCGGCACTCCATACTGTCCTTTAAGTGGGGATTCGGTTTCTGTCCAGTTTTTCAGATCTTTAGATGTCAGGTGCACCAAATATCCGCCCATTCCGCCAAGATTCGGATTCTTTTCATATCCCGAAATAAAGAGATGAAACACTCCGTCTTTATCTTTAAACGCACGCGGATCTCTGAAATCGCGACTTACACACTCTTCGGGAGCAAAGTAGAATGGGTTCGGCTGCTGCTTTTTAAAAGTGAAGCCCCCGTCTGTACTCATAGCATAACTCAATTGTTCGTGGACACCCTTTTCGTCCTTCACGCGGGTAGAATAAAACGCATAGGTTTTATCGCCGTCGGCAATAACAGAGCCTGTGCAGATGGATTTTTCCCATTCTTCGTCTATACCCAATGCTACGGGATAATGTTTCCAGTTTACCAGATCGGTTGTGGTACTCAATGCCCACTGATGCCCGCCCAGGCCATTGAGCCCTGAATGATTTCCTTCGTCCAGAAGCCAATAAAGATAAAGCGTGCCATTATGGGAAAAAGGCATACAATCGCCCGAAAAAAGATGAGACTCAACGGGTTTGAAATACTGAAAATGTGTTGTCCGCTGAATGGCAGGATTATAGTCTTTAGCTACTTGCGAAAATAGTGAAGGACTGAGGATACATACTAATACAGCGAAAAAGATTCGTTTCATTGCATTTTATTTTTTACAAAATTTATTTATAAAGTAACTATTTTTTATATAAAGATGTTGTTCCCAAAAGCGACATTCTCCTCTGTCTTGTTATATCGGACTATAGCGAGACATCTAAAATGCATCTAACTAATGGGATTCTTCACTAACAACTAAAATGACAGGGAGTGAAAATCGACTTTCAGGACAACATCTCAGTCTAAGTAAAAAATCACTCCATCTTTACTTCTCTCAGGAAATACCCTTTTATATTTCTCCTTATCGGAGCTATTTCCGTATTACTTTTATCCATATAAGAATAATCTATAAAGAACTTGATTGTTTTTGTCTTTTTTTCTGTTTCGGTAATCTGTACAATATTTATTTCATTATCCTTTTCCTTGTTTGGTGTAGCAAAGGTTAATTCTATATCGGCATTATTGGCAGAAAACGCAAGCGTACTGTCACTATTTACCTTCATATTAATGATATAGTCTTCTTTTTCGCTTGCCTTGTTCAGGTAAGGAACATGGAAGTAACATGAATTCAGATCAACGATTCTCAAGCTTTGTTCCTGATTGATAAAGATATTGCCTTCCGAGCTTCTAAGGTCGACAGCCATTGTGTAACTTCCTGAATAATCGTTTACTAATACAATATTAATCAATGATTGGTTATAGCCGTTGATGCCAATACTATGTTTCGACACAGAAACAATTTCTACAGGAAGAACATAATTTTTGTACTTATCCATATTATTCAGATTCAGGTTCAATGGAATAAGGGCGTATTCATCTCCTGCTTTTATTGTTGTTTTCATCGATTCGAAAGAATAACAATCTTCGGGTAGCAAGGTATAATAAGATGCTTCGTCATTTCTGAATTTCTCGAAATTATATTCGTCTAGCAATGCCGAATTCACAGCTATTTCAACATCCATATCTTCCGAGATTACGGATGTTCCGCTTACAGCCACACTAATAGATGTGGCAACTGAGCTTTCGTTGCTGAATGGTATGGCCCACTCATGGTAACCGCTGCGGATGATAACTGCATATTTTTCGAACAGTTCTTCGGGTAATTCGTTACATCCGGTCGACAATATTGCGAACAAGATACTTAAAAATATATTTAACTTTTTCATATAGATCTTTCTTTTTTATTTCCAGCCGGGATTTTGAGTTAATTTCTTATTTCTGGTTAATTCAGACTTTGGAATTGGCCACAAATACATTTTTTCCAGGAATACTTTTGGCATATCGGATGGCCGTTCATCGTAGAATCTTTGTTTTTGAGCATCGCTATTGTTCATATCCACATTCAATCCCATAACCGGCAAGTTTTCTTCTACTGCCGCATCTTTCCATCTGCGCAAGTCGAAATAACGGGCAGATTCAAGGAAAAGTTCTACTTGCCTTTCGCGTTTCAGTTCTTTCTTAAACTGTTCGTAGCTGCTATAATCGGCATCGGACAGATCCGGCAAACCTGCTCTAAAACGCACCCTGCTGAATCCATAACGCATTCCCTGCCTCGATTCTATAGAACCAGTCTCACGCTTAACAGATATATTACCCTGCTCCGAGTATGAAGGTATTTCGTAAACCTGTCCCGAGGTCAGTTCATTCAGAGATTCAGCGTACCATAGCAGTACATCGGCATAACGAATGGCAGGCTCTACTTTGTATTTTACCTGACCTCCTATATTCCATGAATCTTCCGGATGGTAATATTTTTTCACACCTATACCTGTACGAAGGTAGAAGTCCGGCTCCGACAATCTTTTTCCGCTCGGATCATCTTTATAATAGAAATATTGCAGTCCTATCTTCTGGGTTTCTGTTGTACTTCCGTTTTCCCATATAGATCCGTTGAACGAAATAGATGCATATAATCGGGGTTCGCGATTAGCGTATCTCAGAGAAACATTATTCCCTATATACGGGTACTCTGACAAGGACAACGTAAATCCTTGTGTCTGATAAGGATAATCGGGACTCGAATGCGTTATCGGTTTTCCGTCGCACATCAGGTACGCCTTCTCTTGCTTCAATGTAGTAGCTATTGTATTCCAGCCTATCATTTGGCGTGGTGCGGCATGTTTAGATATATCATTCAGATCGTCGCTTGTATAGCTCTGACGTGTGAATATAAATTCAGGATTCTTTGATGCGGTCACTTCTCCATTAAAACACTGCATATATGACTTATACGGGTCAATACCGCCACTTCCGTTCGGGTATGGAGTATTCGCCGTTGACACAGTAGAAGGCACAGGCACGGTCTCCTCACCGGCCTTTACTGTCAGCAACTCGTAAACTCCGAGATCTATCACTTCTTTCGCGGCAGCAGCGGCCTTTGCCCACTTTTCTTCGCTATATGTCTGCGATATCAATTGCCGCCCTGCATCATCGGTCAGGGAACTCAAATCCATATTTCCATTATATAGAGGACTTGCCGCATATAGCAACACTTTCGCTCTGGTAGCAAGGGCTGCTCCACGAGTAGCCTGCCCCAATCGGGACGCATTACGGGTAGGTGGCAATACCCTTGCGGACTGTATCAACTCCTGATTAATAAAATCGATACATTCGTCATACGTATTTCTTGCCACCGCGAGGTCTTGATATTCCAGGCTTATATCCTGAGGCTCATCGGGCATAATGGGCACCGGACCATACTGTTTGATAAGCATCCAGTAAAAGTATGCGCGTAGAAAACGGGCTTGAGCTCTCAGGTCTTCCCTTTCACTATTGGATAGTTCGCCACACTTGTCTACATTGTGGATAAATATAGATGCCTTACGTATTCCCTGATAAAGATGCGACCAACGGTCTTCGCTCAATTGGTCAGAAGCTGTATATTCGCAGTTTTGATATTTCTGGCATCTTTTTCCTCCATCCCAATCGCCAAAAATGGATTCGTCTGAGGCAAATGCAAATGCTGTGGTGCCTTTATTTGCTATTTCAGCTCCTTTGCCGTTGAGCGTGCTATACGTGTTCCACAACCATTGTTCGGTATAATGCTTTTTCGAAAATACGGTGTCTATTGTTAACATATCGTTGACATACTTATCTATCGATAGATAATCGTCGCAGGAATTGAGCCCTGCCAAAGATATGACCGACAATAGGAATATATATATTTTTTTCATGTTTGTTCAGTTTAGAAGTTAACAGTTAAACCAATAGTAAAATTCTTTTGTATCGGATATACAGCCCCATTCCCCGAAGCCTGCTCCGGATCCCACCATCCGAATTCGTCCCATACACACAGATTATTGCCCAAGAAGTAAATACGTGCATTATCCATCAATAGTTTGCGGGATATTTTCTGGGGGATAGTGTATCCGAAAGTAAGATTTTTCAGACGCAGGTAACGTGCATTACGTAACCAGAATGTAGATGCCCTATTATTGTTGGTGCTATTTCCGTAGGTAAGACGGGGAAAAACAGCGTTTGGATTTTCGGTATCGGCCGTCCCCGATATTTCGCGCGATATCCAACGGTCATACGGGTTTGAAGCAACTTTGAGTATATTGCCCACTTCACCGTCTGCGAAAGGATATACTCCCGATCCGCCTACAAAGAAGTCGCTATTTCCTGCACCTTGGAACAATACGTTGAAATCGAATCCGTTCCATTCAAGGCTAAGACCCATCCCGTAAATCAGGCCCGGTGTAGTTGTATATCCGATAGGAACAATATCGTCATCGTCTATCTTGCCATCCCCGTTCACATCTTTATATTTGATATCTCCCGGTTTTACAGGTCCAAATGTATGTGTGGGACTATTGATAATATCGTTCTCATCTTTGAATAAACCTAACGCTTCCAAGCCTCTGGTCTGGTTCAAGCGGTAGCCCTGAGTCATTTTGTACGGCAGTTCATTGGCCGGTTCGTCATACTCCAATACATTCGTGTTCGTATATGTTACATTACCGCGTATGGTATATGAAACCTTTCCTATTTTATCGGTGAAAGCCATCGTTCCGTCAAATCCTTTATTCTCCATTTTCCCTACGTTGGCCCAAGGCACCTGGCTATCGGTAAGTCCTGTTGTACCGGGTATGTGCTCACGCTTCTTGAAAATATTTCGACGGGTGTCCTTAAAGAAATCGACAGAAAAAGATAGTTTGTTGAAAAAGTCCGCATCTATACCTATATTATGTTTCACTGCTGTTTCCCAAGTCAGGTAAGGGGTACCAATGGTAGATATCTGCACACCATTCATGCCAGTCTGCCCTGTCTCTCCAAAACTATATCCTCCTGTTCCGTTTACGATTGTAATATAAGGGAATCGCGTGTCTCCACTCAACTTGTCGTTACCTACTTGTCCGTACGAATATCTGGCTTTCAATTTAGTGAGCCATTTGAGATTGTTTGCGATAAGCGGCTCGTTAGAAATCAGCCATCCTCCTGCAATCGCAGGAAAGAAGCCGAAACGTTTACCTTTTTCAAAGTTTTCGGAGCCTGTGTATCCAAAGTTAAATTCGAAAAAATAACGATCCAAATATGAGTAAGTCGTTCTACCCGAAAATGCTACATTCCTTTGCGGCACGGCTTTAAAGACATCCTCTCCGGCATCGTTACGTCCATAATCCTGCTGATAGTAGAGTAATAAGCCTCCCACACGGTGATCTTCGCCAAATGTGTTTTCATAGTTAAGATTCATTTCTCCGTAATAACGCCTGTCACCCCACGAGCTTGTACTCTGGGTAAGGGGACTTTCGTCTTGAATCTTTGTTAGTACAAGATTACCTTTGGCATCGCGCTGTGTTGCCCGATAAAGGGTGGGGCTTTTTAGCCTTGATACATGATTTTCGTTATATGCATCGTATGAAAAGCGTGCATAAAAGTTCAATCCTTTGGTAAGGAAACTCAAATCCTGTCTCAAAGCCAGGTTTGTCTCTATTTTGTTGTTCCACGTTTGCTTATATCCCTTTTCGTTTAACAATACATACGGATTGGTCTGATTGCCGGCTCCATAGGTAGGGAATAATCCATTGGAATACAACTTGGGTACCGTTACAGGAGTAAGAGTTGCAAATGAATTGTATATTTCGCCCGAACTTTCATTTCCGGGACTATTCTGAGTTGCTATCCATCCAGAAACCCCTAACTCGATAACAGTAGATGAGGTAATGTTGACATCTATATTGGAACGGAAATTGTATCGTTTATAGTTGCTGTTTGTATCATAGTTTTTCATTTTGGCGGCTTTATACAAGCCATCTTCGTTGTAATATGCTCCTGATATATAGTAACGTGCGGTAGTTCCCCCTCCACTGATATTTAGCATAGCACGGCTACTGGTGGTAGTACTGTTTAATAGCTCATCCTGCCAGTCCATATTCGGATAAAGGTCTTTATCCAATCCATAACCTATAATGGCTATTTCGGAACGTGTATATTTCGGCTCTTCACCTCTGCTCAACCTTGCCTCGTTGGCCATATTGGCATAAGTGGTAGCATCCACATATTTAGGCAGGCGGGATGGGGTAGTGATACCATATTCCAATTTCGCATTGATGTTTACCTTACCTGCAGTACCTTTTTTAGTTGTTATTATTACAACCCCATTAGCGCCTCTATTTCCGTAAATCGCTGTGGCAGAAGCATCCTTCAGTACCGAAAAAGATTCGATATCTTCTACGTTTACTTCATTAAAGTTACGTTCTATCCCGTCTACCAATACCAAAGCAGAAGCATTTGCCCCAAATGTACTGATACCCCGTATCCAGAACTCTGAATAACTTTGTCCGGGCTCTCCACTCAATTGTTGAGCAATGATACCTGCCACATTTCCGGCAAGCGAGTTACTTAAACTTGCTGATGCCGAATTTTTAAGCAAAGGAGTCTCTACTGAAGTAATCGCACCTACTACACTTACTTTTCGCTGGACACCGGAACCCACAACGGTAACTTCCTCTAATGTGGTAGTAGATTCTTTCAATACCACATTGATCTCACTTTTCCCGGATATGGCGATTTCCTGAGTTTCGAATCCCATGAATGAAAAAACAAGGACATCATTTGTTCCGGCTTTAATTTTATAATTACCATCAACGTCAGCAGAAGTACCCAAGCCCGGTTGATTCTTAACCACAATTATTGCTCCTGTCAGGGGTTCTTTGTTTTCGTCAGTTATTTTTCCCATAACTGTCAGTTCTCGTTGGGCATTCATATTAACGGCAAACGCCAGAATGCTTATCAATAGTAAAGCTTTTTTTATAAAAGTGTTTTTCATATTATGTGTTATCCATTTTAGATTAGTATTCTGAATATCAATCATATTTGATCATACGAATGCGATGATTCCCCCTGTCAGCCACATAAACTGTACCTTCTTTGTCAACTGCCACCCCCATAGGCTCTTTGAATCTTGCCTGCGATGGCTTTCCGTCTATATAACCCGACCGTTCCGGTACTCCCGCAAAAGTAGAAACTACACCATCAGGGGTAATTTTACGGATAACATGATTAAATTCAGCTACATAAAGATTACCATCCTCATCGACAGCTCCCTGGAAAGGCACTCTGAATTGTGCCGCAGTGCCTACTCCATCAGCATATCCGGCAGAGAATTGTGTACCTGCAAATACAGTTGGATTTTCAAGCCCTTTTGTAGTAAAGTTGTAAATTGACTTGTAAATAGCATTTGTGTCCGCACCCATAAGATAGAGAATCTTTCCGTCGGGTGTGAATGTCATACTGATAAAGTTATCGCCGCCGAGTGTTGTTACAAGGGTGGATGTTTTGGTCTCGAAGTCATATCTATAAACACTTCCTCCCGGTTTGCATGCATAAAAGAGTGTACCATCTACAGGATTTACTGCAACGTCTGATGCCTGCTTTTGCTTTATTAAGGATCTAGCATTCATAAAACCATTGTCACGTGTAGTTGTAAACAGACCGATTCCGTTATCATCCCACACCTCATTAGTAATATATAGAGTGTTATAGTCGGCCGAAAAATCAAGCATCACAGCATTGGACATCCCTCCAGAGCCACGGAAAGGAGAAGTTACCTCATTTCTGCTCTGTGATATAACCCGCAGCCCTCTACCCTCCTCTATCAGATAGAGATCACCCTCATTGTCAACTGTTAAGGTACGAGGCATTACAAGCCACGCATCTTCGAGCGTACCGTTTATAACTTCGCTGCTTCCATCATTTTTGGTATGTCCGCAAAGAGTAGATACTACTTGCGAAAACCGGTATTCGAAATTATTAGGAAAAGTGTGGGCTTGTTTTTCATTATCTTTGCCTATCGTTACTTCTACAGGCCCTACATCTGCTCTCCGGGGGACTACTGCGTATATAACGGTTTCATTGACTCCGATCACTGCCGCATTTTTGCCATTGACCGATACTCTGACCAACGATGTGTCTATCCCGAAATTGGAGCCTCTGATAATCAGTTGGGTTCCAACACCTCCACTATCGGGAAAAAACTCCTCACATACGATTGGCATTTTAGGATCATATGCCAATCCTATATTTTCATTTTCTTTACAATTTTGAAAAAAGATTGGGATCAGGAAGGTGAAAAAGACACCAATCTTAAATAATAAATCAGATTTTTTTTTCATGTTATTAAATTTAAATTTTAGAATAGCGGTAACCATCAAATTTTCCCTAATCGTTATCTATAAGATCATTACAAAATAAGAATATGTTTCCCCGGCACTAATCAAACGTTTGCTTACCTCTGTAAAGAATCAACACCGCAAATGTAACTATATTTTTTTATAATGCAAATAATATGTAAATAAAATACAAACACAATGAAAACAATTTTCAAAGAAACAGAATAAGAATACATAAAATATAAGACGATCCTGATTACAAATGGAAAAATAAAATATGTAACAAACTATTTACATTCCAGAAGCGCATTTCTGATTAATTAAGAAATAATTGTTAACTTTGTTTTTCAATTAAGGAAAATGTGATGAGTATTAAATGGAGCTACAAAACAATATATGATGTATTAAAGAACGAGATAATAAACAATGTATATCCGTTCGAGTCTTACCTTCCTACCGAATCGGTGTTGGCCGAAAAATACTCTGTTTCGCGACCAACAATAGCCAAGGTATACAACACCTTGCAGGATGAGGGATATGTGGTAAAAAGACCGGGGATGGGCACCACGGTGATCTACAAAACACAAAAAGACATCCCTTTATTTGGCCTTTTACTGCCCGGAGCGGGAGAATCAGAGATATTTTCGATCATAAACGAACGTTTTCTCAACCAATCTAAAAAAGGACTGTTCAACTGCCTGTGGGAGGGCACCACTACGAGTAATGCTGAACTACGAAGAGATCTTATAGAAAAATGCACTATGGATTACATCAACCAGCATGTCGACGGCATATTTTTCGCACCTTTGGAAAGGATCAGGGATGCTGAAAAATTTAACAAGGAAATCTGTAAGAAATTGGAGGATGCAGGAATCCCTATAGTACTTATAGACAGGGATATCCTGGATTTCCCATTGCGAAGTCGCTTCGATCTGGTTTGTCTTGACAATTTTCATGCCGGATATATCATGGCTCAGCATTTAATAAAAGCAGGTTGTGAAAAAATTTACTTTTTCTCCAGACCTGATTCAGCGAACTCTGTCAATATGCGTTTTTATGGCGTTTCGGCGGCTATGCAGGACAGTGATTTGCAGTTTACTAAAAGCAATATTGTAATGGGTAACCCCGAAGATACAGAGTTAGTAAAGTCATTAAAAATAATACCTCGAAAAACAGGTATTATATGCGCTAACGACTCAACTGCTGCCGTATTAATGTCATCGATAGATGGCTTGGGAATCAAAATAACTTCTGATGTTCTTGTCGCAGGATATGACGACATGAAATACGCCGATCACCTGAAATATCCTCTTACATCTTTCCGGCAACCTTGTACAAATATAACAGATGTGGCGATAGATATGATGTTCTTGCGCCTCAAAAATCCTAGCCCGAAAGCGTTGACCGTGAATTTGGAAGGAACATTGCTAGCCAGAGAATCAAGCAGGTTCATATAAAAAAGACAAAAAAAATTGTATATTATCCTTCAACACCCCATATTCCTAACTTGTTTTAGATAAGTCGGTTATGCATGTACAGCCGGTATTCAGGCGTAAATCTTATTTAATAGATATCCTTCCATCATAGCCCATGGTCCACTTTTAAAGGAAAAATATCCTATTCTTACATTAAATCTTATTCTCTCCCGGTTATTCTTATGAAGTCTGAATATTGTACATATACCAAATTCGGATTGCAACCGCATTTTTCCATAAGACACAATAAAATGTTAACGCTTTTACAACAACCTTGTAAAGTTTTTGTAACAAATATTATTTCCCTTTGTATAAAATAAATCATTAATAACATTACTTTATATCGGCACTTATACTAAAAAAGAAAATCGGAAAAGCCAGCCAGGTCCAGAGCTGTATATCCGGTTTTCTTTTTATGTATATGCCGGATGGTTCCGGAGAGAACCATCTGGACAAGTTAAACGAATCCATTGAATATGAAATAAATATAGACTTATTTTATGAAAAAAACGATACTGTTACTTATCTTGCTTACCACTCTTTCCCATACCACAATATATGCATGGGGAAAAAGCGGTCACAGAATAATTGCACAGATTGCAGAACAAAATCTGAGCAGGAAGTCTTACATGAAAATTAAGAAATTATTAAATGGCTATCCGATGGCATATTCATCCGACTGGGCAGATCAAATACGGTCGGATACCACCGGCATATGGAAACATACATATGTATGGCATTATATCAATATCCCGTCTGATTTGGACAGATTGGAGTTCGGGAAAGCTATAAAAGCCGTTAAACAGGAAAATATATATAGTGAAATTCCAAAACTGGAAGCGATACTGAAAAACAAGAAAGCCTCTACAGAAGACAGGCGTATAGCACTCAACTTTATTATACACCTTGTGGGCGACCTGCATCAGCCCATGCATATAGGGCGGGAAGAAGATTTGGGTGGCAACAGAATTACCGTAAAATGGTTCAGGGAAAACAGTAATATACATGCAATATGGGATTCTAATCTAATTGATTTTGAGCAATACAGCTATATTGAATATGCATCTATACTGGGCAACATTTCTAAATCACAACAAAAGCTGATACAGGAGGGTAATCTTTCCGACTGGCTTTTCGAAACATACCGGTTAACTAACGAGATATATTCTTCTGTTCAGAGTGGCGATGAATTATCTTATGGCTATTCATACAAATATAAACACATAGTAGAGTTACAGTTACAACGTGCCGGAATCAGGCTTGCCCTTATTCTTAATAGTTGTTTTTAATCTTAAACATAGTACATATGAGTATTAAAATCAGGCTCATAATAATGAATTTCCTGCAATTCTTTATTTGGGGATCGTGGCTCACCACATTAGGGGTATATCTGGGTAATTCTTTGGGGTTTACAGGCAGCCAGACAGCCAGCATATTTGCTACAATGGGTATTGCGGCTGTTATAATGCCGGCCATTATAGGGGTAATTGCTGATAAATGGATCAATGCAGAACGCTTGTTGTGTATACTGCATATCGGAGGCAGTATTGTTCTATTCCTTTTATCCGGGACAACAGTTTTCGAACATTTTTTCTGGCTTATGCTTTTATATAATTCCATGTACATGAGCACATTAGGACTAGCCAGCAGCCTTTCATATAATACACTGAAATTCAATGGGCTGGACATTGTCAAATCTTTTCCGCCAATCAGGGTATGGGGTACTATCGGCTTTATCGGCGCAATGTGGATGGTTGACATATGCCGGTGGACAACTTCGAAACAACAAATATATCTGACAAGTGCGGCATCTTTATTATATGGTATTTATGCGCTCTCATTACCAAAATACCGAAGGGAACACTCATCGGAAAATATTTCCATAAAAAATATATTTGGTATAGATGCCCTGCATTTATTCAAGGAAAGGCAAATGGCAATATTTTTTATCTTTTCTATGTTGATCGGTTCCGCCCTGCAAATAACAAACACATTCGGACAGCCCTTTCTAACGGACTTTTCTTTAGTGGGCACTTATTCGGATTCATTTACTGTCAGGCATCCCGGTATATTGACTTCCGTATCGCAGATATCGGAGGCCTTATTTATACTTGCCATACCTTTCTTTTTGAGGAAGTATGGTATTAAAACAGTAATGTTGATGAGTATTGCAGGATGGATGCTTCGCTTCGGCCTTTTTGGTATAGGAGATCCCGGAGGCGGTTTTATCTTTCTCATTCTCTCCATGATTGTATATGGGCTGGCTTTCGATTTTTTTCAGATTTCAGGTTCCCTTTTTATCGAACAGCAGGTAAATCCTACGATCCGGATAAGTGCACAGGGAATTTTTATTTTCATGACTAATGGTATCGGCACTATAATAGGGACTAAACTGAGCGGATGGGTAGTAGATTATTTCACTGATATGAACGGATATCGTAGTTGGGAAAACATCTGGTTTGTCTTTGCCGGATATGCACTTGTTTTAGGAATATTGTTTTTGATATTATTTAATCCAAAAAAATCAATATAGGATTATTACACGGCTTTAACATCTGTTTAAATTACAACTTTACAAAAACGTAACTTTTAGTTAGGCACAAAGAAACTCTTTTCCTATTGCTTTGTGCCGAACTAAAATAGGCAAACTATATGAAAAGAATTATTTTATTATTGTTAATCATTTCAGGTATAAATTACTTTGCATCTGCTCAGGTCACCACATCATCGATAAGTGGCAAAATAACAGATTCAAACAATGAAGCCATTATTGGAGCTACGGTTCAGGTTGTTCATGAACCATCAGGAACGTTCTACGGTGGTGCTACAAATACAGACGGGCGTTATACTATCCAGGGTATGCGTGCCGGAGGCCCTTATATGATCAAAATATCATATGTAGGATATGAGACGGCCGTATTTTCCCAAATCACTCTAAAATTAGGAGAAACAGCTAATATTTCAACGCTCCTGAAGGAATCAACCCAATCCTTAAATGAAGTGGTAGTGATCGGGAAATCAGGTGTCGCTGCAAATAAAACAGGGGCAGCAACAAGTATGAATGCTGATGAAATCACCCGTATGCCTTCTATCACACATGGTATTGCCGATGTTATCCGCATGAATCCACAGGTGAATATAAGTAATACAGGAGCAATGTCCTTTGCCGGGATCAACAACCGTTACAATAGTTTTCAGATAGACGGGGCGATGAATAATGATGTTTTTGGCCTTACAAGTAACGGCTCCAATGGCGGGCAGGCGGGAACTCAGCCCGTATCTATGGAAACAATCGAACAAATCCAGATAAACATCGCACCTTTTGATGTACGCCAATCGGGATTTACAGGTGGTGCCATCAATGCCATTACAAAATCGGGAACTAATACTTTCCACGGGTCAGCCTATGGCTTTGGCAACAATCAAAATCTAATAGGTAAAAAATATACGCTGATGAACGGCCAGACCAGCGAAAAATACGACAAGCAATCGGAATATCAGACCGGAATTACCCTTGGAGGGCCTATTATTAAAAACAAACTATTCTTTTTTGCCAATTATGAGAAAGCAAACAAAGAATATCCCAATGCATATGGCTTAGGCGATCCTGCTTCGAAAATCAGTGCAACCGATGCACAAAGAATAATGAATACAATAAAGGAGATGGCCGAAGCACAAGGGGTAACCTATAATGGAGAATTCAGTAGCTCTGATGTGTACACAAAGTCGGATAAAGCAGGTGCCAGATTGGACTGGAACATTAATGACAAACATAAAGCTGCTTTTCGCTGGAGTCTCGTTTCCGCAAAACAATTGAATAGTGTGAGTTCTGCATCAAATCTGAATACTTCCGATTATAGTTATGATTTTGTGTCTAAAACCAATACATTCGTTGCAGAATTACAAAGTCGTTTCTCAGATAATATAAGTAATGAATTCCGTACATCATATGTTCGTGCACGTGACCGGCGCGACCCGGGATCTCCGTTTCCGATGATTCAGATTTCAAATGTAGGAGACGGTACGTTAAATATAGGTAATGAACGGTCTTCTATGGCCAACTCACTCGATCAGGACATATGGTCTTTTACAGATAACCTTACATTATATAAAGGTAATCATACCCTGACATTCGGTACCCACAATGAGTTCTATAATTTTGCCAACCTCTTCATTCAGGATGCTTACGGCACCTATTATTTTAGTAGTGTAGACGATTTCTATGCAGGTAAAATCCGTCAGTACCGATTCTCTCAGGCAAATGTAGATGTAACGGGCGATCCTTTATGGAAAGCAGCATTCGGAGCCGGACAATTAGGCTTATACGCTCAAGATAAATGGAATGTGACGGATAAACTCGACCTGACTTTAGGCCTTCGTATGGATATCCCTTTATTTTTTGATACTCCTGCCGAGAATGCCGGATTTAATGAATATGCGGCTTCTAAAAGCTGGGGATTCAAAACAAACCAGAAATTAAGCAGTTCCCCGATGTTTTCTCCACGTTTGGGTTTCCGCTGGAATGCAGGTGAAGATAACAAATATGTTCTCAGAGGAGGGGTTGGTATTTTTACGGGACGTATTCCTTTTGTATGGTTAAGTAATAATTTCTCTAATACAGGTATCCAGTTATCTACATACAATACTACTTCCGCAGGTAATTTGTCTTTGATTCTCGATCCAAACAGGCAACGGGAAAATACAGATAAATTGACTGCCGCAGGTAGCCAGACTATCAATGTATTCAGTGATGATTTCAAATTTGCTCAGAATCTTCGTCTAAACTTAGGCCTGGATTTTGAATTGGGTGGTATCGACTGGACTGCTGAAGCCATCTATTCTAAAACGCTGAATGATATTCTTTACCAGAATCTGGCTTACGATGTGAATGGAAAAACTCTGGGTGAAACCGTTTCAGGTCTGGAATTCGATCAGCGTCCAATGTTTGGAAGAGTAACTACGGGAACCGACTATGCATATATTTATGCCCTGTCGAATACAAGTAAGGGTTATTCTTACAATTTATCTCTGAAAGGTGAAAAGAAGTTTGACTTCGGGTTGGACCTGATGGCTTCTTATACATTCACGCGTTCCAAGTCTTTGAATAGCGGTACTTCTTCCGTAGCACAATCGAATTGGGCTTATAACTATACACGAGGTAATTCCAACGATCCTGAACTGGGATTCTCAGCCTTTAATATCCCTCACCGTATCAATGCCTCAATATTTTACCATAAAGAATACGGTAATACCGGCTGTAACTCATGGACAACTACTGTAGGCCTCATTTATACAGGTTCATCGGGGGCTCCTTACTCAATATATTATAACGGTGACTTGAACGGCGATAGCTCAAATGGCAACGACCTGATTTTTATACCTACCAATGCTCAGATCGACCAAATGCCGTTCCTGTCTACAACTGCTTATTCTGCCGATCAGCAGAAGGCCAATATGAAAGCCTGGATTGCAAATGATCCTTATCTGAGTAAACACCAGGGCTCATATTATGAGCGTTATGCGGACAATGAGGATTTTGAACATCACTTTGACTTCCACATTGCACAGAAACTCAATTTCAATGTATGCAACAAAGTTCATTCGCTTGAGCTTTCATTCGATATGTTGAATATAGGGAATATGCTGAATAAAAAATGGGGACGCTACGCATCTGCCGGAGGATCGTCCACTTATTACAGCCCTGTCAACTTCAGTAATGGCCAGTTCCAGTTCTTACACGATGCTGATTTCAACATGCGCTCATATAGTGATTACTATTCTCGCTGGAGAGGTCAGGTTGGACTAAAATATATCTTCTAAACTTACTCTCTTTTCATACATCACTTTATTCGGGCATTGCTTACAAAATTGCAATGTCCGATTTTTTATATATAGTATCCGGGTTCATAATCCGTGTCTTCCTCATTATCCTGATAAACAGGGGTGATGATTTGCATCTAGAAACACCATAACCTTTGTTAATAATAATAAAACAATATTGATAAAAAATCTTAATAAGCATACTCTACCTTCGTTGCGTGTGAGGTAAGCTATATCGATATTATATTTCATCACTACACTAGCTAAAAGTAATTATTTGTATTTGTTTAATGTCTAAATTAAAATCAATGAAAATTTTGGTGAAGAAACTTTTTTTTGCCTGCTGTTTAATTTTGTATTTCGTGTACCCATCAAAACAGCTGTATGCTGCATCCTATGATAGGGAAAATGAATTACTCAAATCAGAGGCAATCAGTTCTATTATTGTAGAAAAAGAGAATAGTAAGACACAAAGCCGCAGGGTAGTAAGAGGGCTTATATTAGATTCTACGAACGAGCCTATAATAGGCGCTTCCATTTCAGTAAAAGGTACGACATTCGGTGCTCTGACCGATGTAGATGGTAAATTTACTCTTCAGGTTCCGGAAGAAGGAGAAATTTTAGTTGTTTCTTTTATAGGCTATAAACAACAAGAAATAACATTAGGGAATGAAACATATCTTAAAATCATACTGCAACCTGACTCCAAGACTTTAGATGATGTAATCATTGTCGGGTATGGTGTTCAGAAAAAAGTTAACCTGACCGGAGCTGTAGATCAAATAACCAGCGAAGTATTTGAAAATCGCTCTGTACCGAATGTTACCCAAGCCTTGCAAGGTGCGATCCCAAATCTGAATATTCAGTTGACAGATGGCAAGCCAACCCGTTCTGCCAGTTATAACGTACGTGGTACCACATCCATAGGACAGGGGGGAAACGCCCTGATCTTGATAGATGGAGTAGAAGGTGATCCTTCGATGCTTAATCCGAATGATATAGCCAGTGTAACTGTACTAAAAGATGCCGCTTCGGCAGCAATCTATGGCGCACGCGGTACATTTGGGGTGGTACTGATCACAACTAAAGAACCTGCAAAAGATAAAACATCCATTACATATTCCGGTAGCTTTTCTATACAAAAGCCTGTCACTGTACCAGACTTTGTTACAGATGGATACGAATATGCTTCACATTTCTATGAAGCTTATCATGCGTGGAACAACTATTCTGCCGATCCTAAGAATATCAATAAATCCCAAGAGTTTTCACTTGGATGGTTGGAAGAGTTCAGAAAAAGAAAGGAACAGGGCACCACCGGTCAGGTTACCGTAGATGCCAATGGCAAATATATTTATTACGGTAACGAAGATTATTATGATGCCCTCTACAAGAAGAATACTTATGCTCAGGATCATAATTTATCTATAACCGGAAATAATGGGAAACTGAATTATTACCTATCAGGACGTTTCTATGGTTATGGAGGTCTGTTCAAATATAATACTGACGATTATAAAATGATGAACCTGCGTGCAAAAGGTTCGATACAGGTATATGATTGGTTAAAAATAGAGAATAATATGGACTTCTCTAATATGGATTACCACAATCCCATCAATGTAGGAGAAGGTGGTTCTATCTGGCGTAATATTTCTGACGAAGGACACCCCTCCTCCCCCATTTTCAATCCCGATGGCAGCCTTACATTCTCTGCCGCATATTCTATTGGAGACTTTATCTATGGAAAGAATGGAATTGATACTAATAACCGGATTTTAAAGAATACTACCGGATTCACAGCTTCTTTTCTGGAAAACAAGGTTCATATCAAAGGAGACTTCACATTCCGCAATACCGATAATAATCAAACACAACGCCGTGTGCCTGTTCCATATAGCATCAATGACGGTGAAATAAGGGAGCTTAGTACTCAGTATAATGACCTGAAAGAAAGCAGCATGCGAACAGAATACCTTGCTACCAATATTTATACCGATTACGAAGACACTTTCAACAGCCTGCATTATTTTAAAGGGATGATAGGGTATAACTACGAGCAATCAAGATATAAAAGCACTAATGTTCAGCGTAATGGGTTGTTGCTTAGCGATCTGGAAAATATAAATCTGGCCTTAGGTGATGCCATTACAACTTCTGGTGGGTATAACAAATGGCGTGTAGCCGGAGGGTTCTTCCGCCTCAACTATGCATTCAACAGCCGTTACTTATTGGAAGTAAACGGACGTTACGATGGGTCGTCCAAGTTTCCTAACGAAGAACAATGGGCGTTCTTTCCTTCAGTTTCGGGAGGATGGCGTATATCGGAAGAACCATTCTGGAAAGTAAACCGTAGTATTCTTTCGGATATTAAAGTGCGTGCCTCCTATGGTTCGCTGGGTAATGGTAATATCTCTCCTTACAGTTATCTCGAACTATTGTCTATCAAGACATCAGACCGAGTATTAAACGGGCTTAAAAACAAATATACCAATGCCCCGGATGTGTTACCTGACGGACTAACCTGGGAAACGGCAACAACAACAGACGCAGGGTTAGATTTTAGTATGCTAAACAGCAGACTCAGCTTTTCGGGCGACTATTATGTCCGCAAGACAAAAGATATGTACACTGTAGGAAAAACTTTACCCGATGTTTTCGGAGCCACTTCACCGAAAGGTAACTATGCCGACCTGACGACTAAAGGATGGGAAATAACACTGACATGGCAAGATCAGTTCATGCTGCGTGGTAAGCCTTTCAACTACAATATACGTGGTACGTTGTCCGATTATATATCTACAATAGACCGATATAACAACGCCACAGGAGATCTCAACGACTATTATGTAAATAAGCGAGTCGGAGAGATTTGGGGATATGTGACGGAAGGTTTGTTTTCCGATCAGGCAGATATAGACAACCATGCTGACCAGACGCTGATACAATCGTCATCTAAACGTATAACCTATCCCGGGGATGTGAAAATAAAGGATCTCAATAACGATAACGTTATAGACTATGGAAACAATACGGTTGACGACCATGGCGACAAAAAGGTTATCGGAAACATGCTTCCCCGCTATTCGTACAGTTTCAATATCGCTGCAGATTGGAATAACTTCTTCTTTTCGGCATTTTTCCAAGGTGTAGGAAAGCAGGACTGGTATCCCAGTTCTGAAAGTATTTTCTGGGGACAATATAATCGTCCTTACAATAATTTACCTCAGTGGCATATGGGCAACTACTGGACAGAAGATAATAAAGATGCCTATTTGCCGCGTTATGCAGGGTATAATAATTCTTTGAAAGAAACTCCCCAGACCCGCTATTTGCAGAATGTAGCCTATATCCGTTTGAAAAACTTGCAGATCGGATATACTATACCCAAACAAATAGTAACAAAAGCCAAAATACAAAATATGCGTGTATATGCTTCTGCCGAAAATATATGGAACTGGTCTCCTCTTTACAAACACACAAAAGATCTGGATGTAACAAATATATATGGTTCCGACCCCGATCTTACCGACGCCGATATGTCATCGGGCCTGAACGGAAAACGTGGCAGCGGAGATGGAAACAGCTATCCGCTAATGAAGAGTTTTAGCTTAGGTTTGTCTATTACATTTTAATAAAAACTATCAATGAACAATATGAAACGAATTATATATTTTTCGATAAGTATCTGTCTACTGTTTCTTTCTTCCTGCTCTTTAGATGAAATGCCGCAGGATTCAGTAACCAAAGAAACAATATTCGGCACAGAGAAAGGATTGCAAACATATTCTTACTCTTTCTACAATATGCTCCCGTCCGTTGCAGACGGATTCAGGCAGGATGCAATGAGCGATTATGGTGCCGTTACCAGTTTTGATAACTTTATACGTGAAGGAGCTTATTCGGCCGAACTTAGCTCGGGCTGGTCATGGTCAGATCTACGCAATATAAATTATTTTATTGCAAACTGTAACAGCGAAGCAATAGACGAATCTGTAAGAAACCACTATATAGGTTTGGCCCGTTTCTTTCGTGCTTACTTCTATTACACCAAAATTGTACGCTTCGGTGATGTGCCGTGGATAGACCGACCATTGACCATCGATGACGAATTACTTTATGCAGGCCGGGATTCACGTACAGTGGTAATGGATCATGTTCTGGAAGATCTCAATTATGCATGTGAAAACATTTCCCTTGCCAAGGATAATACAGGTTCATTAGTTACAAAATGGGTTGCATACGCGTTGAAATCGCGTATTTGCTTGTTTGAAGCCTCATTTCGCCGCTATCATACAGATCTGGGCCTGACCAATACAGTGGATAAATGGTATACGGAAGTAATCAGTGCATCCGAAGTTTTAATGAACGAAAGCGATTATACAATTTATACGGGAGCGGGTGAAGATGCATCGTTCCGGGCTTTATTTATAAACGATAAACCGGTTACATCTGAAGTTATGCTTGCCAGTTGTGCTGATGCAGGATTAGCTATTTTAGGCCAGGCAAACTGGTGGTGGACATCGGGAACATATGGAGCACGCTTTAGTATGATACGTACCTTTGTAAATACGTTTCTTAATATAGATGGTACACCTTATACAGACCGTGCAGGATACGAAACTATGCAGTTTTACGAAGAATGTCAGAATAGGGATAAAAGGCTAGCCCAGACAATCCGTACACCCGGTTATAAGAGAGACGGAGCCCTTGTTCCGCCCAATTTCAATGGGTATTCTTATACCGGCTATCAACCGATAAAATATACTCTCGATGCTTCGAAATATGATGCCGGAGCTTTGAATACCAATGCAATACCATTGTTTCGTTATGCTGAGGTATTACTTAATTATGCCGAAGCTAAAGCTGAATTGGGGACTCTTACGGATGCTGATTGGACAAACACCGTAGGGAAATTGCGCACACGTGCAGGTATTACAGGAGGTGTAAATAATAAACCGACCAAAGTAGATACATATTTCCAGGAAAACTACTTCCCGGATATATCCGACCCCGTAATCCTCGAAATACGCCGCGAGCGTTCTATCGAACTGGCATTGGAAGGATTTCGTTTTACAGATCTTAAACGATGGAAATGTGGCGAACTGATGACCATGCGTTGGACAGGAATATATGTACCGGCTTTGAATGTACAAATGGATCTTGACCACAATGGTACTATGGATGTTATCTTCTATAAGGGAGAAAAACCATCAGGCTTACCAGCCAGTTGTACGCCGGTTTCCGTAGGAGACGGTACACAGCAAGGTTTGACCGGATCTACTTCTGGCAATCTTACCTGGTCAGATGCAGACCCTCGTATCTGGTATAGCAACGGACGTCAATATTATTATCCAATACCACAGTCGGCTATCAATAAAAATAAGAATCTGAAACAAAATCCCGGCTGGGAATAATTAAAAAAAGAATATGAAAACAAGAATATTATTGTACCTGTTTGCTGTCCTATCAGCAATTTCAATGCCATCACGAGCAATGGATGGGATCACAGACAACAAGAACGAATTGATTATTGCTACTTTCAACCTCCGGATGGATACTCCGAACGACGGCGTAAATGCCTGGCCCAATCGTAAAGAAATGGTGAAGGGACTGATAATGTTCCACGATTTCGATATATTTGGAACTCAGGAAGGCTTTAAGCATATGCTGGATGATATTGCAGAATTAGATGGTTATGTCTATATCGGAGCCGGACGTGATGACGGTAAAGACGGAGGCGAGCACTCTGCTATCTTTTATAAGAGAGATCGCTTCGAACTGTTGGATAACGGTAACTTCTGGCTTTCCGAAACTCCGGATGTTCCGGGAAAAGGGTGGGATGCAACATGCTGCAACCGCATTTGCTCTTGGGGTAAGTTCAGGGATAAGAACAATGAAAAAGAATTCTATTTTTTCAATGTTCATTATGACCATCAGGGAAAGATTGCCCGTCAGGAATCATCCAAACTCTTGTTGGCACGGATCAGGCAAATAGCAGGAAATAAGAGCAGTATATTTGTTACAGGTGATTTTAATGCTGTGCCAACGGACGCACCGGTCCTTATATTATCTAATGATAAGCTATTGAAAGATTCATATACAATCAGCGAATACCCGTGTTACGGAACCGTAGGTACCTCTAATGGCTTCAAGATAGATATTGAAGCAAAAAACCGTATAGATTATATATGGGTAACCCCTGATATTAAGGTGAAGAGATACGGTGTGCTGAACGATATGCAAAACGGGCGCTTTCCTTCAGATCATTTTCCTGTACTTATTCAGGCGGAATATTAGAGATCACAGGCTTTTCGTAGTCTGTGAACCGGGAAAGATATAAAGAAACAGCTTTCAACCTATAGATTTGAAAGCTGTTATCTTTTACTCTGATATCTTTCAGGACTAACTAACTTTGCGCAGCAGCCAGCCTTTATAATTATATCATCATTTTATTCACTGAAAATCAGCAGGAAAAAATATTCCGGCAGGGAAATGGGTATAATTCTGGTAATTATTACTTAGCACCGGCTCTGTACCCTCCAGATCGAATACACTTATATTATTGATAAGAAAATCCCATCCATAGGCTTTTATTGTATTCAAATATACTTTTCCGGTCCTCGGATGTACAGCAATATTATTATATACAATATTTGCATTGGTAACGAATGTTTTTGCATTTACCATCTCTTTCGATTCTCCGGTACTAAAGATATGACGATATATTGTAGTCGAGGCATTGCTATAATAAAGTGTGTCACCTTTTGCTGTAATACCCGGTGTAGCTCCTGCTCCTGCTCCAACTTTACCGATAGTTATCTCGTTCGTCTTTATTGTAGAATAGTTACTGCTGCTCACTTTTGATATCTTATTCGGAGACCCAGTTGTAGACACCCATAGATTACCGTCCTTCGATTTGATTACGCCACTGATGGCCGCACCCATGTCAATTGTTTGGGTCACATTCGTCTTTCCTTTCTCCAGTACGACCAGCTTGCTGCCAATGGAAGCAAAAACTTTATTGTCTGCCACAGCCATTCTGTTCTTCTTAGCGCCTGTTGTTCCGGTAATCAATGTCAATTCTTTTGTTTTACTATTGAATAAATGAACGCCATAATTATCCCTTATAAAGATATTTTCATCATCAAGTACAGCAATATGAGTCGGCCAGTTCAGATTAGAAAGTTCATCATTATAAGAAGCTTCCTTTTTTAAAGTTTCACTGTTAGCTACGACTAACATGCCATCATTTTCGAAACCAGTTCCTATTGGATTTTTTCTTCCATTTTGAGAAATTATATACATTTTCCCATTCTGAATAAACAAGTCTTGTGTAACATTACCAAGTTCTGTTCCATTTGAGCTGTTATAAACACGATCATATAATTGGCCTTCAGGGGATATATAAATTAACGAGCCGTTTTCTGTGGTCATATTCCCTTCATTCAGAATGAAGACACCATCAACGGCAGAATAGCCTTTACCCGCAATACTAACTTTTACTACAGCTAAATAAGTTAGTCCGTTTTTGTCTATACCCTGCAATTTAAGCTCACCTATACCATATCCGCTTTGTGCGGCTACAACATTTACATATTTGTCCGGTATATGGATATTTGTTGTCCATCCCTCCGGTTTCGAAATGACTTCCATCGATTGAATATTAGCAAACTTTATTCTCAACCTTTGAGCCTGTCCTGCATTAAAGACAGCCGAAGTAACTTCAAAGGACAGGAATGTGCCTTGTGATTTGGGTATAACAATAGATGTACCATCAGCGAGAATAAATGTAACTGTATCTTCATTTTCTTCTATTTCTTTGAAGAAAGAATCTCCTTGCGCTTTTACCAAGTCGCCATTCGCATCCTCGATCCGGGTTCCATCTATCGTCCAGTATCCTTCAGAATCGATCGTTACCTTTGGACTTTCTCCATTTTTACCGGAAACAGGTAGTTTATTACCATCTTTATCGGTCAGAAAATCTGTTTGTTTATCGGTTATTATTGTCCAATAATATATACCGTCTGATTCTTTTATTCCAACAACCGGAGCTTTTTCCCCATTCAGCACTTCAATTGAGGTAGCATCATTAAAGGTTATTTTATATCCTTTATTATCACTCAATGCTTCAACGGTGGTAATAACTTTCCCTTTGTTTAAGGCATCCACAATCGTTTCAAGGGATGACACCTGATTCTTTAAGGACTCAACCTCTGTTTTGATTTTGTCAATCTCCCCTCTAAGATAAGAGTCGTCATAGTCTTCACTACAGCTGAATAAAACTATACAACTCATTAGAATAAATAAGTAATTTACTGCTTTTTTCATTTTTGTATTTAAAATAGTTTAAAATTAGTCTGGCAATGCTGCCGAGAATTTACTTCCTAACTGATTTCCTTCCCATTGGCTCATATCATCAAGGAAAGACCAGCCATCCCAACTGCCATTGATGAGTTTACGGCTTGATGCACCCCAGCTTGAGTATCCCCATGCGGCTGCCAACGAATCTTTGGTCCAATAACTCCAGTATCCATTATACCATCCTGCACACCAGTGATCAGCTGCGTCTGAATATGTCCAGCTATCATAATTGTAAGCATTTGTAGTCACTATCCCGTTTACCGGATATATAGGATTATTGGTTTCATTGTTATAAATGAGATAGTGGCTGCCTGATTTATTGATATTATACCCCAATCCGGCAATAGTATAACCCATAGACCCAGTCATATGAGTTAGGAAGATAAGCCTTGGGTCCGCCTTTACAATTTCCCTGAGCATGTCAATACCATACGCATCTCCATTCCATTTGTACCCCCAGACTAAAGCATCGGGTGTTTTACCATCATGCCATTCTATAACCAATGCTGCTTTATTCGTACCTGTTCCCACCCAGAATTTTACATCATCCATTGTGAAATCCGGATCTCCCCCATTTGAAGTATCTGCTGATTTGGTTAAATACGCTGATTCAATACCCCTAATTGTCGATTTTGATAAATCATAAGGTTGTCCTTGTACAGTAAATGTATTTTCTTTTGCACCCGACACATTTGAGTTATCCATAATTACATTTTCTTCCGAACAAGAAAAAAGTGTTATTAAGGAAATCAGAATTAGATAAGAGAATAATTTTTTCATAAGTTTTACTTTTTGTTAACAAGATTAATTAATTACGATTACTCGTCTATAGTATTTATACTTTTTCCTGACATATGCAGATCCTCCCCTCGTTCAACTTCGGTAGAGCACTCTCCAAGCCACCCATTTTCCTGGTTTATTCCGTTGTATATTTTCACAAAGTCAATACCTGGCAGATCAGCCTTGTTTCCATTTTTATCTATCGCCCAGTCAATATCAATGCCCGAATTATCATCCAGATTCGGATAATTATCCACATATCCGTATCTGAAAGCATATAAAACAAAATAGGTGCTAGCCTCATTAATACCGGGAACATATTTCCCTTCATTTATTCCATTCTCTGGCAATCGTATCCCCTTAAAAGTCATCTGATTTTCCTTGATCCATGCCGGATAATAGGTTTGCTGATGGTAAACATTCTTTACTTTATATCCACTATTGTTCTTATTATCTTTCCATCGGATATATTTTTCGATTGTCATATATGCGTTTGGATTATCAGGCTCACCAATTATTTCCGGATCTTCTTTCGCCGGTTTATAATATGTCATCTCATAGTCACGGTAAACTTTAGTATCATTCTTATTTTCTTTTGCATAAGAAAACCAAGGCTCATTATCAGCAGAAAAGTTACTGCTACCCTTAATTTCGTACCATTCATCCTCATCAGGTTTTCCGTTTTTGTTTTTATCATATGCGACCATGATAATACCGGGTTCGCAACTTCCGCCAAAAGGAGCTCCCGGACGCCCGTAATTGGCGCCAAAGGCATTTCCGTTAATTCTGAAATCACGTTTTCCCGGAACATTTATAATCGTATGGTCAAATCCAACTGTAACATATCCCCCCCATCCTCCAAGGGTAATCATCCAGGCATCTTCTCCAACCAGCCATTCGTTTGCTTTCCTTACCATATCTGCATGTGTATCACCTTCTGTATATTCGGGTAATTTATTAACAAATTGACCCGGGGCGGGGAGATAGTCAAAGACTTTGGATATATAAGAACTTAATTGTTTCTCCGTTTTTTTTACTGTAATCTTTATTACGCTTTTTATTTCTCCATCTGTCACATGTAAATTATATTCTCCCATTTTAGCTGCAACGAACATTGCTGTTTTAGAATTTGCAGAAGAAAGCCTGTACAAATCGGACGGAGCATCCAGAACTTCCCATTTTACGTTTTCTACATTGGTTAAGTATGCCGGGGCTTCAAGTGAAAGAATAGTATATACCGGAGTCTCAACTTTGATACTCTCTCCGTTTACTATTATTATAATCTCTTTTTCAGTTGTACCTTTTTTATTCGTTACATTCAAAATCAACTTATATTTTCCGGACTCTAAGGTCTTAAATACATAGTCTTTGGTATCTGCCACTGCCCTACTCTCCAGTAACCATGAATACGTCACTTCGCTATCGCTAACTATCGAGGGAGATAAGTTCAGTTCTGTACCCGCATCAACTACATATTTCTCATCCAAATTTGTAATAACAGGAGGGGAATCTCTTTTCACGACAGTAATTTCAATTTCTTTTTGCACGCTTCCTCCTGCATTTGTAACATTTAGCACAAGTTTATAGCTTCCCGCTACCCTTTCTTTAAAGGTGTAATTTAATGTATTCGCTACTTCCTGACCATCCAAAAGCCACCTATAGTTCTCCGGATTACCATTTGTAATAACAGGCTTCAGATCAAGGGCATCTCCTTCCAGTACAGTATATTTATCTTCCAGTCCGGAGATCGCTGGTGCTAGAACGTCCTCGTCACTACTGTCGGAACATGCTGACAGAAAGGCGAACAGGAACAACACATAAATCAATAAGTGTTTATTATTCATAATATGAGAATTTAGTTTTGTCAATTATTTATATGTCTTATAATCATTCGTTTTTATATATAGGTTGCAGAGCGAAATGCCCCGGTATGTTTCCTGAACGCACCACCCACTTTTTCTTCCCTTCCGGGCTAAAACAATATAGAAGGCCGGGAGTTACATAGTTTCCGGCATCGGTTATGTATATCTCTTTTGTTTCCGGATCAACCATGATACCATAAGGTTTCTGTATTTCTTTATCAGTACCATCTGTTATGATATTTTTAGTAATTATTTTGTGGGTACGTGTATCAACAAGACTATAAGATATAGTCCAATCTTGAGTGATATGGCTCCATTCTGTTCCGTAAACATATAACATATCATCGTCGATCCAGTAGTTTGTGGCAGCGACAGGAATAGTATCTGTTACCTTTTGCAACTGTTTATTAATAAAATAAAGACGGGCTGGCAGTCCCTTATAATCTCCGCGAGAACTTACCCAAAGGTCACCACGGCTATCGGCTTTTATTCTTTCCAGATTATATGCAACATCTATCCGTTTTTCTTCTTTGAATGTTTTTATATCTATGACAGATACAGTCCGCTCATAACCTGTTGTGTTGCTAGCTCCCATATAACCTCCCGAGTTGGCGACATAAATTTTACCATCCACGATCTCTAACTCATCGGGCTGAAATCCCACAAGGCAACGATCTACTTCTTTGAGAGTTGTGGTATCTATTTTTGCGACATAGCCTATCTGCTCGTAATTGGGGTCAATTATTACAGGACCGGCATAGGATGTTATATATGCATATCTTCCGAGAAATTTAATAAAGCGGCAATTGGGAATATTTATCTGGGTGATTCGTTTGGCCGTCTGGGCATCCATTACTTCTACTTTGTTAGAGCAATTGATTACTGCATATAATTTACTGCCATAAATACCAACATCATTGCCTACATCCCCCATTTCTTTAGGGACTGTGGGATTTCTTTCGGCATAGATATTCCGTGTATAAACTCCGGTTTCGAAATTATAATAATCCAAAGTTGCTTTATTACTGCCCATATTACCCTCATTGAGCAAATAAAAGCCTCTGTATCCGGTAACTTCCCTGGGCTCTCCCATAAGTTGGTCTTCAGAAAGAATCATTTCTATATCTTCGCGACAAGCACTGAAGCCGAACGTTATTATAATAGTAAATAGAAATAAGTATATTGTTCTTTTCATAGCTCTATAGTCAATAAGATTCTATAATTTCGTTTTGGCATCGGATAATTTAATACTACTTCATAGTCTTGGCCGAACAGGTTATTGATTTCACCCGCAATACGCATATTGATGTTATTCATCTTGAAGTTTTTGATAATAGCCATATCATGGGTATACCATGGTTGCTGGTAAAACTCTTGTATATTGACAGAATTTTCGTAACGTTCCCCAACATATATAAAACTATAATTAAGCTGCCACGATTTATGTGTCATACTGGCTATTACCGAACCACTATGCCAGGGGATGTAGTTTATCTGCCCGCCATAACTCATTTCCTGCAGTACCGGATTATCTTTCCTTGTAAAATCTTGTGCCTTTTGATACGTATACGCCAGTTTTAGATTCATACCTATATCGTAAAGCAATTGAAATGCAGCGGACAAAGAGGCATCGATTCCCCATATCTCTACGGACCCTATATTGGTCATGGTCCAGCGATATAGGCTACTCTTTGCCGGTTCAGCCACAATTTTATCCGTTACTTCATTATAGTATGCATCTGCCTGCATTTGGACATATTTAATAAATCCATTTTTGAACGA
Organism: Dysgonomonas termitidis; assembly: GCF_042654545.1. Lineage (GTDB taxonomy): Bacteria > Bacteroidota > Bacteroidia > Bacteroidales > Dysgonomonadaceae > Dysgonomonas > Dysgonomonas termitidis. Next base: position 99,721 of record NZ_JBHSGN010000062.1, read on the forward strand.
ACGGCTATACTGGAACCCGACATCGAACTGATGTGTGAATTCCGGTTTTAGCGCTGAAAAGCCAATGTTTGTATAATACAGGTCATTGAATGTAGGCATTCTGAATATTTTTTTATAAAAAGCCCTGAAATTTAAATCCTTGTTTCGAAAAGGCTTATAAGAAATAAAAAATGCGGGGGTCAACTCTTGTTTATCTGGAGCGGCAACAACAGTATCCTGATAGGGAGAATCCGGATTATAGTTCCCAATTCTAAGATCTTCATTGACGAATGTGGCAAGGATACTTCCTTGTATTTTGAAATTGCCCATTTCGACGGCACTGGCCAGTGCTATCAGCGAAGTTGTCCGCTGGGGGAAGAAAAAGCCGGGCATATCCGAACTCAGAGAATTATATTGTACATCGGTAGATAACGAGATATCCCAATTCGGAGTTATAGCATATTTATTAGCTAATGAGCCATACCATTCCCGTTGATGAAAAGAATTATCAATACGCATAGTCGTGGTATCCGGATTGAGAAAGCGCATAAAATCGTAAGCAAATTTTGCATTAGCCTGTATTTCATATTTATTCGTTACACTTTTTTGAAAAGAGCCTTGCACAAAAAAGCTCCTGTCCCACTGACGTTGCGAATTTTTCCACACATTATTGACAATAGCTCCCGGAAGTCCCCTGTTTGAATCATAATAATATAATTTAACTTTCCACAAACCATCAGGGATCGTACCGTATAAACCGGCTTCTGAACGGAAAGAAAAAACATCTCCGTTTTTGCGTACAGCCGTAGTATCATACATCACTTCTTTTAAACCTGGATAAACTCTCTTGTAACGATATTTATACTTTCCCGAAGTATTCATCATTTCGACATTAAAAGAAGCTTTTAAGTCATTGCCTATTTTGTGTTCGTATAAGACCGAAGGGTTTATTAAGTCGAAAGAACCGGTCTTTAAAGTAGTTTTCAGGTTATAATTTTTGTTTTTTGAAAATTGAGGAGTTCTAGTGTGAAGATATACTGAGCCAGATGAACCAAAATCTTTAGCCGGCTGAAATATGTCGCTCTTCTGCCCATTATATAGGGAAATATCCTCCATGTTGTCGAGGGAGAATTTTCCTAAGTCGATTTGTCCATTCTGGGCATTTCCCAATTGTATACCATCATAAAATACGCCTACATGATGCGTACCCATACTGCGGATATTGACTGTTTTGAGTCCTCCTATGCCTCCATAGTCCTTAACTTGTATCCCTGAAAAATATCTGATGGCATCAGCAACAGAGAAACTATTGAGAGCCTTTAGGTCTTCGCCTGTTAACTTTTGTGCGGGAATTACTTCTTTATATGATCTGACCGTAACAACAACCTCTTTGAGATGTTGAATACTGTCCAGTTTACTTTGACCATGAGCAAACTGAAAAATATTCAATAGTACAACTATCGAAATTAGTTTTTTAGTATTATGCAAATACATTTTTAGCTAAATGAACGTTATCAAATAGCTTACAGAAAATTAATTATAATGAAGATTGAGTGAATAAGAAAGGCAAAAGCACAAAGCGCAGATTGATTTCCTATCAGTGTTCTTCAGCTTCATTTCCCGAAAGCTTTAAACTAATCAATCTTGGCAGGTCTTCTGACAATAGAAGTTAAAGATATAACTATCTGAATATAAGCAATTAT
>NZ_JBHSGN010000063.1:0-161872 GCF_042654545.1 Dysgonomonas termitidis
CTATTTTCTTCAAAACGTAGAAAACAAAAAGTGATCGGAATTTCTTCCGACCACTCCTGTCTGAGAAGAAGGCTTTTTATTTTAAGGTTGTTATGGGGATTTATCTTTGGGCTTCCAGCGTATATGTAAAACTGTCGGCTCTGTAATAGCCGATGTTGTATTCTATTGGCACATCGTTGATATCATATACAAAACGTTTTCGGATGAGTATAGGGTCGTTGGGGGATATTTCCAGCTTATCGGCTATAAAGTCTCCGGCTAATCTGGCGCAGATCTCTTCTTTGGATGTTTTGACAACTATATTGTAATTATGTTCTAACAATTCGTATAAAGGAATATTGAAGTTTTCTTCTCCGGTGAGAGGTATATTGGGATTGAAATAAGATATGAAATACACGAATGGGTATTCTTCGCTTCCGCGAACCCGTTCAAGTTTCAGGCAACGTGTGTCCACTTCCACATTGAAGAAATCGGCCACTTCCTTATATACTTTCTGGGTTCCGATGAAGAGTTCGAAGTTCTTAATCTTTATCCCCAGCATTTTCATTTCCTGGGAGAAGCTCAGCCAGTTTTTTATACCACCGACAAAGCCTTTGCGCGCGACTTTGGTGCCATATCCTTTTCTGCGTACGAGCAGTCCTTCAAATACAAGTTTGTTGATCGCCTGTCGTAGTGTGTTTCGGGATATATTAAATTGTTTGGACAATTCAATTTCTTTGGGCAGAAGCTTCCCGTTTTTGTATTCTTCTTCATCTATCAACCTGCGAAGAAATTCCTCTGCTTGCAGGTGGAGCGGCTTTGAACTTTCACGATTAACTTCTATTTTCATAGCTTATTATTTATTGAATTGTTTAACTGTTATACAAAATAACACAAAAAAATATTGGTAAACAAAAAAAGATGCATATATTTGCACAATGATATATATGTATGAACATAATATATTTTTTGAATAATGTTTAATAAATAATATACTATGAGGAAGCCTAATTATGACAAATATCCTGCAACAAAGACTAAAGGGACTATTATAGAGGGATGGAGTGATATTTTACAGTCATTAAAAGATATGTTAAGTTCATGTTCTACTATCTGTATAGATATGTATGTAGGTGTTCACGAAGAAGAAGTAATATCACATGTTAATAATATAGAACCTGACCTGATATTTAATACAAGGGATTTGTTTAAGTCTGAAAAGGAGATTCGGAAAATGACAGAACGGTTTATGACCGATGATGTCCTGTTCGGCTATGTTACCAATCTGTCAATGATAGACTATTTCGATGTGAAGAAATTGACCGAAGCCCGGGATCAGATAAAAAAATGTAAAGGTACTGTCATTGTCATCGGTAGCGGGGCGTCACTTGTTGTTCCGGATTCAGCTTGTGTTATATATATTGATATGGCGCGATGGGAGATCCAGCAGCGATTCCGTTCACGCAGTATTATGGCTTTGGGGTTGGACGACAGAGATGAAGCCATTTCTTTGCAGCATAAACGCGGATATTTTAACGATTGGAAAATATGTGACGCGCATAAGAACACCTTATATAACAAGGTTTCGTATTGGATGGACACTCACGTTAAAGAGCAACCGAAAATGATAGACAGGGAGACTTTCTTCAATGGTATTGAAGCAACAATAAAGAAGCCTTTCCGGGTAGTTCCGTTCTTTGATCCGGCGCCATGGGGCGGCCAGTGGATGAGAGAGACATTCGATCTGGATAAGGGAAATGTGAATTATGGGTGGTGTTTCGATTGTGTCCCCGAAGAGAATAGCCTGTTTCTGGATGTTAACGGTACTGTCTTCGAAATGCCTTCTGTAAATTTGGTATTGCTCAAAAGCCGTGAATTATTAGGAGAACCTGTCGAATCCCGTTTTGGAAAGGAGTTTCCTATCCGGTTCGATTTTCTGGACACTGTACAGGGTGGAAGCCTGAGCCTTCAGGTGCATCCGACAACACAGTTTGTACACGAATCCTTTGGCATACATTATACACAGGACGAGAGTTACTACATGGTTGATGCCAAAGAAGATGCTGTTGTATATCTCGGACTGAAAACAGGGATAGACAAGGACGAAATGATTCGCGATCTGGAAAAGGCTGAAAAAGGTGAGATCGTATTCGATGCAGACAAGTACGCAAATAAGATCCCTGCCAAGAAACACGACCACTTCCTGATACCGGGTGGAACCGTACATTGTTCCGGACCACAGGGGGTTGTGCTCGAAATCAGTTCTACTCCCAATCTGTTTACATTCAAACTCTGGGACTGGGAGCGATTGGGGCTTGACGGGAAGCCTCGCCCGATAAATGTGCAAAGGGGGAAAAAAGTAATTGACTGGACAAGGGATACGGAATATACACACAAGAATCTGGTGAATGTATGTTCTACTGTATCTGAAGGCGATGGGTGGCTGGAAGAGAAAACAGGATTGCACCCGAACGAATTTATTGAGACAAGAAGATTCCGCTTTTCGAAAAAGACATCTCATAAAACCAATAATAGCGTAAATGTATTGAACCTTGTAGAAGGTGAGGAAGTTATAATAGAAGACCCTAAAGGGGTGTTCGAACCTTTTGTTGTACATTATGCGGAAACATTTATAATACCGGCGGCTTTGGAAGAATATACAATTACCCCTACCGGAAAATCCGTGGGGCAGGAATGTATTGTAATAAAAGCATATGTGCGGTTTTAACAATATCGAGCTAAACTTATGACTGAAAATAAATCAAATACCATTAAAATACTTATACCCATCCTGTTCAGCTTCTTTGTGATGGGAATGGTGGATATAGTCGGACTTTCGACTAATTACCTGAAAAAGGACTTCTCCCTCGATGAACTCACATCCAGTATTATACCTATGATGGTATTTTTCTGGTTTGCGATATTTTCAATACCGACGGGATTGTTAATGAACCGGATAGGACGGAAGAAAACCGTATTACTGGCTATTCTGATCGAATGTATTTCATTGATATTACCTTTTTTCTTCTACGATTTCTACGTGGTGATTTTCTCATTCGCCCTTTTGGGGATTGGAAATACCATACTGCAAGTTTCCCTGAATCCTTTGGTAGCAAGTATTGTACATGACAGCAAGCTCGCGGGGACTCTGACTTTCGGGCAGTTCATCAAGGCTGTATCTTCTTTCGTAGGGCCTATTATAGCCAGTATGGCTGTGAAGAACTACGGGGACTGGAAACTTATTCTGCCTGTGTTTGCCATAACATCGCTTATCTCATTTGTCTGGTTATATTCTGTTCCCATCAGGAGGGAAGAAAATGTGGATACAAAACAGGCTTCTTTTGGGAATACATTAGGATTACTGAAAGACAGCCTTATCTTACAGATGTTTCTGGGTATTCTGTTAATAGTGGGTATTGATGTCTGTATGAATGTAAATACTCCCCAATTGCTGGAGCAAAGGCTCGGTTTTACTACTGACGATGCTACATTGGGTTCCAGTCTTTATTTCGGAGCAAGAACATTCGGCGCGTTCTTAGGATCGGTTCTTCTCCTGAAGATTAATCCGTCCAGGTTTATGAAAACCAATATGCTGATTGCCATACCGGCATTTCTTATGTTAATGTTTTTATCAGACAAATGGTTGTTGTTTGCTGCTGTATTTATAATCGGCCTGACATGTGCCAATGTGTTTTCCATCATATTTTCAGTTGCTATGCAATACCGTCCGCAAAAGGCGAATGAAATATCATCATTGATGATAATGGGCGTTGCCGGAGGTGCTGTAGTGACGCCGTTAGTAGGAGTTGTGGCGAAACATTTCGGCCTCGGCATCAGTTTCGGTGTTTTATTGCTAAGTGCAGCTTATATCTATATATTATCGCTTAAATTTGAGAAAAAATCATAATTATGTATATTAACGATCAACGGATAGTATTGACACTCGATGCCGGGGGGACAAATTTTGTATTCTCAGCTGTTCAGGCATATAAGGAAGTTGGGGAGCATCTGGTTCTGCCTGCTGTCTCCGACGATTTGGATAAATGCCTGGAAGTGCTGGTGCATGGCTTTGAAACTATTAAGGCCGGCCTGGAAGCCGAACCTGTGGCGATAAGCTTTGCGTTTCCGGGGCCTGCCGATTATAAGAATGGGATAATAGGAGACTTACCCAACTTTAGTGCTTTTCGCAATGGGGTCGCGTTAGGCCCGTATCTTCACAATAAATTTAAAATCCCGGTATATATCAACAACGATGGAAATTTGTTTGCGTATGGTGAAGCCTTGCACGGAGCATTACCGATGGTTAACTACTGGCTGGGGAATGCCGGGAATCCGAAACGTTATTCAAACTTATTAGGTGTAACATTAGGAACAGGTTTTGGCGCGGGAGTAGTTATAAATAAAGTGCTCCTTACCGGAGATAACGGGTGTGGCGCCGATGTCTGGATAATGAAAAACAAAAAATACCCGGAATATATCGTTGAAGAAAGTGTAAGCATACGCGCCGTCAAAAGGGTTTATCAGGAATTATCGGGGCAGGATAGTACGGGTCTTACACCTAAAGATATATATGACATAGCAGAAGGGAATATCTCCGGCAACCGCGAAGCAGCTATCAGGAGTTTCGAGGAGATGGGTGAAATGATAGGTGATGTGATGACATATGCACTCACTATTGTAGACGGTATCCTTGTTATCGGCGGTGGACTCACAGGGGCTTCGAAATATATACTTAATGGTATAATGAAAGAATTGCAGGGAAACGTAAGGATGTTCGGTGGAGCTTCTTTCTCTAAAACACAGATGGATATATATAATCTGATGGATGAAGGGGATAGAAGTCGATTTTTACAAAACGAAGACGTACAGATAAAAGTTCCCGGAAGCGACGAATTTGTTCATTATAATAGATCGAAAAAGACAGGAGTGATTATTTCGCATATAGGGACCAGTGAAGCAGTTATGTATGGAGCTTATGCATACGCGTTGCAGCAATTGGATAATTAAAATTTAAGTAAAAAGAGATAGGGTTTAGGTTTCCGGTTTGTTTAAAGAGATATACCATGATGTGTTACAACTGTCATGGTATATTTATTTTATCTGTATGTGTTAATTTTTTATTAAGATTCATTATAAGCGACTTATATGCAGTAGTATTGGGAGAGGCCGGCCGGGATTTCTTATATTCAGCTAATATCAGTTTATAACAGATATTTCTTCAATCAGATTAATTATTCATACCTTTGGCCCTGTAAAACGAGTGAACCTCTGCTCCCGCGCGATCGCATCGCGTGAGGGCAGAAGGTGGAAGGAGCAGAGGAATCTTCCTTAAATCCGCTAATTACATCTAAAATGTTAAAATTCTGTATAAATAGAAATCCCGTTTATCTATATAAATAAACGATTATGGCAAAGTACAATGCAGATTTGACAGAAAAGATTGTAAACCTGATTGAAGAGGAGTTTTTTACTGTATCGCAGGTATGCAAGGCGGTAAACATCAGCAGGGAGACCTTTTACAGCTGGATGAATACCAGAGACGATTTTCGTAGCGAAGTGGAACAGGCGGTAGCACGCCGTGAAGCCGAACTGATGACGATGGTGCATGCGTCGCTGAAAAAGAAGCTCGAAGGTTATTACACAACGGTAGAAAAAGATATTTATGTCCCCGGTGAATATACAGGTGAACTTGTCTTTAAGCAAAAGACAATTACCAAAAAAGAATGCCCGCCCGACCTGAGGACAATAAAGATGTTACTGGACAGACAGGATAAAAGCCCCACCCGGCTTCCCCGGAGGGAAGAGAAAGCAGCTGAGGGATGCGCAATGAAGAATGAATCCGGGCCCTTGGATAAAACAGAAGAAACAGATAATGGTATGGAACAAAAAGCGATAGAAGAAATATTGGAAACCTGTGCCGAGGCAATCACCGGGTATCCTCCGAAAAACGAACATATAGAAAGGGATATGAAAATACTGACTTCTTCCCAAAAAAGGAAAGCCGAACATAAAAGGAAGAAAGATAAGGCCCTGCTGGCAGTTATAAGTGATGAGTTTTTAAGTAATAAGTGCTAACGCGCCACGACTGTTAACTGATGACTGCTAACTGTTAACTGACAAAAGTGTCAGATGTGTCAGGTTTTAACAAAAACAGATACAAGTAGACGAGTAAACCAGTAGACAAGTTTTAATCTTGTATCTCGTATCTCGTTTACTTGTCAAATGATCTCTGTTTTCTGTTTCTTGCTGAAAGCGAAAATTTAACAGATAATTCTTAATTATTCATCGGGAAATAAAATTAATTCATCGATTTATCGTTGTCTATAGATGAATGAAGAGGTAATTTTAACCTATGAAGTAATTTAGGTACTAATATTAAACTAATTAACGTATGACACTACATTTTAACTCAACCCAAAGGGTGAGATTTATATTTTTCTCCGGGTTGATTTTATTCTTTTTATTTTCAAACTTCACAAATGCCCAGACTTATAAAATAAAAGGAGTAGTTTATGATTCACGGACGAAAGAATCGCTGATCGGAGTTCCTATAATCGTGAAAAATAATCAGGGGCGGGGTGTTGCTTCCGACGAGAAAGGAGACTATACATTGACTCTTCCCAAAGGTAATTATACATTACAGATAGAGTACATAGGTTACGAGAAAAAGGAAATTGAAATTTCTCTCTCTAAAGATATGCGTCAGGAGATAGAACTCAAGCAATCTGCTATCGGGTTGAAAGAGATCGTTGTCTCGGGCGAACGTGCCGACGCCAACGTTTCATCACCTCAGACAGGTGTGGAGCGGCTCGAAATAGAGAAGATAAATAAATTGCCTGTATTATTGGGGGAACGCGACATTATTAAAACGATCCAGCTTACACCCGGAGTGCAGGGGGCAGGAGAAGGAAGTTCCGGCTTTTATGTACGGGGAGGTAGTGCCGACCAGAATATGATACTGCTGGATAATGTACCTTTATATAATGCATCGCATTTGATGGGATTCTTTTCAACGTTTAATTCTGATGTGCTTCGCGATGTAACTTTATATAAAGGTGCCATGCCATCTCCATATGGGGAGCGTCTGGCTTCGGTACTCGATGTGCAGCAACGTAACGGGGACAATCAGGATTATCATGTATCGGGAGGTATCGGGCTTATTTCGTCCAAGCTGAATGTTGAAGGCCCCATCCAAAAAGGTAAGTCATCATTCCTCATTGGTGCCAGACGCACCTACGCCGATGCTATGGCCCGTTTGTCGGGTGCTAAAGACGCTCAGAATGCTTATCTCTATTTTTATGACCTGAATGCCAAAGTGCATTTTAGTTTATCGGATAAAGACCAGCTTTCTTTTTCCGGATATCTGGGACGGGATAAAATGGTGCTGAAAGATGCTGCTGAAATCAACTGGGGCAATATGTTCGGTAATCTGAAATGGAACAGGGTTATCAATAGCAAATGGAACTCGGGTACATCGGTGTTTTACAATCAGTACAATTACTATTTCGGAATGGAAATAGGGATGGATATGAATGGTAGGGCAAAGATAAAAGATTACGGAGTAAGGCAGGAGTTTATCTTTCAGCCCAATAAAAACAGCCTGTGGAAAATGGGGTTAAGTTCGACCTATCATGATATAGGCCCCGGTGATTATGAACTGAATGCCGAGCAAAATAATTCATTGAACCTGCTTCACCGTTATTCTTCGGAGAATGCAATATATGCCTCTAATGAAATTAAGTTGTCTGATAAACTGGAAATTATCTATGGTTTGCGTCTGTCTGCATTCATGGCGTTAGGAAAAGGTGAATTTTATAACCTGGATGAAGAAAATAATGTGACCGACAGTGTGTGGTATAAAGGCGGTAAAGTAGTTAAGACTTATGTGAATCTCGAGCCCCGCCTATCGGCTGCGTATAAACTCAACAAAGTATCATCTGTAAAGGCTGCTTATGCACGTACAGTCCAGAATATGCATTTGCTGACTTACGCGGCACAGGGTACACCGTTCGACCGTTGGACATCGAGTTCGAATAATATTAAGCCGCAGGTCGCCGACCAGGTTTCCATAGGCTATTTCCGTAATTTTTCTAATAATATGTTCGAATTTAGTGTAGAGACTTATTATAAAGATATGCGGAACCAGATAGATTATAAAGATAATGCTAACTTTCAGACATATAATGCGGTAGAGACTGAGCTGCTATATGGTAAAGGGCGCGCTTACGGTCTTGAACTGATGTTTAAAAAGAAATTGGGACGTCTGACCGGATGGGTCGGTTATACACTATCCAAATCGGAGAAAAAGATTGATGGAATAAATGAAGATAAATGGTATAATGCTTATCAGGACAGGACACATGACCTCTCTATCGTGGGAGTTTACGAACTGAACCGCAAGTGGACGCTGTCTGCCGCGTGGGTATATTATACAGGTAACGCGATTACTTACCCGAGTGGTAAATATCAGATAAACGGAAAAGATGTGATGTATTACGCCGAAAGAAACGGTTACCGTATGCCGGACTATCACCGTCTGGATCTGGGGGCGACCTGCCTGTTGAAAAAGACCTCGAAATTCGAATCGGAGCTGGCATTCAGCCTTTATAACGCTTATGGAAGAGAAAATGCTTATATGATTCGTTTCCGTACCAATAATGACGATACAAGCAAGACATCGGCCTATCAGTATTCATTATTCAGATTCGTTCCTTCAATTACATGGAATTTTAAGTTTTAACTCCAATTAATAAGATATTATGACCAATATATTCAAAATATGTAAATTGACGGCTGCAATAGTATTATTAATCTTTACAGCCTATTCCTGCGAAAAAGAAATTGATGTGGATCTCCGTACGGTACCTCCGCGTATAGTAATTGAAGGGATGGTCCCGCAAAATACACTGGCGATGGTACGCGTAAGCCAAACATTGGATTTTGGCGATAATAGCGGTTATCCGTTCCTGAAAGGCGCTATTGTCAAAATATCGGACGATGCCGGGAATTCGGATATACTGGAGCAGGATAATACCGGATGGTATGTAGCCCAGAAAATGAAGGGGGAAGAAGGGCGGACATACAGCCTGTATGTGAATTATGAAGGTAAAGAATATACAGCTGTATCGAGGATGCCGAAGCAGGTGAAATTAGATTCGCTCACAATAACTAAGATTTTGGCAATGGATTATGGTCTACCGATGGTGCATTTCACAGACCCGGTTGGGAAAGAGAATGAGTATTACCGTTGCCTGGTGTACATAAATGGTAAGCAGCGGGCAGATGTCGGTGAGATTGTGATAAACACTGAAAATACCGATGGTAGCGATATGCACATGCCGCTCACGGTATTTTCTGCGAATGAAGATGTCGATCCTATCCAGCAGAATGACGAGTTGTTGATTGAATTTCAGAGTGTGGATAAGCCGTCTTATACGTTTTTCGAAAATCTGAGTCAGGCTGAAAATTCCCTGAACAATCCTACAACAAATATCAAAGGGGGAGCTTTGGGTATCTTTAGCGCATACTCTTACGACCGGAAGTCTATCATAGCAAAATGGGAGGAGTAATTAGCTATATATTATCCGATTAGAAAATAGTTAAAAAAATAATTTATATATTGTCGGTGGTTTTGTGGAACCACCGGCTTTATTAATTCAATAAAATAAATATGAAAAGTAAATCTGTATTACTCTGTACATTTATAACAGTTATGCTATTTTCAGGTTGTAACGGATCGGATAATGACAAAATTTCAAAGAAGGAGACGATACTTTCTGTTATACATGGAAGAAAGAGTGTCCGAAGCTTTATAAAGGACAGGCCTGTATCGAACGAAGATATTCAAACGCTTATTAGATCCGGAATGGCTGCGCCTTCGGGTAAAGATACACGTCCGTGGGAATTTGTTGTTATAAACGAAAGGGATATTCTGGACAGGCTGGCCGAAGAGCTGCCGACAGCTAAAATGCTTTCCCAGGCTCCTGTGGCTATTGTAGTCTGTGGTGATACAACGAAATCCTCTTACTGGTATCTGGATTGTTCCGCTGCGACACAAAATATTTTGCTGACAGCTGAAGCCTTGGGTCTAGGTGCTGTATGGACGGCTGCTTATCCTTATCCGGACCGGATGGGAACTGTGAGTAGAAATATAAAATTACCTTCTCAAATATTACCATTGGTGGTCATCCCGGTAGGCTATCCGAGGGGACCGCAAAGTGTGAAGGATAAATATGATGAGAAAAAGATACATATGAATAAATGGTAGTATATTTTGGCGGTTACACAAAAAACTCTCTAATTTAAATGCTTAGAGAGTTTTTGTTTCTGTATTTCCTGTCGCCTTCAACAACCGGACCTAAATAGCAGCGTCAGCTTCTATCTTATCCAATTTAGGTTTTAGTTTATATGTATTTATCAGGTTTTTGGTTTCCATATCCCGTGGCGCCCTGTATATTTTGGAATTATCAAGTTCACAGGCTTTTAATAAGTATTCTACAGCTAAGTCTTTCTTATTCAGCCGGTAACAAACTATGGCTAAAAGATAGTTTACATTGGCTGTCTGTTCCAACTGTACCAGCAGGTTGTAGGCTCTGTCATTATACCCCATACTGGTAAAACACAATGCTGTATTGTAATCCGGATAGTTGGCTAATATTTCCAGAGCTTCCCAGTATTGGCGGTTTTTCAGTAAGCGTAAGCCCTCATAATATTCACTTCGGAATTCGCTTTGTATAGAATCTGTGGAAACCATTCCCGGGCGGCTCATATTGAATGCTAATTCCACTTTATGCAGTTTAGGATAAATAGAATCATGTATGATTCTATAGTCTTCTTTATATTGCTTTTTGATTTCTTCTTCGCAGGCATCGGGGAATGTCGCATTGGAGATCATATGTAATATCTCGCCTTTGTGTTCAATATCATCTCTTTTTTGGAGAAGTCTTACTAATCCGTTCCAGTCTTCTCCGATATATCGTACTTTGAAGACATTTTCTATATCCATGCCGGCTCCGTATGTTCTTCTCAGATGGTCTTTGATCGCGTCTGCACGCTGTTTACTGAGGTATGCGTTATTGTCGAAAGATCCGTCAAGAGCAGTAGAGGCAGTCATTACCACACTATCCATATCCAAGCCTTTCTCCTTCGTGAAAACATTGTAAGTGTTGATGAGGGTATCGATCTGCATCCTGTTATTTTCGTGCCGCACGTTGAATACGGCTTTCCCTGTGGCAAATTTAGGATAAATGGTCAAAAGGCTGTACATATTCCGATACAGCTTGGTTTTCTTTACTGTTAACGTTGTATCTATCAGCTGGTCTATAGATGATATAAGGTAGGTAAGCGTATCCATTCCGGGGAAGGTGTATCCGCTTTCATCTATTGCGCGTGCATGCCCTTTCATCGTGATGCGGATTTTTTTCAGTCCCGCAGTTACCGGATATTCATGATTGTAGAGATATACAAAGTCAGAACCGGGATCAGCTATACTGTCGAGCTTCACATCTTTACGGATTTCGTAAGGGATCAGTTCTCGGAATTTATAGTTTTTGAGACTGTCCTTCATTTCATTCTCTATAATCTTATTATAGAAATAGCGGTGTTTTGAGATGTCTACAGAATCATTTTCGCTTACGGCATGGCTTTTAATATCTTCGACGGTATGTCCTTCTGTATGCATTTCTTTAAATTTCCGGGGTACTGATTTTTCTTTGATCTCCCGCTTTAACCTGTATTGAGGTAGTAGTCCTGCCCGTTTTTCAAATTTTTTATTGAAGCTTGCACTAATACCGGTAGTATCTTTATCTGTAGCCAGGTTCTTTACTTTAAGGAATTCTGCTTCCCTCTGGTACTTATGCCACAAAGCCAGGCGATTGGCTTCCTGTTTAGCATTGAATGTCATATAACGGTCATCCATCATCTTTTTCCATTTCTGGTAATCCATCATATCATTCCATTCCGATTTATAGAGGCCGAGATAAAGGCTCTGACGGTCAAATATATCCTGGGCGATACCCTTCCTGTCAAGAAATACGCTGTCATAATCCTTTTTGTCCACGATAGATGCCAGATATTCACCATAAGCTTCATAACCGCTTTGTTGCTTATTGTAGAACTCTTCACCTTTTATGATTAAATCTTTTAAAGGTACTACAGAATCATTATGCAGTAATTGGGGGCTGAGTGTAATGCTCCAGTTTGATGAAATTAATTCTTTAGGAACCCGTACAAGGAAATTTACCGATACACGGCCATCCCGTTCAGGAGTGAAGCTGGAACGGGAAGTTACCACCACTTCATTTAGACGGTAGACGGTATTTGCATCCAGCTTATTAGTGGTGCTATACGTCGTCTCATTACTTTTCCCATCTTCTTTATTTGTATAATTAACGATCTCGGAAAGCATACCTCCCGAAGAAAAAGAATCCCCGATCTCATCTCCTGGCGGCAATTCGAGTTTCACATTCTTATATTGCATATAAAGTGCTTCTGTCATTATTTTTTCCGAACGGCACGACATTACGGCCAATGAAATAGAACCGACAGTCAATATGCTGTAAGTTATAGACTTTAAGGATCTTATTGCATGTTTTCTGCTCTTTTCCTCAACGTTATTTTCTGTTCTTTTACAATCTTCTCTTTTCATAAATCCTTTTATATCAGAATAAATAAACCAAACTTATAGCAGCCTTATTTGGGGACAGAAAGAATCCTGACCCTTCATCTATTTTTTCCCCGCATTTTATGCAGGGATATTTATCATAACTTGAATATACACCACCTATGCCTAACTCGAACTCCAGGTTCCACCGCCTTTGAATGGGTTTTGAAAACCCGAACGATATTCCTCCTCCATAACCCATTCCGTCGTAGCGGTAATCACTGCCGAATAGCCCGCCGATGTTGTACCTGCTGATAATTGCGTTGAAACCTATAAAATAACTATAACTGTAGGTCTCATTGAACCAGTAGCGTGTGCCAGGCAGGAATGTCAGATTTTTCATCTTCTTGTTATCTGGAAATGTCCAAGGATTATATTGCGCATGTAAATGAAGTGTCCATTGGTTACTGACAACAGCCGAACCTTCTATATTCAGCGTGGTGGTCGCTAAGCCCAGCAAATCTGTCTTAACGGAGTAGAATTGGGCGCTTGCTTTGTTTATAGTGCCTAATAGCAGTATCGTTCCCAACAACACGATTTTTAACTCTCGTGTATTTAACAACCTCTTTATCATTTTATCTCTTATATTTTGGGTTTTCCTTACATTTTCCGGCATATTTACCTTTAGCTGATCAATTTTCTGAAATTTTTTTGTACCATCTCAGTTTCTGATATTCTGTATTTAGATATGGAAACTGTTCCTGTTGGATATAGGTGGTCAATCCCGAGTGTTTTTTTATCTCAAAACCGTTATATCCATCCATGAATGCCGGAGTGGCTGCTTTATAGATAATACAGGAATTAATAGCTTTTGATAGTTCCTGTTTTTGTATATCGGTTTGCAGATATGATGAAAAATAATCTTCAAAATCGAAAAATAAATGATATGAATATCTGTCGAAATGCTGGATTGCATTTAAATCGACCGTCCTATTTATATCATAACTCTTTTTTACAGTATTGGCGAGTGCGTCCAATTCAGAGGTTTTTATTATACTCAGCGTTGCGGAATTGAGAAATCCCGATTGCGAGTTGAAATAATTAAATGCCGATTGTGCAAATCCTTTCAGGTTGACAGGAGACTCATACAGATAGCTTATGGCAGACTGTTTATAAATCCCGGTAAATCCCGGGGAGACTATTTCGGCAGACGAAGCAAGTATATAATCGGTTTTATCTTTGAGTTCGTATGCAACTTCAATACCGGACATAAAGCAGGCTTCGAAGATTATAAAATCGAAGGAGTTGTCGGGAATAGCATTAACGAAATTTGCCAGGTCCATTTCCTGCTTATTATCCATTAGTACCGATTTGGGGCTTTTCAATGTTTCCTGAGGCAACCATCCTGAAGCATGTGAAAATAAGATCAAGCCATATGACGGTGCCGGATACATTGTTTTGACTTCTTTTATAACACGATTAAAAACTTTGCTGTCAGCAGAATTCTCCTCTTCATATGTGTGTATAACTTCTTTTATAGGGTTTCCTTCACGGCATGTGCATATTTCTATCAACTGCGGAGATGCATCAGACGGATCGCTGTAAATCAAAAGCTTACCTTCGATATTTTTATTCCAACCCTGACGGATAGCTTCTGTTTTCTCGTAGACTTCGTCAGACAGGCTGTTGTCCCCTCCAAGATAAATGAGTATTACCCTGTTTACGGGGGGAATATCTTCATCATATATACAGGAAACGGATAGTATCGCTGTTAATATAATTATGGTTGTTTTGAATATTTTTCTGCCGATAGTCATTAATATTATTTTTTAGAAGAGATTAATTTCTTTTTTAATAAATCCTGCGAATCTCCCGACTCACAGGATTTCAGACTTTACAAAACTACACATATC
Organism: Dysgonomonas termitidis; assembly: GCF_042654545.1. Lineage (GTDB taxonomy): Bacteria > Bacteroidota > Bacteroidia > Bacteroidales > Dysgonomonadaceae > Dysgonomonas > Dysgonomonas termitidis. The sequence goes on from NZ_JBHSGN010000063.1 coordinate 14,494, forward strand.
TTCAACTTCGGTGTTTCCGATATGTGGATGAAGACAAATTTTTATGATCCATAGTATTAGTGAAGGGCTTTTTCTTCATTGTCTATTGTATTTATATCAGATCCATCATGTTTAAGCAAATCAAATTCATCTAATGACTCGAACCGGTCTACAATTAGTCCTTTAGAATCAATTAAATACATTGCCGGAACTGCTGCTATTCCATAATTTTTGAAATTATCGCTACTGAATGATTGATAGTCACACAGTTTATTTTTCCAGGGAAGCCTCTTGGCGTGTTTCGTATATAATATTTCGTCCGTATCAGCTGACAGGCTGATTATATCTATACCCTTATTGAGTAATTCTTTGTACCGGCTGCTTACATTGGCTAATAATGATTCACAATCGGGACAATTGCTGTCATAGAAGATAATAAGCCTTTTTTCTCCTTCTGTGTTATTTCCTGCCGGTTTCGTACCTGTCAGGGCAGGCGCTTTTGTGCCCGGAAGCATGATAGCGGTGAGTAGTCGCATGGCTATTTCGCTGTCCTCATTTGCATTTATATTTATTCCATGGGAATATGCGGCCAGGCAGGCGGTTACTTTTTTCTGATCCATTTCCATTAATATATCGGCTGATTTACGAACCAATGGTTTGCTGACTTCAGGGCTTTCTATCGCAATACGTTCGAGTATTCTCTTTGAAATATATGTAAATTCTTCAGCCGGAAAAGACCGTACATTGTTTCCGAAGAGATTTATCCAGTCTTCAATAAATGTGTCCCATAGGGGCGAATTGTATAATTTCGTGAAGTTTAAGGAATCGCACACATATGATTTCATAGCTTCTTTGTCAGCATCCGTATTTACCGATTTCAGCTGATAGTAACAGCGTTCTATTTCAGTATAATTCTCCATTGGCCGGGATTGGCTATGTGAACATGAAATAGCAGATAGTAACGCTATAGTGTGCATATATACGAGGGTATTATGTATCATGTTTTTTTTCATCTTATTCTCCGGCTTTTTTCTGTATCAATTGGCCTACATACGATTCCTGAGATATACCATTTGTATCCGTATATTTAATATAAAAATTAATGACTTTGGTATAAGAATCGAGATTCTCGCGTACTGTAACATTTGAAAAACCGGAACTTTTGGTTGCTGCCGGAACAGGTGTAGAGTTAGTAGATACGATCGTCCCATTGTATTTGGCTATTCCGCTCCATGCTACGTTAGCTGTAGCAGTTATCTTTACAACAGAATTGGCTGAAGGTAAATCTATGTCGTTGGGTTCCATGCTGAAAAGACCTACGTATGCCGGAACTGTTCTCTTGAAAGTGAGTGTTTTCGTAATATCGTTTCCTGAATCGCCGGTAAAGGTCGTAGAGAATGACAGTGTTGTGGCAAACTTTGTACCCGCAACAGGAGTATCGTCACTCGACGGTATGAAGTGGAACGTTATATCTGCTGCCTGGGCGGAAGTCCCTCCTATATTGTACGGCGCTTCCAACGGATGCGACATACTTAGAATTGTGTTAGGGAAGGCATTGTTATTCGTATCGTCCGATGCCGAGTACTTCCAGCGTGCATTTGTCCTGATATTTACATTATAAATCAGGCTTTGATTTTCAGCTCCGAAGTCTATAATGTCTCCATCTGTGAGATCTTTGAATTCAAAAAGAGGGTCGACGCTATAATAGGTTATTCTCTTTACCAGGTTTCCGGCAAGGATATCCAGATATCCGACCTCCGCCTTATCTGCGGCTGAGGTATTTACGATCAAACCTATCTGGGTGGAGCCTGTATTTCCTTGTATATTGGTTACTTTTAGCCAGTCCGGATTTGTTTTATTATTCGTGTCACTTATTTTTATTTTCCAGCCCTCTGGTTCATCGGTACTTATTACCAGTTTTGAGGCTTCTTCTGTTCCATTAAGATTTTTTCCTGAGTAGGACAAGAACTCTCCTATATCTACGCCAAGCATATATCGTCCGTTAAAAACAATGTCTTTTATGAGTCCCTCATCATATATTATAGGTTTAATATCCAGATTTGAACGAACCATATATGACGCCAGTGCTTCTTCCAGGGAGGGTAGTCCTGCGCCTGTAACGCCGTTTATTTCTATTTCATATCTGTAATTGCGTAAAATAGGCATGTAATCGCCTTTATCGATACCTGTACCAGTTTCGGGGTACGTAAAGTCAACGCGGTAGAAAGACGAGTTACTTGCACTGTTGTATTTTCCTTCTATGATCAGGCATGTTGCATTTTTACGGTCGGCGTGGTCATAGCCATTATCATCGCTGGCGGCATCGGCCTCGAAAGCATATATTTCACCATTGAAGGAGGTTAATCCGCCGGCTTCATATTTTATCGCATTTCCTGTTCCTAACTTACGTCCGGTAGAAGCCGGAAGGTTTGGACTGGTTGCAGCAGCAGATGAAAGTTCCCCCTGAGAGTTCCAGGTGGGGGCGATGTATCCGTTGGTATTGTAATTGCAAAGGTAAATATTGGACAATTTGAATGTAGCAGGAGTCACAGATGCATTTATTTTTAGGTCTATACGTGCCAGCATCCTGACTAAGGATACATTTGTTATGTGCATTCCTGTTGTGATATTTATTTTGCCGGTTTCGGCTATCATTGGTATGTTCCTGTAAATGCCGGAGCCGTCGGCTTCCCATTTACCCTCATTGGAATATTCCAGCAGAGATAATACTTCCTCCTTTGTAGATACACCCTCGGTAAGGGTACTTGAAATATTATCTACTTTTGTCCGGGCATTGGCTACCAGTAATATATTGCAATCGGTATCTTCCTCTATTACAGCATGGAATTTTGCTGTGCCATATGCATTTTTGATATTTGTAGCTTTCTTATGATAGATAAAAGTCTGGTTGCCCAAATTATTTACTTTAAAAATAAACACGTCGACTTCGTTAACTTCATTTTCCTTTGTTTCGTCCATGGAATATGTGGATGGGAGATTCAGACCCGGAATATTTAGAGTAAAATTTATTGCATGCTTTGATATATCATCCGGTTCAAAGTCCGTCTCTTCACTGCGACATGAGAATATCAGGGGCAATATAGAGATAAACAGCAGATAAAGGATTCTGTATCTCATTTTTATATATCTTTTATTTTTCATTTTCTATGTGAATGTAAATCGTCATTATAATAGAATTGAATATTAGTCTTTTACACAGCGTACCGAAAGCCAGTTGCTTCCATCAGTTAGTGCCGGACCAGTCATATTGTTGATACTTCCTGTATAATAATATGAGTTATTGTCATTTGAAGAGCTCCACCAATGCCCTTTAATATCCCAATCATGCCATTCATTATTGGCATTTAAATAATAACCGGACATACTGTTGTTGTAATTTGGACCGATCCAGAATTGACCCAAAGAAGGCTGTGATGTAATTTCGCTGATAAGCGCGTCGAATTCTGCCTGGGTGGGTAAATGCCATCCTTGGGGGCATGCATTGTCGATAAGCATTGCCTGATCCCATGTATAGTAATGTTGATAATTATTTATTTCGGAAACAGGATCGACGATTATCCCTATACTTCCGTATTTATTTGAAGCATAGCCCGGTTCGCCACTGCCGGTAAGTTTTTCTTCTCTTGAATTCTCAACCATCCAGCATTTTCCATTGTATAAATGAGTATAGTAGGCACTATTTTCAGTTATTTCCATCAATTCTGCCGTTCCATTATTGCCACAACCTTTTTGAGCCAGTTTTACCACATAATTCATATTACCGGCGATTACAGTTAGCCGGGCCAGCCTTTTTGCCTGATAGTTGTCGCCATTAGTGGATATTTTCCATTTTTTTGTGCTTATCTGCGTTATTTGAAGCCATCCGGTCACATTTTCGTCAGTGTATGTAATAGGGCTTATACTGATTCCGGACGGATGGGTTGTGCTTATTTCTATCTCCTGGTCTTCAATATGGTTTTTGAAATCAATAGAGGCTTTGTCCAGTTTCAGGTTGTACTGGCCTTCGAATATTACATTTTGCCTGGCCAGGTTCCAGGGAGTGACCGTCGCTGTTATTTTTATTTCTCCATCAAAAGCATTCTCGGGGGTTTCAGCTCCTTCGTCATCTACAGATTGTATCTCTATGTCATAAAGATGGTTCCGGAGAATATCCCCGCTGAAATCTCCGTTAAGTGTTGTTGGAATATCTATACGATAATATGTTACTTTGGATGAATTGGCAGGATAGCCATAATAACCGCCGACAACAATAGCTGTCGCTTCACTTCTGTTTTCTGCGCCTTTAGTCTCGAAGGTATATATACTTTGTATAATTTGATGAAAAGCATCTGCTTCGTATAAGATGCTGTTCAGTTTTGTTGTTGCAGCATCTTCAGGCACATCGGCCTTTATTACTTTTGCCCCATCCCAGTAATGATCTTTATAAGCGATATATCCTTTGTCTTTTCGATTGAATATGCACGCGTTTACCAATTGGAAGCCGGCGATACCGGCCTTTGCCCTTACGTCCAGCCTGGCTAACATCCGTGTTAGGTCGAATGTGCCCAAAGCAGAGGTTGTATTACTGATTATGGTAGGAGCTGTCTTATAATACATTGGAATATCGCGTAGGATACCTGAATTGTTATTGTTGGCATCCCATTCGGTGCTGCTGGAGGCTGTAAGAAGAGGTATGACAGAATTTATGTTATCGTTTAATGCAATATTAACAGCATCTAATTCAACAGAGGCGTTTGCTAATATGATCAAGACCTGAGGTCTGTAATATTCCGCAAGAGTTACTCTGAATGTGCCTTCACCATCTTGCAGAGATATATTTTCACCTTTCGACCTATATGCATACAGATAATTTCCACTGCCATCGTCCATGAATGCAAGTACCTCAATTGTTCTTACATGCTGTTCCTCTCCTTCCGTCATCGATTTGGTGGCGGATGATGCGTCTTTCCGCATATCTCCGGGGAGTTTCAATGAAAGTGTGACGCTCTTCATTTTTCCTTCATTAATTATGTTATTTGGTTTATCATAATCCTGACAGGAAAATCCCAGAGTAAAGAGAATCAATATGATATAGAATAATACTTTTTTCATCATTAACCTGTTATGTTAAATTGCTGGTTCAACGGGTACCTCTTCCCATTTGAGAAGCTCTATCGTTATATTTCCGTTTTTAAACTGAATCAGTATTGGAATAGTCAGTTCTTCTCCTTCTTGAACCGTGATGGAGTTATCTTCCATGAATTTACGAAGTCCTACTGTGCATAATATATTGTTCCCTATAGCATTATCCAAAAGCTCTATCGTTATAGGGTTGTCATTTTCAAATCGTAAGGTGTTGCATCGAGCAACGGCCGTTTTTTCTGTATTATCTATCTTTACGGTAGGGTGGTAAGTCGTGCTCATTCCTGTTGTTTGCATTTCGAAGTTGCAGGCCGGATTGAGATTGTTTATTCTTATTACCGGATAATTTGAAGGCAGGAGATTTGTAGCTAATGAAGCCAGGCCTTTCACATATACATGTATCTTGATATGTGAAGGTTTGAAATGAACAGTATGTTCAACTTTATTTCTGGATTTAACCGTGAAATTGTGTTTCCCGTAATATAGAGAATCATGTGTTGGAATTTGCAGGGATGTTCCATAATTGGGATGTGAAACTTCCCCGTCATGCATAGATGAATTGGGGTCGAAGCAGGTAATGCGGGTATCATCGAAAGCATTTCCCCAACAAATAGCAGTATATTCTCCTGTATTAAGTGTTAAATAAGTTCCTTGGAATGTATTAAGATCATCTTTGTCAACTTGTTGATTGAGAACATGTACACCGTCTTTATCAAAAATACCGACATTCACCCGGTTGATATGATCCGGAAAACTGGAATAATTGAAATGCAAAATCACATTATTAAGAGGAGGACAGTCGTCCATGTTGTCGCCTATACATCCGGAGAAGAATGTCAATAGGATAAGTACAGGCAGAGCTTTCAACAGTTTCATTTATTTTCTTTTTAAATTTCCTCGTTTCAAAAAATCCATGCAAGCGGGCAGAAAAGCCTGCCTGCATAGATTTATAATTAAGTCTAGTGCGCCTATTGGTAAATTATAGAGCCGGATCAACGTCTACACCTTCCCATGCTTGTACCTGAACAGTTACTTCAACATTTCTTGCTCCGGTCTCCGGTTTCGGATTTAAATCTTTACCATCTATGTCGAGAGATGTGATTTTGTACACTTTTCCGGCTTCAAGATGAGTCAATTCAGAACTTGTACTGCTGTCTATCAATTTTGTTATTGTCAGATATGCCGGCGAAAAACCAAGATTACCACTACCACTTCCAGTAGTTACATCTTCCAGTTTTACAATAATATGGGGAACAGAGGTGTGAACTTCACTATCGATAGTTGTACCCTTGCCTGCAACAGGAGGCATGATAAAGTATGCCCATTTCGCGAGTGCATTAGCTGGTTTGAAAGAATCGTCGGCAGTAACACTTGCATTTGTCCATTCATCTTTGAAACGTACCGGATATGATCCGTCTGTGAATGCTATATCATTTGCTCCATATTGTAAGATATCTGTTGCCAGCGTAGGTATGTCGGCATAGCTTAAACTAACTTTTGTGTAAGTATTATTTATATAAATACCAGTTAGTTTAAAATCTACCAAAGGTAATACTGCTCCGGTCGTTTTGGCTTTTATTTCGCTAATTTCGATGCGGGATACTGCTGCCCGTACCGGAACGTTTACAGATGCATCTCCTGTACCTGTAATAGTACCCGAACCTAACAAGTTAACATCTGTTTCCGCATGTGTTTGTGCGCTGTGTTCAAACATTACAGCTTCCAATTCGGCTTTGGTTGTTATGGACGCAGCCGGTAATAACGGAGATCCTAAAGCCCCTGTATTACCAACTATGATAATTTCGTCAGCAGCCGCAGGGACATCCTGAAATTGCTTAACCGGGAATCCGGCTTCGCTATCGCTCATAGAACCCCTTTTCAATATATTACCACCTCCGATGAAGAATACTTCAGCGTCATAGATCACCGGGGTCTCACCTACGGCGGTTTCTTCTTCGGCATATGTTGTTGGCTTCACGATTTTAACTGTTACATTTTTCGGTTCCCCGGTATCTTCCGGGACAGTCTCATCACTACCACAGCTCGCAAAGCTGAAAAGAAGAGTAGCAGCTGTAATCATTACATACTTAAATTTCATTTTCAATTGTTTTTAATGAATAATAAATTAATTGTGTTATCAGAATATTTTTAATTACACGGAATCTATTCTAATCATAGAATAATTCTATGTAGATTATACTTTTTGTGAAAGAAATTATTAATCAGGAATATATTGCAACATATTTAATCTGCATGCAATTGATCCTTTTCATTGGTAATTATAAAAGCATTCTGGGCTCTATGCTGTTATGATTGTTGAATTCTAACCTGAAAATCCGTTATTCCAATACTAGCTTTATTTGGGTATTATCCATCCAGTTTTCATAATTGATCTGTACAGAATATGTACAACTGAATGATTTACTCCCATCGATCGCCTTATATATATTATATACTGAGTTTACATTTTTTTTGCCTACCGAACGTACCATTTGTTTATAACCTTTATGCCGGCTTTTACCATTAATCAAAAAGTAAGGAAGTTCTCTTTTATTCTTACCTCCTGTCAGTAGGGGGGTAAGTGTCATATATCCATTTTCTTTTATAGAAAAAGGAGGCATTTTAATTTGCATATCAATTTGCAGATATTCTCCTTTTTTTATAAACTTATCTTTTTGAATAATCTGTGAAATCATAATTATTTTTCTTTACAATTACAGGCCAAACTATATTAACAAATAAGGAAGTAAGAGCACTGTAATGATTTACCGTCGTTCTACAGTTACAAAAGTAATTGGACTTTTTATCTGTCTTGTTATTTAAACTTACCTAGAATTACATAGAAATTACCTTTTTGATATTTATATTAATATTATTTAATGGAGTTTAAAATTTTAAAAAATACATTTTTGTTTCAATTTGTTACTTTATTGAATTGTATGTCATTTGTAATCAGATTCAATAGATGTTTAAATATTACAGAATGATTGTATGGCTTACTAATAGTCATTTCTGAACTGTATCTCAAATAAATAAAAATTATAGACACTACCGGTATGAGGCAAATTCATCACTAACTATACAGTTGATATTTTTTTATGAATGAAAAAATGTACCCGGTTTATATTAAAAAAATTAATATATTTGCGTACACTAATATAAAAAATAGGAGCAGGCTTCTTCTATAAATAAAGAGGGGATAATATTTCGCAAATGTCAAAAACTATTGTATTTATAAAACAGAGAGATCTTAACTGAATAAGCCGAGAATAAAATAATTTACCTGAAACGAAGTGTATAAGTGAGTGATATGATTTACTATCTCTTAGATGGTTTCTTTATCTCATATATGTACTTCCGCTTGGGATTTGTTAACACGTCAAAATAACATATATATTGATTATGGGTATCATTACGGACTTCCATGAGCATAAAACATGTGTCAATTATGAGGATGTTAACACTAACTCAAATAAAAAACCAATTATTGAAATTACTGAATTCGTGAAAGGGAAAATTAAGGAGAAAACTCTCTCCGAATCTAAAATCATGTTAGTTATGAAAGGCGAATTTCGTATATCGTATGAGAGGCATATCGATAAAAGAGTAAAGGAAGGGAAGATGCTCTTACTTCCGTCCAGCAGCAAATATATTGCAAGGGCAGAAGAAGATGCCTCCATCCTTATTTTTAGACTCCGGGATAAGATTGAATTATGTGATCGTGTAGGTTTGGAACAGTTGTTTCATAAGTTTAAAGAACCGGATCAGACCTTTAATCTATTGGATATAAAAGAAGAAATCGCTTATTACCTTATAGGTCTGAAAGCTTGTTTGGCAGATGGATTGCGTTGCCGTTATTATTTTGAACTGAAAATGAAAGAATTCTTCTTTCTTATAAGATCTTATTATACAAAGGAAGAGCTGGCCCGGTTTTTTTACCCGTTATTGAGTAACGATACAAGCTTCTCCGAGTTTGTATATAATAATTACAGTAAGGTAAAAACAGTACAGGAATTAGCGTCATTGTCTAATTATAGTCATTCCGGTTTTATAAAGCGTTTTAAAAAAACATTTGGTGTCCCGGCTTATCAATGGATCAAGCAACAGAAGGCAAGCCGGATACTTCATGAAATTAATTGTACGGATAAAACATTAAAGGAGATTTGCGATGAACATGATTTTAGCTCCTTGTCGCAATTCAATGATTTCTGTAAATCTAATTTTGGATATCCTCCTAGTTACATAAGAAAGAATAAAGCATTCTGACAAAAATAAATCAGAATCAACTGCAAGCGTTAAAAAATAATACTGGCGCAACTGATCTTTTTCGGTTGCGCCATTTTTTTTAGCTGTATTGCTACTATTTATGAGACTGATTGTAATTCCGTTTAATACTTCTGATGGAAGGTAATATATACTGTTTTATATCGGATCAACTAAAATATATGTCAGAATTATGTAATAAGGGGTAAATATTAATAAGTGTATAAAGCGTTTATTAGCCTAAGTTTGCAGAGGTTTTTTCCAGTTAGTGTTCATCTATCACTGTTTTGTGATACAAAGGTAAATTTTTAGTTTTTAATTGTGACAAACTACAAAAAAAATTAATCATTTAAAATCAAATGTTGAAGCTATGTCTTTTTTATGAAAAGCGAAGCCAGACAGTTATTAAAGTAAAATATTACGAGGCCAATGTTAACGGTATTTTATGATTAATAACAGAGTATAATTTAATTATTTAACAAATGAAGAAAGTTTTTATTACTTTAATTACAGCTACACTATTGTTTTCTGCATGTAGTAACGATGACGCGCAGAAGCCTGATGGAGGCGAAAACAAGACAGGTTCATTATCATTCGATCTTGCGTTTGAAGAAGCAGGTTCGGGTATTAAAGCTGCTGCTTTATCAAGGGCTATACCAATTACAGGTTGGGCGAATATTGAACGAGTACAAATGTTTTTATATGAGCAGGGTACGGGCAAAGTAGTTTTCTCTTATGAAGTTCAGCCTTCTGCGGGCAATACTTCTTTTCCGTGGTCTAATATTCCTGTAGGGGATTATGACCTGGCTTTGGTTGCGAATATGAAAAATACCGCAAAGAATAATATTACCACTTATGTCGCCGGAGGTGCAACCAGCGAGGCAATTACTGATTTTAATGTCAGGGGGAGAAATCTGAATTCCCAGATATTTATGGACCTTAGAGAAATTACTTTTCCTACGGGACATATTTTTGAAACAGGGAAAAAAGCTTATGCTCCTGCACCGGAAGTATTTACCGCATATGCGGAAGATGTACATATAGTGGAAGGAACACCAGCTAATTTAGGTACTTTAAGGCTTAAACGCGATGTTTCCCTTATGCGTGTGAGAATCAATAAAAAAGCTGAATTCCTTAATGAAACAGGCCGAGAAGTAAGCTTCGCCGATGCTTCAAACTTGATTGTGATTCATAGGTTGCCTGCCGGTTTCGGGGTCAAAACACCGCATACAACTCCTGTGTTTTTGGGTGGTATTTTAAATCAGAATTCAAACGAGAATCGGATAATGATAGGTGCTACCGGTAATACAACATTCAATACTGCTGATCCAGGTGCAGATAAATATAAAAACCCTGAAATCATAGATGCAGACTTCACTCTGTGGCAGGATATAATTGTATTGCCTAACGTTCTGACAACCGCCAGCATGGATATTAGCGCTGATGCAGACGATAGCAGGAAATACTTTGTAGTAATCAGTGCTTTGGCTCCAGCAGGATATAAGCTTGATGATGGAACGGTGTTAACAACCCCAACTCCTCTATACTGGTCTGGAAATATCAAGGGAGGGTTCACTCCGAATGTAATTCGTGAAGTAAATCTAACGATAAGATCTCGTGGCTCGATTGTAAATCCTCCGGGACCAGAAGAAGAAGGTGATTTAATAATTACAGTTGAACCACCTCAGGACTGGAATGATAACATACAAAGAACAGATCAGGAAGTTTAATTAAATACATCATCAGACACATCAATCTATTACTTGATCTTCTCCTTTAGATGCAATGATCCGGAATCGAATCCGGGTCGTTGCATAGGAAGGGGGTTACCTAAACAGAAGCTTTCTCTTCACAAAGCAAAAGAACAAATGACAAATAGAATATATAGCGGTCTTCTTTATTTTATAATATTATCGGTATGCATATGTTTTGCATCATCTTGCACATACGATTATTTCGAAGATGAGTCAAACTATGTGATATATGTCCCAAAAGTTGACATAAATATGAGGACCGATACTTATAAAATAGACAATATCAGTATCCTTATATATAATAACAATCTGGAAAAGGAGCGTTATTCATCCTATCCTTTTGAGGATAATGCCCGGACAAAACTGGGGAATTTTAATTTCAAACTTTTTCCTGGTGAACATTCTGCATACTGCTTCACGAATATAGCAGGGATCAATTTCCCGGAAATTGAAACATTTAGCACGGCCAGGTTTGAATTGAAACAAAATGAAAGTGGATATTATGAAGAACCGCCTGCAATTTTGTTGGAAAGTAAGAGACCGTTTATACATTTTCCCGGACCGATAGTGACAGATACTGTATGGTTCGAAGAAGTATATGTAGGACGTATATGTATTGCTTTCAAAAATATGACCAACCTGAGTCCTTCTCTCACATTTGACAATATAAAGAACGTTGAAATATTGGCGAAGGGAGTAGGAGTTACACAATACTTATCTCAAATAGAAATAACCGATCCCCTTGAAACACGATCTTCACGCTATAGTATCGACGATAAAATTTTACTTACATCACAATTGTCCCAAGATCCATATCCGGATTTTGATTTTGGATTTGATAATTACTATTTCCCTTCTCTGAGTGCAGTGGATGGTATAACAGAACCGATAAGCCTCCAGTTGAACTTTCTGAGCGGAAATAACAATATAATAAGCACACTTGCTATAGACCTGATAGACAGACTTACCGGAGAAGCAATCATTCTCCATACGGGAGAGACTCTTCTCGTAACAGTGGACGGAAATAATATACAGATACTTCATTTAGAAGATCCGTCTGACTGGAATTCTGGTATCGAATCAGGAGGTAATAACACTCCCGGAGGTGGAGGAACAGAGATATGATAGAAACGAATAACTAATAAATTAACACGATAGAATAAATGAAACGTCCTTTACGGTATATATTCAGTAGCTTACTTTTATTCATAGTCTGTTGTCCTAAAGCCGACGCGCAGGCTATAAAAACAAACATTCCTCTGATTGCGACAGGAAATCCTAATATAGGCATTGAATGGTCGATCAGTAAACAGTTTACAGTCAACGGCGATATTCTTTGGGCGCCTTATCTGTTCAAAAAGAAAGAGGAGGTATTCAGAACACTGATAGGGAACATCGATTTGCGATATTATGTAAACCCTAAATATTACTATACTAACGATCTTTGGGATGGCTTATATATCGGTCCTTATGCTATGGCCGGAAATTTTAATATTGGTCTTAAAAACAGCGACGATACTAAAACCAGTTACCGTAGAAAAGGGTGGGGGCTTTCCACCGGTGCTACTATCGGCTATAAGTTCTATTTATCCAGCAGATTTAGATTGGACATCAATGCCGGGGTAGGATATGCCCATCTTCAATATGACAAATTTGAATTGGGAGGAGAATTCGCTGAGTTTCCTTTAGAAAGAAAAAAAACGAAAAGTTATTGGGGACCGACCAAATTTGGAGTTCACTTAGTGTATAATATATTCAGATAATATATAACTAATGATAAACAGAAAAATAAGAATGCGATTTTTATCCTTATGCTGTCTGGTAGCATTGTCTTTTAATACATACTCACAGGATGTACGACAAGATAAGCTGGATAATAAAGCCCGTAAAATAGAGGTGAAGGCAGATCGTAAGTTTGTAGAGCAAGATTTCGATAAAGCGATGAAACTATACGAGTCGGCAATAAAAGAGGTAAAAACAGATGTTTATACAGCGACTCTTCATCTGAAGACGGCAAGATTATATCTTACATTATTGGATTATGTGGCGGCAATACCTCATTACGATGCTGCAATATCATCAAACGAAAATTTATTAACATCGGTAGACGTCTGCAATTATTTGGATGCATTGAGATATTCCGGTGAAAAAACGAAGGCGATCATCGTTGCCCGGGAGTATGCCTATCGGGATGTATACAGGCGAGATCAGCGCTATCTGAATATATTGCATGCACTAAACTATGAGGATGGTTTTTTGCCGGTAGGAACACCTGAATTTAATATTCAAAAACTTGATAAATTTAATACTGAATATTCTGAATTCTGGGTTGGGAAAATGAGGAATGAGTATTTCTATGCTAGCAGCAATAGCCGGTTTCATGATCCTAACAAAAAGTTTTATCACAGAACCAGATATTATTCGCTGGATGAAAATTCCGAATATTCGATCAACTCGGCTAAAAAAGGCAGATCGAAATCATTATTACATATGATTCCTGTCGATTTACAGAATGGACCTTTATCGTTCTCCGACGATATGTCGAAAATGATTGTAACGGAAGTTGCATACGATAAAGGAGAATCTGTAGAAATGTCTTCAGATGGGGTGAACGCCTATAAAACAAAATTATGTTATTCCGAATACAATAAGAATCGCAAAGGCTGGTCTGCATTCCAGTCTGCTTTTCCTCAGCGGGAAGAAGCTTCTTATGCGCATCCTTTCATCTTTAACAGAAATAGGTCTGTACTCTTTTCATCCGATATGGAGGGGGGATATGGAGGTTATGACATATATATTGTTCATTGGGACGATAAACTTCAGATCTGGGGCGACCCCATTAATCTGGGAGCACAGGTCAATACAGAAGGTGATGAGATATCTCCGGCCGTATTTAATGATATGCTGGTATTCTCATCAAATGGACATATTGGTTTCGGGGGGTATGATATCTATGGTATCAGCTATGAAAATGGTAAGATAATAAATGGAAGTCTTACTCATTTCGATTATCCTATAAATACTGTGCTTAACGATTTCAGTATGCTGAGGATAGATAAGGATAGAGGATATGTGGTGTCAGACAGGCAACGTTTCAATAAAGATGATATATATTATTTTGAACGTAATAAGAATTTCAAAGGTGAAAAACTTATATACGGCATGTCGGAAGCGGATGCAATAACAAATGGAGCAATTGTCTTAGTGAACAACGAAGGCAATTATAACAGTCCTCGCAGGGAGTCTGTGCCTGAGTTCAACCTGGAATCGGAATCCTTACTGAGTATATATTTTGACTTCGATAAATCAGTTTTGCTTCCTTCTGCTATTCAGGAGTTGAAAGCGTGGCTTGCAGAGACAGATCTCAATAACATAGAATCTTTAATCATTGATGGATATGCAGATGAAATGGGTACAGATGCCTACAACTACAATCTATCGAGAAGAAGGGCTGAGGTTGTCGCTCAATGGTTATCCGAACAGGGAATTAAAGCGCGTGCAAGGGTGACAGGAAAAGGAAAGATATTTGTCAATAACGAGTCGCCATTGGATGTTCCTTTTTATAGTGATACACAGAATACTTCAATCTGGAACCATCGGATATGGATGAACCGCAAAGCCAGACGGGTAGATATAAAAGCAGTAATTAAATAACATAACAAATATATACATGAAGTACAGAAGAAAAATATTCGAAAGTTTACTGATTTGTGCTCTATTGATTGGGTTTTCAGTACAAAAAACTAATGCTCAGTATATGCCTGTAGTCTATGACAGGACATATGATGGCGAAGATATCCAATATCAGCATATATATCCGGCTTCAGACGGTCAGGTTGTACTGGTTGGTTCTATTGGCGAAAAAACAACGATAACATGGGTAAAGCGCAATGGAGACATATACTTTTCTCATTCGTTGCCATCGGGTTTCACATCAGTGAATAACGTTTCTTATATAGAGAAAGATAAAATATTGATTCTGGGGCAGTCGAATTACCTGATTCTGAGAACAAAGACTAATAAGGTCTGCGGCCGTGCAATTATAGTAGACAATACCGGGAAGATCCTGACAGATGTATATCTGGGAGAAGACGGGAGTGAACTATTCTGCGGAAAAGTATTGAAAGACGGCAACCTTGTACTCGGTGGATATGAACCCAAGACTGGAGATGTAAGGGCCGGATTGCTGGGGAAAGTAGATGCTACAGGGAAGGTTATATATAAATATCTTTCCAGCGAAAGCGGGACTTGTGTAGGTTTCGATGTATTAGGAAGCACAACGGAATACATACATGCGGCATTTACCGGAGAAGATGGTACATCTGCTTCTGTCGTCCGGTTAGATAGTAAAGGAAAACCCTTCTTTGCAACTAATCTGCCCGATCAGGGTTTTCATATACACAAAATGATAACAGCGCCGGATGATCATATTTTCCTTATAGGAAGCAGTGTCTCTACGGGTGGCCGTGTCATTAAAATCAGAACGGAAGGTGATATTGTCTTTAACAAAGAGATTGTGCCTGCGTCTGAATTTTCTACATTGGAACATTTGTATCTGGCAAATAATGGAAATATTCTGGTTGGTGGCAATGGTGGTGATAAATGCTATTACTCGCTTTTACGTAACGATGGTACCGACTTACTGAAGTATATCCTAAGGGGAAGCATATCTGGTATGGGTATGAATCCAGTTTCGGGAGAATCTGTTGTAGTTGGCTTTGATGCTGACCGTGGTCGTGGTACAATTGTAGGACTGGCCAAGGACGGCCGTCAGATATATCAGAAATCTACCGACGGTAATTTTGATAAGACTCAATTGACTCAGAATGGTATTTTCCTTGCCAGTACAGCAACAGGCCGTATCTGTATGCTCTCAAATATGGGTGAGATGCTCTTCGATCGCTATGCTATCGAAAATGAAAGGAATATTTTTGAAGAAATCAACTTTACATCTAACGGTGATATATTATTCAAAGGAAAAAACAATCGTGTAGTGAAACTGGGACATGGAGTATATGTGTCTGATGTGAGAATAAACAAGCCTGTCAATGGTTACACTACAGCATTGTTTACGGTTACGCTTACCGGATATTCAACTACAGAGCAAGGTGTCCCTGTACCGGTGACAGTTGAGTACGGAACTAAAGCAGGGACAGCTACGGAAGCTGACAACTATTCCCCTATAAAAGGAAGCCTGTCTTTTGTTCCATCCAATGACGGTGCTACACGCTATATGATAAAACAGGATGTCGAAGTTCCTATCAAGGCCAACAACCTGATGGAGGGACGCAAAATATTCGAAATGCATCTGTCCAATGTAAATCACAGTTATCTGGTGAAACCAGTAGGTTTAGGTACAATCGAAGATCAGGAAGTACTGGTAAAACTGGTGAATACAGAAGATGGTGTAGAGGATCAGAAAGATGTGGCTTACGAATTGGGGATATTTAAAACGAACGGCGAAATGCTGGTGAATTCCACCGGGTCGGACATTGTTATAGATGGTATTTATGGAAAAGGAACGGCTGATGCTTTGGATTTTGATATGGGGATTATCCCCCGTGTTGTAATAACCAAAGGACAAAAAACAGGTAAGTTCAATGTAAGGACGCTTAACGATACACGTTACGAATTACCTAAAACTGTAGTAGTGGATTTCAATAAGATACATGCTATAAACGATGCGAATATCAACTTTGAAAGTTCACTTCTGAGTTGTGCCGGTAATATTATTGACCAACAGGCTATGATTGCAATTACATCTTTGGGCGATCATGGAAGAATGAATAATATCGTATCGGGTTTTTATCGTATCTCATTGTTGAGAGCATCTGACGGAGCGTTACTTACCAATGCTACAGGAGGAGATGTTAATGTGACATGTTCGATAGGAGCCGAAACGACGGCAACAGAGGGTAAAGACTTTGTCCTTACCAACCTGCACGACCTGCGTATCTGGGGAGACGGCAATCGCAGTACTGTTAATCTGAACGGTATTGTCCTCTACGACAAAGATAAGGCAGGACCTAAAAAATTATCAATGGAAATTAATTCTGTAACAACACCGGAGTATAGCCCACAAATATCCATTTCGACAGAAGGCAAATCAGCAAGCTTTGTGATTAACGATTAAGCACTAAAAGCATCTGTTTTGTTTTATTTGCTGACCCTGTTTTTGAGTTACTAAATTAAAGAATGAGAAAATATGGAATATTTAAACGTCCCTTCTATTCTGTCTTTTAGGCATTCTGCAATAAAAGAATTTAAGGTATATACCGGTTCCCGCAAAGGAGCTGTGGAGTTAAATTCATCCGAATTTGACCCGATGGCCATTTGGGAGCAATATATTGTACGAAAAGAAAATATTTGTCAGGAATTAATGATGGCGTTTATTGATGAAACGACATTGGCTTTCTTTCCCGAAAAATATACTTATACCTACAGATTCGAAAACGGGGTTTTGCAAATATACAACACCATGCATAATAGCTGGGATAACTTTGCATATGGCAATAGGAGTAAACTGGTGATAAAACAAGGACTTACCTGTATAGGGAATGAATTGACTTTTTTACAGCACAGGGTAAAGAATACGGATGAAACTTGTTTTGGTGCATTAAACTATGCAGGTTTAAATTCTTTGTCCTATATGAAAGATAAAAAAGCAACTATAGCCTGGTGTAACGTACATTATACCTTTCAATAACATCCCTAAGATAATAATGTTATTGATTCTCACAAACAATAAAGATATAGAGGACAAGACTATACAATTTTAAGGATAAATGGTACAAGCAATGAAAAAAAAGAAAATAAAAGAACATATAAATATGGCCGTTATACTTCTGGGGATAATGGGATTTGTATGTTCCTGTTCTGGAGATAGCGTCTTTATTGATGAGGGCGGAAATACAGATACTGAAAAGAAAATTTTTCTTTCCATGGCTCTGAATTCAGATGTGGATATGAATGAAAAATCGGTAGGGAATATTGATGATCCCGGTTTCGAAAGCCAGATTTACAGGCTCGATGTCCTAATATTCAAATCGGCAGGAGAATATGAAGCGGGAAAAGTTGACGGTCATGATTCTGTTCCGCGCACTATAATTAACGGGAATGAGTATAAAGCTATAGATGAAATAAAAGGAATCAGGCTTACAGCCGGAAAGCGCGATATATATGTTATCGCAAACGCTCCGGACGGATGCTTTGCATCTGTTCAGAATCTTACTCAGTTTCTACAAAAATATGAAAATTTGTCTACTCAGGGCTTGTTCCCGCATCCGGGTCCGGTAGCTCCTGATCCTGATGATAACCCTCCAATCGGAGGAATCAATCCGTCAGATCTGAAAACAAATTTAACCATGTGCCATTACGAGGAAAATGTGGAATTTGTAAATACTAAAGAACAACATTATCTGGGATATACATCAAATAACGGCCGTCCAGGAGATGTGGCTTCCGATCACGGACATGCATTGTTCGGTGCTAGTCCGTTCCTGTTGGAGCGGTTAGTGGCAAGGGTCGCGATTCAAAAGATTGCATTTGATTTGGATGCTAATATGGAATTTGAACAGGGTCATCCGACGGGTAATTATACATATCATATCGATTCGGTATTTATGATGAACGTAAAAACAGCATCGTGGTTTCCTGCCGAATCCGGAAACGTGCTGTCCGGAAAATTTGGGCATGGATGTAATACAGGATATCAGTTCCTGAACAGTCCGGCATTAGTAAGCAATCTTAACCCGGCAAGTCAATTGACAAACTATTTAACAGAGCCAATCTTCACACAAAAATATGATATAACATCTGACGTAACAGCAAATGATACCCCTTTATGGTATTATGTTTTCGAAAACGATGAGAGTACTCTTTATCCCACCTATTTTGTAATAGGGGTAAGGTACAACTTTGAGAGTACAAAAGATGCAGGGGTTATTAAAACCGTTAAGTGTTATTATCCGGTAATAGTGAATGCTCCGGCACCGGGGAAAACAACACATGATTACATAAAACGTAATTACCAGTATGGCATCAAGGCTACAATAAAGGGTCTGGGGACTGTATATGGAAATAACGCCGCCCTTTTAAAAAGTGCACAGAGCCCGGATACGGCGATTGAGATAGATGAAACAATAGGTAAGAATCTCTTTCCTTGGGTGGGAAATACTTATCAGTAAGAAAAAAGAAAGATTATGAGAATGAAAACTATTATATACGCATCTTCACATCATTTTGTTTTCTTTTTGAAAACATGCATGACTTTATTCTTCTTAACCTTCATAGTATTGGCTTTTATGCTTTTTCTACAAGGTTGTACAGGTGAAGATGTAATGCGAATGAATCAGAGGCAAGATGACGGAGAATCTAATCTGTCGATGCAAACGAAATCCTTACCTGTTGAATTAATAAATAATTCGCATTTGTATGTGTTTGATGAGGACCGGAAATTTGTCAAAGAACAATTTAATGTTAATAAAGCAGGGGATAAACTTTCTACTACGATGCCGGTTGGAGAATGGAATCTGGTACTCTTCAGTTGCGATACTGATATTTCAGGCCAATTAAATCTTCCGTACGGAGGCGATATCGATACTTCTCCGATGTGGGAGACTAAATTGATAGCTCCTGCGAATCAGTTTCTCTCTCAGACCCCGGCCGAATTAAGTTATGCACCTATTTTCAATACAGAAATCCAGCAAGGCGTAACAACTTATAAGAATGCTTCCCTAAACAGGAATGTGGCTAAAATACAGGTTATATTAGAAGAATATACAGGCTTTGGCAATATAGTGGCAGGAACGAATCCTTTTGCTTTTGTAGAATTACTTGACGCGCCAACAACTTTGGCATGGAGCGGGAAGTATCTTCCTACCAGAGATGCTCCATACAAGTCAGATAAGCCAATAAGGGAATATTTTAATTTTAATAATGAGCTAAAAGCAGATACTGTCGATTTTATTGTACCGGCGCACAGAGGTGATGATGCATTCGATGCTACACATAGCGATACTACACATCACAAATTGCGTTTGCGCGCAAGTATGCCGTTAAATAATGCCAGTTATTATGGAAAAACTCCTATCGTAATACCTTTTGTACCTAAGATTAACCGTATTGTTCAGGTAGTGCTGAAATTCAGAGGTGAACCTGATACCGATCTCGATGTGAAGGTGACGGTGAAAGACTGGGAGACGTCCATAGACCAGGATATAATATTCGAATAGCGAATAATGATGTAGCCCAAAGTGGGTTATCGAAGTTTTGTAAAGTTTGTGTTAAGGTGAATCCTGTGAGTCGGGAGATTCGCAGGATTCTTTTAAAGTACCTTGGCCATTGATGTATAAAACTAATTATAGATTATGACAATAGAAAATAAGATTGATATGAAAAGAATAAACACAATAATGATAATGATACTTCTGGTATGTTTTGCCGGAAGTATAAAAGCACAAAGTATAAGATGGGCAGATACAAACGAAGAATATGCCCGTAAAATCGGAGATAATTTATACGAACCCGTTCCGGCGGGGGTGGTTTCATACAAGGTTGAAAACAATAAGTTCTTTTTACTTGCAAACGGAGAGTTGGAAGGACAAAAAGGACATTTATCCCGCAAAGGTGATATAGCATATTACTTTAACGGTGAAGATCAGATGGTTGGTTATTACAAATCTAAGGATAAGGTGCAAAGATATACTATTGTAGAGCCTGGTTCCGGAAAAGAGGATGAATGTGCAGTTTTATATGAAGGCACGCTTTATCTATTCGGGAAAGTTAAATATAAAGTAGATGACTCTTTCTCTCCTGATGTATTAGGCTTTTTTCTCTTTGTACACTAAATAATTAAATCGAAATGTATAAATATCAATATATTAAATATTTAATTCTTTTACTTATTTATATAGGTATAGGAGGTGAGATACAGGGACAGATTGCCCAGACTATAAATCCCACCGGAGGCGCAAGCTCATCATTTAATGATGGGTTGAAAATTGTTGTCAATACAACCGGTAGCTTGGCGGTATACAGAGCGAATCTGGCACAATACTGTTGTAGCCATAATTACCCGAGTGGTAGCACCGGTGGGGTAGCATTAACATTTAGGTCTAGTAGGGTTAATGGTAGTACAACAGAATATAATTCTTCAGCGAATCAATGGACGGCGTGTTCAACTACAGCAGCAGTCCAGACTGGGAATGTATGGACAACCAGTATTTCCGGTTATTTTATATCACGATTGAGCCAGAAGAAGTTTTATGTGACTATGAATTTTAAGTACACTCATCCTGATAAATACTTTTTAGTTGATTATTATGTGAGAGCTCCGCATGATTTGGCTATACCGGAAACGGTGCATATATATTTGGACCATGATGCGAACATTAAAGGGTCCGATGGTTCCCGTGGATATATGGTTACTAATACAACAGGGCATTATGTCGGTAATTATCGGACAGCTTCGGATAACTCCAGTACTTGTGCCCGATATAGTTCAGGCGTAAGCCCGTCTGCTCACGGATTTAAAACTATAGGTGGTTTTAGAAGTTATTATAGTGGGGCGTATAGCAGTCGTAATGGCCTGAATGCTCAATTACAATTGAGCAATACTGTGCAGACAGTCAGTTGTATAGATGATGGTGTTGCCGTCGAATTTACTATTGGTCCATTATCGGCGGGCCAGATTGGAGCAAAGCAGGTGATGCACGCTTATGGGGATAATCAAACTGAATTTAATAATATAGCAATGGCAGATCCTACCCCTCCGTCAGGTTTGTCTTCTCCGGTTACGGTTAATTTTTCATCTGCTACATTTAGCGAGGATGAGGGAAACAATACGCATGTAGCTACTACTGCAAAAATAATAGTAGGTGGAGGTCGGCTGGCTCAGGATCAGGTATGTAACTTTACTGTTTCGGGAGGTACGGCAACAGCTAATACAGATTATTCATATGTGAAAGGATTTATTATTCCCGCAGGTGATTATACAACAGCAAA
This sequence comes from Dysgonomonas termitidis, assembly GCF_042654545.1. GTDB lineage: Bacteria > Bacteroidota > Bacteroidia > Bacteroidales > Dysgonomonadaceae > Dysgonomonas > Dysgonomonas termitidis. The sequence continues at coordinate 36,636 of NZ_JBHSGN010000063.1, forward strand.
AACGCTTACATTAAACAACATATCGATTATTGGTAATACTACTTGCCAAAATAACAGGACATTCAATATTTCAATTGATACTGAAGCATGTAATGATCTTATTCAGCCCGGTACAATAAAAAATGCTGTTTTTACAATTATAGACGACGATACGCCTACTGTAAATCAGCCGGCAAGTCAAATATATTGTAGTGGAGCTTCAGTTCCGGCAAATACATTTGTGTTTTCGGGAAGTACATTACCTAATACTACTTATAGTTGGACAAGTAATACGAATATCGGTTTTGGAACCAGTGGATCGGGGAACATACCTGCTTTCACAACTACGAGTAATAATACAAATGCACCTATTGTAGCCACCATTACAGTCACTCCTAAACAAGGAACATGTAGTGGTACCCCGGTGACTTTTACTATCACGGTCAATCCTATAGCCAAGGTAAATACCATTACCGATCAGACAGTGTGTAACGGAACATCAATGTCTGCAATAACTTTCGGTACACCGACTACTCCTGCTAACTTGGTAACTTACAGTTGGACAAACAATAATACGGCTATCGGTCTTGCGGCCAGTGGGTCAGGTGCGAGCTTACCGGCCTTTACCGCAACCAATAGCAGTAATGCTCCGGTGACAGCCAGTATCACGGTTACTCCTAAATACAATAATAGTTGTACAGGCGCTTCGATGACTTTCAGTATCACGGTCAATCCTACGGCGAAGGTTAATACCATTGCTAATCAGACAGTGTGTAACGGTACATCAATGCCAGCAATAACCTTTGGTACACCGACCACACCAGCTAATTTGGTGACTTACAGCTGGACGAACGACCAGCCCGGCATCGGTATCGCAGCCGCAGGCACAACTTCCAGCATTCCGGCCTTTACCGCAACCAATAACAGTAATTCCCCGGTGACAGCCAGTATCACGGTTACTCCTAAATACAATAATAGTTGTACAGGTGCTCCGATGACTTTCAGTGTCACGGTCAATCCTACGGCAAAGGTTAATACCATTGCTAATCAGACAGTGTGTAACGGCACATCAATGCCAGCAATAACTTTCGGTACACCGACCACACCTGCTAACTTGGTGACTTACAGCTGGACGAACGACCAGCCCGGCATCGGTATCGCAGCCGCAGGCACAACTTCCAGCATTCCGGCCTTTACCGCAATCAATAACAGTAATTCCCCAGTGACAGCCAGTATTACGGTTACTCCTAAATACAATAATAGTTGTACAGGTGCTCCGATGACTTTCAGTATCACGGTCAATCCTACGGCGAAGGTTAATACCATTGCTAATCAGACAGTGTGTAACGGTACATCAATGCCAGCAATAACCTTTGGTACACCGACCACACCAGCTAACTTGGTGACTTACAGCTGGACGAACGACCAGCCCGGCATCGGCATTGCAGCCGCAGGCACAACTTCCAGCATTCCGGCCTTTACCGCAACCAATAACAGTAATTCCCCGGTGACGGCTACTATTACGGTTACTCCGGAATATGATAACAGTTGTACAGGCGCTCCGATGACTTTCAGTATCACGGTCAACCCTATAGCCAAGGTAAATACCATTACCGATCAGACAGTGTGTAACGGAACATCAATGCCAGCAATAACCTTCGGTACACCGACTACTCCTGCTAACTTGGTAACTTACAGCTGGACAAACAATAATATGGCTATCGGTCTTGCGGCCAGTGGGTCAGGTGCGAGCTTACCGGCCTTTACCGCAACCAATAACAGTAATTCCCCGGTGACAGCCAGTATCACGGTTACTCCGGAATATGATAATAGTTGTATAGGTGTTCCGATGACTTTCAATATCACGGTCAATCCTACGGCGAAGGTTAATACCATTGCTAATCAGACAGTGTGTAACGGTACATCAATGCCAGCAATAGCCTTTGGTACACCGACCACACCGGCTAACTTGGTGACTTACAGTTGGACGAACGACCAGCCGGGCATCGGCATTGCAGCCGCAGGCACAACTTCCAGCATTCCGGCCTTTACCGCAACCAATAACGGGACAGCTCCTGTGACGGCTACTATTACGGTTACTCCGGAATATGATAACAGTTGTATTGGTACACCGGTGACTTTCAGAATTACGGTAAACCCTACCCCTATGGTAAATACCATTGCCGACAGGACAGTGTGTAATGGAAATTCAATACCTGCAATAACTTTCGGTACACCGACCACACCAGCTAATTTGGTGACTTACAGCTGGACGAACGACCAGCCCGGCATCGGTATCGCAGCCGCAGGCACAACTTCCAGCATTCCGGCCTTTACCGCCACCAATAACGGGACAGCCCCTGTGACGGCTACTATTACGGTTACTCCGGAATATGATAACAGTTGCACAGGACCAACAATGACTTTCAGGATTACGGTAAATGCTCCTGTTATAGCAGGAACTATAAAGGGTAATCCGTTCGTCTGTGGAAATCAGAATCCGTTGGAAATAAAAGAAATTACAGCGGCTTCGGGTGGAAGTAATTCTTTCACATACCAGTGGAAGTCCAGTATAGACGGTGTGATATGGACAGATATATCAGGAGCGAACAGTACCTCCTATACACCGGGGCACCTCTCTGTAGATACGCATTTCAAAAGAATAACTATCGATGGGTTCTGTGGACAGCAGTTTGAAAGTAACGTCTTTACAATAAAGGTCATGGCTCAGCCAACAGCGCTTTACTGGAAATCAACGGCAGGGGACAGCAACTGGAACAATCCGGACAACTGGGTGGATAAAGAAGGCAATCAGTTGGGAATGGTGCCATTGGCATGTACGGACGTACAGATAACAGGAGGTTCTGCAAATTATCCTTCCCTGGATTTAAGCAGTACGCCTGTGGATATATATGGGATTCCGCAATGTAGGAATATTACTTTCCAGTATGGTGCGGAAGTTGCGTTCCAGCATAAGTTAACTTATGAAAAAGCATTTGTTCAATACAATTGGGGATATTATAGCAATACAAGCGGTTTGGCGGATGGTACTCAGCCCGACCAGAACGGATCGGGCGATCCATGTCTGGTAAAAGAGCGGGATGTGTGGTATGCATTAGCGGCTCCATTGAAGAATATGGCATCGGGAGACTTTTCGTTTGGCGGTTTCCCTGTAACATGGCAGGGCGGTTTTAATATACAAGACCCTGTGACAGGTGAATCTGTGGGAGTAGAAGCCGGAGATTTCGGTAAGGCATATGCAAGAAACGATATCAATTTGACAGAAACGAATAATGCAGTTGCGATAAAAGTTCCTTCGTTCAAGAATCAGGTAGGTCTTGATAATCACTGCCATATGGATGCGCTTAAGGGTATCTTGGAATTCCCGTACTTTGAAAATAGTACACAAAGTCCATATCATCCGGCCCATACTTATGATAAGTTTACCGGAGAAAGTAAGTTCTTCTATTTCGATACCAAAACGCTTCAATTAATATATTCGCCTGTGGGACGAATGAAACGTGGGGCGGAGTCTTATCGCTTCGTATACGAAACTTCTTCGAATGGAGTAACGAATATCAATGTCGGTGGAAATAGCGTACCGGGATATGCTCAACAAGTGACGAAGCATATAGCTTCATCGCAGAGAATTATGATTGGGAATCCGTTTATGTCATCTATCAATTCAAAGCGTTTCCTTGATGCGAATAATATAAGCACTCCAAAAATATTGGCTAGTGATGGATACTATGTATTTAACAGTACGACCCAGACATGGGAACACCTTCCTTTCTCAGCCACAAACAATATCAAACCTCAACAGGCATTTATTGTAACATTGGCGGATGGCGTGAGCAATACAGAATTGTTATACCCATTTGAAGGAGCATTTGCTTTAACCGGACCTACTTTCAGAGGACGTTCTCTGGTGGTACCTGAAGGGAACTCTTTATATCTGAAGACGAGCGACAGCAATGATAAGGCCGGTGATTATGCCATATTGAATGCATCTCAATCGGATGAAAATCTGAATAACGTAAGGAAAATGATTTACACCGAAGGGCATGTTGTGCCTGAAACATTCTTTATAACGCCTAATGGTAAAGATTATAATCTTGTTCAGGCATTAGAGGACGATGTTCATGAAATAGGTATAGGCGTAAAATGCTCCGATATTCAAAAACAGCTGAAATTCACGTTTGATAATGTAAGTGAATTTTATTCAGCCTATGGTTTCCGCCCTGTATTAGTAGATAAATTTATGGCGATAGAGCAAGATCTGACAGATAATTCCACATATCACTTCCATCAGCGTAAAACAACTGCAGAAAACAGATATATAGATGCAGACCGGTTTGTGTTGCGTTTGGCTTCTTCAGGCGACATTATTGGAGATGCAAGTGATGATATCCGTATAATTTACCAAAATCATGTATTGGATGTAAAATCGAGTCGGGTAATAAAAAGCGTTCTTGTATATGACTTATATGGAAGATTGATACACTCGGGTAAGCAGATTAATTCAACTGTTTATACCAAACCTCTGTCGTTAGCCCAGGGCTTGTATATTGTAAAAGTGCAGACTGAAGATGGTAAAACAAAAGTGGAAAAAATAATGGCTTTGTAAATAATAATCTATAAAATAAGTGAGCAGCTCATGGATAACATGCAACAAATATTAATGAAAGAAAGTAAAAACTGTTCTGATAATAACCAGATATATCTGTACAAAATTGATGATTATTGGTTTGCATACGAATATTCTGCATTTTATCTATATTCAATTTGTTGTGTCGATGCAGTTTTTAAATATACAGTGCCTGAAAATAAGAAAACAATATTGATATCCGTCTTAAAGAATGGGTATGAGAAAGCCGGTAACCCTCAACTGAGAGTTGTCGAAAGAACCGAGCATCAGATGGTCCTCAATTGCGGGATCAAATGTAAGGGCTTTCAGCAATGGAAAGACGGATGGATAACTTTGTTTAAAGACCGGTATTTTGTTCAGATTATTCAGGAGTTTTATCGCTCATTATGCAAGTTGTAAACCGGAGGATTGAACGATGATTGTCTTCCGTGTCCCACTTATTTTGAATATTAGAAGTCTAAATAATGTAAAAGGTTGAATATGTTTAATAAGAAAAACAATATACAAGGTGTCGTATCAGCCGGATCTCTGGGTAATACACCCAGTGTCTTGTCTCAATCTACAATGTTCTCCGGAGAGATAAATTCTAAAGGAGATTTGAGGATTGACGGGAATGTCGAAGGCAATATTCGATGCGAAGGCAAAGTTATTATCGGGCCTGACGGCTGTGTAAAGGGTAATATAAAGAGTACCAGTATCGAACTGATGGGTAAGATTAATGGTGACGTTATCGCTTATGATATTGTAAGGCTAAAATCCTCATCCTATTTCAAAGGAGAGATAACAGCTGTAAATCTTGAAATAGAGGCAGGGGCTAATTTCTTTGGTACCTGTAAGATGGTAACAGATCAGGATACGGTTCAAGATAAGGCTTTTGTACCGGAAGTACTGGCTATAGAATAACCTGAAAATACTATTGAATTATCCAATATTTCGAATATATAGTTAAGAAATAACTAAAGCAATAACTTTTACATAGTACATGACAAAGATTATTCTTTAGCTTGTGCTCTTTGTTTAATCCTTTGTGCCCTTAGTGGTTGAATCTTTTTCATCACAGAGAGCACAAAGGGTTATATACAAGGAGCATTATTCTTTCAGATGACACCTGTTCCTACTTTCTCTACGGAATGTTAACAATAAGTATCTCAAAGGTCGTATTTATTTAATCTATATTCACGGTTGATGGTTAAGTCGTGATGTAAGTAACATAATATCAGGTGAATATATTTGGTAAGGCTTCCGTCTTTTCCGTGTTAAAAGCCGGCCCCTGGCTGATAACAAAATAGCAAAACTAATTATTTATCCGGACACTATATGGTTTAGTTTTCTAAATGGGAAAGGATTTCCATTGCAAGATGCAATAAGCCCAATATTAGATAAACATCTCTCTCAACTGTGCGAATTAATCTCTTTTGCGTAAGAGATAGGGAAAAATAACACAGTAAAAGAAAAGATATATCAATAAAATTCATAGATTCGTAAGTTCTCTTTTTTTACCGGACAAATGCAGAAAGAGTTTAGAAATACGGGAGTTACTATAGATGAATTTACATTGAAAGAGCTTTTTAATGTATATTCCGACAGCCTGTGTACCTTTCTTAACTATTATACTCACAATAAACAACTGATAGAAGATATCATACAGGATGTCTTTATCAGGCTTTGGGAGGAACGGGATACAATCAATATATTTTACATAAAAACATACCTCTACAATGCCGCCCGGAACAGGGTCTTAAATCTTCTTCGCGACGAACAAAACAGGTCTCTTTTGCTTGAAGGATGGGCCAGCCGTGAACTGGAAAAGCAAAAGGCGCGGGATTGTGTAAATATGGAAGAATTCAGCTCTGTATACCAGCAGGCTATTAATAGTTTACCTGAAAAATGCAGAGAGATATTCATCCTGAGCAGAGAACAGAATAAAACATATAAGGAGATTGCCGGAGAGAAGGACTTGTCTGTAAAAACAGTGGAGGCTCAAATGTCTATTGCAATAAAGAAAGTGAGGGAATATATACTTAAATATTATAATGGAAGAAATTTTTTACCTACAATAATAATTACGTTAGCTCTGCAATTTATGTCGTTATTTGATTGATAATTAGTATTATGGTAGTGTTCTTTTGATTGGATCAAAAAAAAATGAAAATAGTTTAAGGGTATTCGGATAGCTTACGTGTCTAATAATAAAACAAAGCAGAAATATGAATCATGCACATATTCCATATGATGAAATAGCCGGATATATCCGTCAGGAATTATCTGAACAGGAAAGGCATAAAATAGATATGTGGATTAATAGTTCTGCTGAAAACCGTAAATTATTCGAGCAATTATTAAATGAGTGGGAAAATATCTACGACAGTCCGGAACAGTCGGTTCGCGCAGACAAGGACAAAATATGGTCGGGTATATCTTCGCACATAAGGACATCGCTTCCAGTAAAATCATATACAAGGAAGTTACTTATCAAAGTTGCCGGTATTGCAGCTATGGTTGCGATTATCGTTGGTGTTGCAGCTACTGTTTTTGTGAAATCTACTATAGATTCGGCTTTTCTGTCCCAATCTGTCACAATCATAGAAACTATGCAGGGACAGAAAATGCAAATGACCCTTCCCGATGGCACAAAAGTATGGCTCAATTCCGGATCAAAGCTGACATATGCAGGAGACTTTAATCGTTCCGAACGTATTGTAAACCTTGAAGGAGAGGCTTTTTTTAATGTGACAAAAAATCAAACTAAAAAATTCAAGGTAAGAACATCGGATGTCGATATAGTAGTAAAGGGAACCTCCTTTGATGTATCGGCTTATAACGACGACCGCGAAATAAGTGTGTCCCTTTTGGAAGGAAAGGTGGTCATTACCGATAAAACGGGAAAATATATGACAGACCTTAATCCGGACGAACTGGTCATCATCTCGCGGCAAAACCTGAAGTACACCTTGTTTAAGGATGATGCAAATACTTATCGCTCATGGACACAGGATCAACTGATATTCTATAATGAGGATATATATGAAGTGACCAAGAAGTTGGAACGTTGGTATGGTATAAATATTAAACTGGTAAACCCTGATGAAAAACAGAAATATACATTCTCGGTAAAAACCGAATCTTTGCGCGAATTGCTCGAATTATTTAATAAGTTAACCCCAATCGATTATAAAATAAACGGAAAGGAGGTGACCATTATCAATAAGTGACCTTAGATATCAATACTATTGAAATAGATTAATTAACCTTTCTTTATGATTCCGGAATAGACATCAACTCTATTTCTTAATATATTAATTATTAACAATATAAATAAGTTTTGCTATGCAAAGAAAAACACTTTCACTTTGCGTTCTGTTCTTTATTTGCTTTTCACTTGCGGTTTTTCCGCAGAGCAAAGAAAAAATAGACCTTACCCTGAACAATGTAACCTTAAAGGAGTTTTTTTCTACGATAGAGAAAAAGCTGGGGTATTCATTCATGTATAGTAATGTCGATATAGATGACAGTAAACGTATATCTGTAGACGCAAAAAATGCAGACATAAATTCCCTGCTCATCAGTGCCCTCAAAAATCAGGCTATCAGTTACGAAATATCGTCAAATAAAATAATTCTTACTAAAGCCGGCAGTATAACACCTCTACAAACGCAGCCTCAGAAAAAGATAAGGGGAAATATTGTAGATGATCTTAATGAACCTGTAATTGGAGTAAGCGTTGTTATCAAAGGCACAACCAGAGGTACTACCACCGATGTGGACGGTAATTTCGATATCGATGCATCATCCGGCGAAACATTGCTCATATCATATGTAGGCTTCGAAAAACAAGAAATCAGAATCGGAAACCAGACTTCATTTGATATCCGGCTGAAAGAAGACAATAAAGTTCTCGATGAAGTTGTCGTTATCGGTTATGGTACATTAAAGAAAAGCGATTTGACAGGCTCGCTGGCGTCTGTCGATACAAAAGATATAACTACCAAGGCGACAAGTAATCCAGTAGAAGCATTACAAGGTGTGGTTGCCGGTGTAAATATACAGAAAAACAGCGGATTGGCCGGAGCCGGAGCTGCTGTGAAAATCAGAGGTGTCAATACATTCGGGAGCAATGAGCCTCTTTATGTTATCGACGGATTTCCCGGAGACATATCTACTGTTAATCCGAACGATATAGCATCGATGGAAATACTGAAAGATGCGGCTGCGGCTGCTATCTATGGCTCCGTAGCTGCCAATGGGGTAGTCATTGTGACGACCAAAAACGGTAAGCAGGGAAAAATTCAGGTAGATATAAATTCGTATGTCAGCATTACAGAAACAGCCAAAAGACTCAAAATGCTTGATGCAGACGGCTACCTTACTGTACACAAGCGAATGTATGATGAATATAACAAATATGCTTCCCAGCCTGTCAATCTTCCGGCTTACCTTACAAATCCGGGTACAAACAATACCAATTGGCAGGATGAAGTTTTCAGAACAGGTCTTTCCTCTACTCAGAGTATTGCGGTACGGGGCGGGCAGGGAGACACTCGTTACGCATTATCAGGTAATCTCACAGAGGAAAAAGGAATCGTTCTATCCAATAATCTTATGCAGCAGAATGCCAGAATGAAAATCAGCACCAAGAAAAATATATTCACCATTGATGGCAATCTGGCTTTTACCGGAAAGAAGCGGAAAACCCCGAATTTCAGCTTGAAGGAAGTGTACATGATTTCCCCTTTGGTGGCTGTATATGATGAGAATGAAAAAGACGGTTTTGCTCTTACAAACTGGGGCGATATTCCAAATAATGTGAATGTGATGGCAAACAATCACTATATCACAAGCTGGACAAAGAGTCAGGAGGTTGCCGGAAATATTGCGGTAGGAGTGGACATAATGAAAGGTTTGACCTTCAAAACCAGCTACTCATACAGGGGTAACAATACCCAATCATATTATCACAACCCGCCTTTTACTTCTGATATCAAAAATCCGTACGAATATGCATATTATGAGGAGAACAGAAGCTATTGGGACGAACAGGTGTTTGATAACCTGTTGAACTATAATGCCACCTTCAATAAGCATTCGGTTAATGCAATGCTGGGAACATCTCTCGATTTGCAGTCGTACAACTGGAACAGCGTCGGAGTTGAAGGTAAAAAGACAATTTACTCTATAGATAACGGGTCTATTATAACCAGTGAGTTACCAGAGGGTTTCCTTGATCCATTCTTTATGACTATAGGAGCTGGAAAAGGTGGTACATACAGTGCCGATGGCTCCAAATACAAATATAACCGTATGTCTTACTTCGGACGTGTGAATTATTCATTCGATAATCGTTATCTGTTGCAGTTTACATTCCGTCGCGACGGTTCATCCAAGTTCGGTAAAGACAGCCGTTTTGGTAACTTCCCGTCACTGGCTTTAGGATGGCGGATCACCGAGGAAGCATTCTTCCCCGAAAATACTCCGGTTTCGAACCTGAAACTGAGAGCGAGCTGGGGTAAACTGGGAAATGAAGTAGCTTTGGGATATTATGCCCATCAGGCGTTGATAACTACATATAACAGCCTCTATATGGGATATGTACAGGGCGATGGCAATAACCCCTGGCCCGGAAGTATAGCAATGGGACTTGAGAACAAAAAACTGCAATGGGAAACCACAGTATCGAAAAATATCGGACTGGATTATGGATTCCTGAACAATAAAATTACGGGTACAATAAATTATTTCAACAATACTACAGAGGATTTGCTGATAACCAAGAGACTTGCACCTTCTGCCGGATTGGAGAATCCGACACTCAATGTAGGAAAAATGCGTAATACCGGGTTGGAATTTGAATTTACTTATGCGGAGAGTTCAGGGGATTTTAAATATAATGTAGGATTTAATGTTTCCCTGCTGAAAAATAAAATGGTTGCACTGGCCGATGAAGATCAGATATTATTGGGAACCGGACTGAAATTTGGTACAGAGCACTTCCCGAACCAGACAAGGGTGGGGTATCCTATCGGAGCATTCTTCCTCTATAAAACGGACGGTATTTTCCAGACGGAAGCCGAAGTTAATGCTCACAGAAACGATAAGGGTGAATTGTTGCAGGAAAATGCAAAACCCGGTGATATCCGCTTTGCAGATACAAATGGCGACGGTGTAATTGATGATAACGACAAGGTATATTCCGGAACAGGTCTTCCGAAAGCAGAAATAAACCTGACTTTAGGGGCTTCATTCAAAGGTTTTGATTTCAGTGCTCTTATCGGTAGCGGATGGGGACACAAGTTATACAATGCCAACAGATATTTTTACGAAGGCATGAACTCCGGATCAAATTTCCTTGCATCCACTCTGGATTCATGGACACCGGAAAATACGAATAGCAACGTACCTCGCGCTGTCTTACAGGACCCTAATGGAAATACCCGTGAATCGGATCGTTTCCTTGAGTCCGGCGACTTTATCCGCCTGCGTCAGATACAGATAGGATATTCATTACCTAAGTCATTGCTTGCGAAGATGAAATCCGAAAATCTGAGGATATATATCAGTGGTGAAAACCTGCTAACATGGACTAAGTATAAAGGGATTGACCCTGAATTCGCACCTTCAGGTGTGTTGAATACAGGGGTAGACCGTTATATATTCCCTTTCACACGTTCATATGTACTGGGTATCCAATATACATTTTAAATGAGGCTTGTTGAATTTATAAATTTTATCGACATGAAAAAAAATCTATATATTATACTTTGTCTGATACTTACAGGACTTTTTGTATCGTCTTGCGATGACAGGCTTGATATGAACTCCCCCGACAAACTTACTTCGACTAATTTCTGGCGTAGCCAGACCGATGCGGAAGCAGGGCTCGCGGCTGTATATTCAAAACTGGAATGCGCGACTGAAACCTGGGAATTTGCTGAAGTAAAGTTCCCCGTAGAGGCTTATAGGGAGGACGTTTGTAATATCGGAAGTGACGCGCTTAATTATCCTACATGGGTAGAATTATTCAATTTCACATATACGAATGGCAACAGCCAGTTTTACACATATTGGGAGATCCATTATCAGGGAATATCTTATGCTAATCAGGTGCTGGAAAAAGTTCCTTCCATCAGCATGGATGAGACGTATAAAAATCAAATCCTGGCCGAAGCCCATTTCTTAAGAGGATATTACCACATGAAACTTTTGCTTAACTGGGAGAGAATAATTATCCGTAACGAATATATTACGAGTGAAGCGCAGATCAGCAAGCCATTGTCAGACAGGGCCGCCGCGTGGGACTTTATAATCGGTGAATTTGAAGCGGCTACAGGTTTGCCTCAGAAACAAACTCCTGAACGTACCGGACGTGCAACACAGGGAGCCGTTTATGCATACATGGGATATTCGCTCCTTACCCGGGCTTATGAAGAAACAGGCAGGAAATCCGAATATCTGGCTAAGGCTGAAGACGCCTTTAAAAAGGTGAAAGGCTATGAATTGGAAAAGAATTTCCTGTCTATGTTTAACGGGACAAATAAAAATTCCAAAGAATCTGTTTTTGAGTTGCAGTTCACAGAAAATACTGCTAATGGTGCGGCATACAGAACTGCATTGCACAAATGGATATCGACCGGGGAACTGGGAGGATGGGACGAAATATTCCCTAACCAGATACTTATCGATGAATATAAAAAAGAAGGAAAGACAGCCACGACAGGCCTGTACGATTCCCGGCTGTACCAAACCGTCTTCTTTAACGATTCATATTTCAATGATGTGACAGATAAGAAGGTGTACGGTTATACCTATAATGAATTATTCGGGGCCGCTTCACAAAAAGCCTGTTTCAGAAAATATCTTCCTGCGACTCTGGAAGACCTGAATAAATCGAGGACGGCGGTCAATTTGCCTCTGATGCGTTATGCAGATGTCTTGTTGCTCCTTGCCGAAAGCTTAAACGAACAGGGGAAGACACCGGAAGCTGTACCGCTTATCAATCAGGTAAGAGACAGGGCGGATATGCCGGGGATTCCTGCTGACTCGAATCAGGACTTTGTGAAGAAGCAGATTGAGCATGAACGTATACTGGAATTTGCTCTTGAAAACACACGTTTCTACGATATGCGCCGTTGGGGTAAGGTAAAGGAAGCCCTTACCGCTGTCGGTCGGACGGGTTTTTCTCCCGACAAAAATAATTTTTATCCCATACCTTTGTTGGAAATAAAATCGAACGACCAGATTAATTAATAAACTCTTTTCAATTCATTACTTAATAATGCTTACAGTCTTTGCTATTATGCTTGCCGGTATTGGTGCCGGATACTTTCTGCGCCGCATCCCGGATATAAAAATAATCGGGAAACTGATAACCTGTTTCATATTCCTGCTCCTTTTTTTTCTGGGGATATCGGTAGGACATAATGAAAAGATAGTAAACAATCTGACAACAATTGGCTTGCAGGCTCTCATCATCACGATGGGAGCCATTGCAGGCAGCATCTTGCTGGCATGGTTTGTCTATAAAAAATTCTTTGTAAAAGGAAAAGAATAAATATGAAAGGCAGTCTGATAATCCTTGCGTTTTTTATAGCCGGAGCCATTGCTTCATATATGGGCATATTGCCTCAGGTCGTTCTTGATAACGATTTAAGCGTGTATATCCTTTATGGCCTTATGTTTCTGGTTGGTATTAATATAGGATATGATAAGAAAGCATTATCCGCTCTCAAAAATAATAAGCTTAAGGTGATACTCGTACCAGCAGCTACACTGGTCGGCACTTTGGCAGGATGTGCAATCGTCGGTCTGTTTATTCCCCGCTGGAGCATTTTCGAATGTATGGCAGTAGGTTCGGGATTCGGGTATTACTCGTTATCCAGTATTTTTATTACTCAATATAAGGGGGCTGAATTAGGTACAATCGCTTTAGTCTCAAATATTATAAGGGAACTGTTTACGCTGCTCGCGGCACCGTTGCTTGTTACTTATTTCGGAAAACTGGCGCCTGTCTCATCCGGCGGAGCGACGACAATGGATACTACACTTCCCATTATTACCAAATATTCCGGGCCGGAATTTGTAATAATCGCCATATTCCATGGAATTACACTCGACCTTACCGTCCCGTTTCTTGTTACTTTCTTCTGCTATTTGTAAATAAGTAGAATAAGGATTTAATGACATGCTATTTCAGTTTAACTTCTTGTTGTATTTGAACTTAACAAAGTAATAAATAGGTCTGCGACCTAAATCATTATGAAAAAAATAAATCTTTTAATCGGACTGTTTCTGTTTTTACAATACAGTCTGGCTCAACAACAGCCCAAAGAGTGGGAAAATCCATTGGTCAATCAGGTCAACCGTTTGCCTATGCATGCTTTTTTCAGGCCGCATTCGACTAAAGAAGCTGCAATAAAACAACAGGCAAGCGACAGGGAATTATCCCTCGATGGCACATGGGATTTTCATTATGCAAAAAATCCGGCTTCGCGTCCGTCCGCTTTCTATCAAAAGGATTTCGATGTGAGGGAATGGAGTAAAATTGCGGTTCCCGGAAGTTGGGAACTACAAGGCTTCGATTCGCCTATCTATACCGATGTGGCTTATCCGTTCCCTGCAAACCCTCCTTATGTTCCGCACGATTACAATCCGGTAGGTTCGTACAAACGCACATTTACACTCCCTGCGCATTGGAAAGGAATGGATATAATCCTGCACTTTGGAGGGGTTGAATCCGCTTTTTATTGCTGGATAAACGGACATTATGTAGGATATAGTGAGGATAGCCGGCTCCCGGCCGAATTCCTTGTCAATGATTACCTGCAGGCCGGAACTAACGACATCGCAGTAGAAGTGTACAGATACAGCGACGGGTCTTATCTCGAAGGGCAGGATTACTGGCGGTATAGCGGTATAGAACGCAGCGTATCTCTTCTTGCCCGTCCTAAAGTAAGAATTCAGGACTTTGAATTGAAGGCCGATTTAGTCAATGGCTATAAAGACGGCCTGTTCAGACTCAATATAGAGATGGATAAGAATACTTCTTTTACCAATTCTTCGCTACAAATAGAAGTTGCTGAAAACGGAAAAATCATTTATTCTTCAACTAAAAAATTGTCGGATATAATGGGTAGCACAATCAGCATGGAGAATACATTTGTGGCAGTGAAACCTTGGAGTGCAGAAGCGCCTGACCTCTATACCCTGACTGTTTCCACATTGGACAAAGGAGGAAAAGTTTCAGAAGCTTTTTCCCATCGTTTCGGATTCCGTACGGTGGAAATGAAGAACGGACTCTTTATGGTAAATGGCGTACCTGTTACGATTAAGGGGGTTAACCGTCATGAGTTCGAGCCGAAAACAGGCCGTACCATCACCGAGAGCAGCATGATAGAAGATATCAGGCTGATGAAGCAATTCAATATCAATGCCGTGCGTTGTAGCCATTATCCGAATATAGAACGCTGGTACGAACTATGCGATGAATATGGCTTGTATCTTGTAGATGAGGCTAATATAGAATCTCATGGAATGGAAGCAACGGAAGCCCGTACGCTGGCAAACTTTCCGGACTGGATTGTACCGTTTCAGGAACGGGTGGAACGAATGGCGCTTCGCGACCGTAATTATACCAGTGTAGTTACATGGTCTCTGGGAAATGAATCCGGATACGGAGAACATTTCGAAACGGTATATCATTGGCTGAAAAAGTTCGATGCTTCGCGTCCTGTACAATACGAAGGTGCGCGTAAGACAGGCCTTTCGGATATTTATTGTCCGATGTATGCACGCATCTGGCAATTGAGAGAGCATGTCAATCAACGCCAGAGCCGCCCGTTGATTCTCTGCGAATATGCACATGCGATGGGGAACAGTGTCGGTAATCTGAAGGATTACTGGGATCTTATAGATGAGCACGACCAGTTGCAAGGCGGATTTATATGGGACTGGGTAGACCAGACTTTCCCTATCAAAGACCAGGCCGGTAATGATATCTGGGGATATGGAGGAGATATGGGATTCGTCGGCATTCCCAATGATTCCAACTTCTGTGCCAATGGGTTGGTATTGGCGGACAGGAAGCTTCGTCCGCATATATGGGAAGTGAAAAAAGTATATCAGCCTGTACGTTTCGAATCTGTTTCGTTTACGAATAATGTAGTCCGTATTACCAATAAATTCGATTTTATAAATCTGGATGACTTTGATTTCGAATGGCAGGTGAAAGCAGACGGAGAAATTATAGCCCGGAAAAATTTTGATGTACAAGGATTAAATGCGCATCAATCGAGAAATATTACACTCGATATTCCTGATTTTGCCGTCAGGAATAACACCGAATATTTTCTGCATCTTAATGCTTATTACAGGGGTAGCCATCCATTTATACCTGAAGGACACTTACAGGCATATGAACAGTTTCCTTTGCTTGCCGGCAGTAAAGATATTGTAAAGAACAGCATACAGGGTAATACCCAATCAGCTGAATATGCCAACCGTATTGTTGTGTCGGGTAATGCTTTCGAAGTCTCATTCTCAAAGGAAAACGGACAATTGTATTCACTCAGGAGAAATGGGAAAGAACTGCTGCAAACGGGCATTACTCCGAATTTCTGGCGACCGCTGACCGATAATGACGTAGCTAACGGACTGGGTACACGTTGCCTGACATGGAAGGAAGCGACCGGGGAAATGACATTAGAAAATCTGACAAGTGAGAAGTCCGGTAATAACACGCTCATAAAGGTTGCCTATAATCTGGAAAAACAAAATTGTAAGATTGGCATCAGTTATATGATTTGCCCGGATGGTACTATCGAAACGGATTATAAACTGACAACAGGAGATATCGCTTTGCCCGAAATACCGAAAGTAGGCTTATATATGGTATTACAAGGTGAATATGACCAAATGACATGGTTTGGCCGCGGACCTCATGAAAATTATTGGGACAGGAAAACATCAGCTATGGTCGATTTGTATAAAAGTGATGTTTGGAGCCAGTTCCACCCGTACATACGTCCGCAGGAAACTGCAAATAAATCCGATGTCCGGTGGTTTAGCCTGCAAAATGCAACGGGAGACGGGCTATTGATAAAAGGTAAACAGCCTCTGAGCATAAGTGCATGGAATTTTCCGATGAAAGACCTGATGTATATACCTTTCGATGTAGAGCGCAAGCATGGCGGCAGTGTAAGAAAGCAGGATATGGTATGGCTGAATATAGACTATATGCAGATGGGTGTGGGCGGAGATAATACTTGGGGAGCCCAGACTCACCCTGAATATACGATTACTCCGGAAGATATGTCGTACGGATTCACTATTATTCCGGTAGATAAAGACACAAACCTTGTAGAGACCGGTAAACAATATTAAAAGAGCGAAATGAATAGATCAAAGATATTTATACTTCTGGCTGTTATTACGGGAATGCTTTTACATTCCTGTAAGGCCGGAGACAAAGCAGAACTTCAGAGAGAAGATTTGACCCTCAATTTTCCCAATTTGCTTAATGTAGTTCATACCCCACAGGGAAAAGTCAGGCAGGGGCAGGGCTATTTTACCGATTGCGGTTCGTGGATGGGCTTTTCAATACCCGGTAAAGAAGCAGGTTTCAGTGGATTTTGCGGCCCTGTCGATTTAGACCATCGTAAGTGGATCAGTAATTCCATTTGTGAAGTTTCGGTTCTAGATGGAAAGGGTACGCCTGTTGCATTAAAGCAAGATACGGCAATTTATTATCCGGGCAAATTGACTCTGAACCTGTCGGGCGATGCGCGAAGCATCCGGCAGGAACTGGTTTTCGTAACAGCCAATCATGCTCTATTGAAATGTAAATCGGATAATGAAGTTTATTTTGTGACAGAGGGATGTCTGAATGACAGCCTGATATGGAATAAAGAATCACACGGGATTACGGCATCTTTAAGAACCGGGGAAATAGTAATGATTAGTTTTCCTGAAGATATTTTATTGGAACTATCGGCAGACCGCTATATTGCTACATCGAAAGATATCGGAAAGCAATTCGATATTGTAATTTCTTATTTCAATACAAAAGAGGATTTCTTAAAAAAGAACGGGGAAATAGTTGATATTTTGACCAATTCCGAAGCTAAAGCCAAAGAACGCAATATATGCTGGAATCATTATATTAGGCAGAATCTCCGTCAGGATATGCCGGATAAGAATAACCGGATAATGGTAAAAAGCATCATGACGCTTATGAGTAACTGGCGCAGTCCCAAAGGGGCATTGCTGCACGCGGGCATTGTACCTTCGCATGCGATGAACTACTTTGTCGGATTCTGGGCATGGGATTCATGGAAGCATGCTGTTGCCCTGTCGTATCTTGATCCGGTTCTCGCAAAAGACCAGATACGGACGATGTTCGATTATCAGGATGATGCCGGAATGATTGCAGATTGTATCTATACCGATCCTGCCGGGAATAATTACCGTGATACGAAGCCTCCTTTGGCTGCCTGGGCTGTCAATGCAGTATTCCAGGCCGATAAGGACACTTCTTTTGTGGCTGAAATGTACCCGAAACTCCTCAGGTATCATCAGTGGTGGTATAAATACAGGGATCACGACCGGAACGGTATCTGTGAATATGGAGCTACCGATGGAACTTTGGAAGCTGCCAAATGGGAGAGCGGCATGGATAACGCCATACGTTTCGATGACGCAAAAATGGTGAAAAACGGTGAGAAAGCATGGAGTATGGATCAGGAATCCGTCGACCTGAATGCTTATCTGCAATACGAATATTCACTGTTGAAAGAGTTTGCTGCAATTTTGAATACTCCTTTTAACGAGCCGGACAGGAAAGACCTTATTCAGGATTATTTCTTCGATAAAGAGACAGGGTACTTTTTTGATAAGAAGCTGAATAAATCGTTCATAAAAGTATTCGGTCCCGAAGGGTGGACTCCGTTATGGACAGGGCTGGCAACTAAAGAGCAGGCAGATGAAACAGTTAAAATCATGTTCGATGCGGAAAAGTTCTCTACATATATTCCTTTTCCGACTGCTGCCGCAGATAATCCTGAATTTGCACCGAGGGGATACTGGCGGGGACCTATATGGATCGACCAGATTTATTTTGCCATATCCGGCATACGGAAGTATGGATATACAAAAGAGGCAGATATGTATACACAGCAGGTTTTCGATCGGCTGCAAGGCCTGGAAGACGATGCGCCGATACATGAGAACTATGATGTGTATACTGGAGAACGGCTAAAAGCCTCGCATTTCAGCTGGTCGGCCGCACACCTGTTTTTACTATATAAGGAATATAATTAAATTATCGGTCAGGACTCTGAATCTATTTAATCCTCAGGTATATAAGGAAGTATTTTTCCATATACTTGAGGATTGTCATTTCTCTGGGTCGCTTAAAGTTATTTTGGAGTATTGATTTTCTTCAAAAGGTAAAAGATATATCAATAAACAACTCGTAACTTGTAACTGTTAAAAAGTAACACCTTTTTAGCTATTAGCTGATAGCCGTTAGCCAATAGCTTATGTACAAAACTTGACAAACTTGACACATTTTCTACTATTTTCTATCTGTCATTTTTTTCCCTCCCTGCAAATCCCCCGAGGGGAAACAACGTTCGACAGAGTCAATTAGGGGCTTGTTCATTCTTTCAAAGAACTATAAACCAATAGCCAACAGCTAATGGCGTACTATATAGATAAAATATTTGTAAAAAAATAATTTATTATATTCAAGGTAACTTTTATCGCTGTATTTTATGTCATGTACTATGTGGTGTATGCAATCAAAAATTGCTTGTGTTCCAGGCCAGAATAGCGTTAATAATTGCTGCAGCCACGATGGACTGTAAATGGTATCGTGTAACTAAAACGTTGTTGCATAGGAGTTAATGGGCCTGTTTGTTGTAGTGTTCACTCATACTATTTAGGTATAAAATACTCTGCAAATACCTATTTATGGTGATTGTGAGGAGGGACGCGGTGTACTACTTTTACGCGTTCGAAAATTAAGAATCAAAATGAGTAACAAACTATTCGGAGCTAATCTTTTATGCTCTTTGCTTTTATTATTTTTTATAAGCAATACATTAAATATATCGGCCCAGCAATCAAAAAGTGGGATTATTACCGGGCGTGTGACGGATGCGCAGAAAAAAGCTGTTTATTCGATAGCTGTATCGGTAGAAGGAACTGCAATCGGGGAATATACAAGCGAGAGTGGAGAATTTAAGCTGGTCAACGTACCGCCCGGAAATCAGACTATTGTCGTATCGGGTGTGGGGGCAAAGACGGTCAGAGTAAATGTACTGGTCGAAGCGGGTAAAACTACCCGTGTCCCTGATGTTGAAATAGACAATTCCGTAGAATTACATGAAGTAGCTGTAGAAGGGAAAACCGAAGCCCGGCAAAAGCAGGAACAAGCTTATGCCATAACCGTGGTCGACCTTAAGCAGTCGTACAATACTGTAGCCCCCCTAAGCAAGATGCTGAGCAATATCTCAAGTGTCCGTATCCGGGAAGACGGAGGAGTAGGGTCTAATTACAATTTCAGTCTCAATGGCTTTTCAGGAAATCAGGTGAAATTCTTTCTGGATGGGATTCCGATGGATAACTTCGGATCTTCGTTCAACCTGAGTAATATCTCTGTGAATATGGCTGAACGTATCGAAGTTTATAAAGGTGTCCTGCCTGTAAGCTTAGGCGCCGATGCCTTGGGCGGAGCGGTGAATATAATCAGTCGCAAAGATGCCAACTATCTGGATGCATCATACTCTATCGGGTCATTCAATACGCACCGGATATCTCTGAATGGAGCTTATACTGACCTGAAAACAGGCTTTACCGTCCGCGCCAATACATTCTTCAATTACTCGGATAACGACTATAAAGTATTCGCTCCTATTAAGGATTTGAGTAACGGAAAAACAATTGAAGAACGATGGGTGAAACGTTTCCATGACGATTACCAGTCGATGGGGATAAAATTTGAAACAGGGATAACCAATAAATCATACGCTGATTATCTGTTAGCAGGCGTTATCCTGTCAAAGAACGATAAAGATGTACAAACCGGCGCTGTGATAGATGCTGTATACGGTGGTGTAAAATCCAAAAGCGAGTCGATGATACCGTCTATCCGCTACAAAAAGGATGATCTGTTCGTTGAAGGATTATCCGCTTCATTCTATGGAGCATACAGCATGGTCAATTCATTCAGCACAGATACTCTGGCACGCAACTATAACTGGCTGGGTGAATGGCAACCTTCTGATACAAAGGGTGAACGGGGAACTAATTCTTATACCGATTCCAAAATAAGGAATAGGGAGTGGGTAGCCAATGCCAATATCAGCTATATGATAAATAATCATCAGTCCGTTACGCTGAATCATGTGTTTTCATCTTTAAACCGGAAAATTCATGACAAGGTAGATCCTGACAATGAATCGAACAAAATACCTCAAAAATTGACGAAGAACATAACAGGTCTGGGTTGGCAGGTAAAATACGATAGGTGGAACGCCAATGTTTTTACTAAATTATACAGTACAAGCAGTTCTACCTATAAGATAATAAACCAGTATAAAGAAGATGAAAGACTCGATAAAGTAGATGACGATAAAACAAATGTTGGATACGGGGCTGCATTTACTTATTTTATTTTACCCAGATTACAGGCGAAAGTTTCTTATGAAAAGGCTTACCGCTTGCCGGAAAGCACCGAAATGTTTGGTGACGGACTTAATCAGTTGCGTAATCCCGATCTCAAGCCCGAGAGTAGTAATAATGCGAATCTTGGTTTTATCTTCGAACAGAATTTAAAAGAACATACAGTCTTCCTCGAAGGTAATTTTATATACAGGGATACGAAAGACTTTATATTAAAAGACCTGACAGAAGCTTCGGCTGTTACCGGTTATAAAAATATGGGGAAAGTTCTCACTAAAGGTGTAGAGGGCGGAATAAAGTATCAATGGAAAAACCGCCTTCATGCGGGAGCAAATCTGACTTATCAGGACATAAAGGATAATCAGAAGTATGAAGAGAATACGGGCACTTATGTAGGAAACGGAAAATCCGAGAATCTCAATTATAAGCGTCGTCTGCCTAATATCCCTTACTTTTTCGGTCATGGAGACATAGGGGTGCAGTTTCAGAATATAGGGCTAAAAGATTCAGAATTGTCTTTAGACTATTCGATCAATTATATGTGGAAGTATTATCTGTCTTTTCCCGGTCTTGGGGCAAAGTCGACCAAAGATGTAATTCCCGAACAGACTTCGCATGATATCTCCCTGGGTTACACGATGCAGAATGGGCGTTATAGCGTTATGCTGGAATGTACGAATTTCACGGATGAAAAATTATATGATAACTACAGATTACAGAAGCCGGGTAGGGCATTTAATCTGAAATTCCGTTATTTTCTGAAATAATAAACTATACAATCAGATTTACTTAATGAAAACGAGCATGAAATATATAAATAAAATTACAGCATATATAATCGCAGGATGTATCGTCTTATTTGCTTCCTCATGCGATGACGATGAATTTGGCACTGAAGAAATTCCTTTTGCTCCTTATGTTCTAAGCCTGGGGATTACATCCGGTGGGACAACAGCCTATTATCTCGTTACGGCGGAAGACCTTATGTCGGGGAACATCAATGCGGTAGGCAAAGGAATAGAGCAAAGCGGATTCCATGATTATGAGCAGGGCAACCAAACTATTTTTTGTGTGGGCGGTCTTGGAGTTACCAATACTACCGGAGTAGTAAGGGGAGGGGACGGTTACTTGCTTGAAAAAGGTGAATTTACTTTCAATCAGTCTCTCAGTGCATTTACACAGATTGACAATAACAGTATGATGGGAATAGAGATTCCCGGTAATGCTGAAGAGGGAAGTAATATAACGTTTTATAATGTTGATATTAACAGTGTTGCTATTACCAGTCGCAAGACTGCCCCGATAGCGCCTCTTTCCCAATTCGAATGGCCGAGTATTACTGGCTTGTGTATGAGCGGTAATAAGATTTACATGACTTACTTCCATATGAATCCGAAGACATACGAAACCAAATATACCGATACCACTTATGTTGCTGTATATTCTTATCCTGAAATGACATTGGACAAGGTGATGAAAGATACGCGTACAGGCCCGGCCGGATCGTGGTATGCGCATAATGGTATATTCAAGGTCGAATCGGGGGATATGTATATCATGTCTAATTCTGCCATTGCCAACGGATATTCGCAGAGTACGAAAAAAGCCGGATTTTTGCGTATACCGGCAGGCACGACCGGGTTCGACGATTATTTTTTCGATTTCGAGACTAAGTCGGGAGGCTTGAAACCTGCCCATGTAAAGTATATTGGTGACGGTCTGGTATTCGCTGAGGTTAGTACCATTAATCCCCAGACAGCAAATGACAGATGGGGAGATAAATCACTGGCATGCTATATAATAGATCTGAACAACCAGTCATTTAAAAAAATACCGGAGATTCCTGTACATGACGGGGATGGAGGACGCCGCTTTTCTGTCCTGGTTGACGGTGGATACGTTTATTTCCCTGTAAAGGTAAAGGATGAAGGCGTCTATATTTATCGTATCGATCCTAAAACGGCAACAGCGGAGCGGGGAGCTAAAGTCTCTACTAATTTTGTCGGTGGCTTTTTTAAACTTAATTGAAATATTGTTTGATCTTTCTGATCCGAAGAACCTGAGATATCGGTGAATAAATCAGGTTTATGTTGTTAAATCGATTATTAGTCTTACCTTTGTGGCGCAAACAATTTGTGTCGGTTCTATCCTGTGATTATTTCCCCCACGATTTTGCACATTAATAAATTAAAGATGACTGCCGGAAGAGCAGACTGAATATTAGATGACATCATTTCAAGAATTAAACATTATAGAGCCGATATTGAGGGCTCTGCAAGAAAAAGGATATACAAATCCAACCCCGATACAACAAGACGCAATCCCCGTAGTTCTCAAAAAGCAAGATATGCTTGGACTGGCACAAACCGGTACAGGCAAAACAGCAGCATTCTCGATACCGATTATACAACATTTGTATCAGAATAAAATAAGCGGAAGGAAAAGAGAAATAAGGGCGTTGATCATCACTCCCACCCGTGAACTTGCAATCCAGATTAACGATTGCATCAGGGAATATACCCTGTATACAGGATTACGACATTGTGTGATATTCGGAGGTGTGAAGCAAAAGGCCCAGACCGATGAACTACATAGAGGCATCGACATCCTTGTTGCTACGCCCGGGCGGTTACTGGACTTAATGAATCAGGGTTTTATAAGCCTGAATGCTATAACTCACTTTGTACTCGATGAAGCTGACCGGATGCTGGATATGGGCTTTATCCATGATATAAAGCGTTTATTGCCCAAACTGCCAAAGGATAAGCAGACTCTGTTCTTCTCGGCTACAATGCCTCCGGCTATAGCTGCACTTTCACGTTCTATATTAAGGAATCCTGTCAGGGTGGAAGTCGCTCCCGTTTCGTCCGTGGTGGATGTGATCGAGCAAAGTGTTTACTTTGTAGAAAAACAGGATAAGAAAGATTTGCTTATCAACTTACTGAAAAAAGATAAGAAACAATCGGTTCTGGTATTTTCCCGTACGAAGCACGGAGCCGATAAGATAGCACGTTTGCTTTGTAAAGCGGGGATTGGCAGTGAAGCCATTCACGGGAACAAATCGCAGAATGCCCGTCAAAGAGCATTGGAAAATTTCAAATCGCATAAGACCCGTGTACTTATTGCTACTGATATTGCCGCCCGCGGAATAGATGTCAATCAGTTGGAACTGGTTATCAATTACGATTTGCCGGATGTCCCTGAAACTTATGTGCACCGTATAGGACGTACAGGGAGGGCCGGTCATGGCGGTACGGCTCTGACATTTTGTGCTGAGGATGAACGGCCGATGCTTAAAGATATCCAGAAGCTGACAGGCAAAGTATTACCTGTCGCTATTTAAACCTATTTCCGGACAGGAATCCGGAAATAAAAGAAAAGATAAGGACCGGATATATTTAGATATAGCCGGTCTTTTTTCCCTTCATTAGTTTATTCAGAAATAGTACGGTTTGTTCCTGTGTCGGCAGATTGTACAATGCAGCATTGGAACTCTGGCCAACTTTAATTGTTATTGCATCTTGCGGCAATGCCAGAAACATCTCTTCATCGGTAGTATCATCTCCTATAGCCATTATGAAATCGTAGTTTCCTTTCCCGATCAACCTTCTGGCCTCCGAACCTTTGCTAATATCGCCGTATTTTACTTCTACTATCTTATTTCCTCTCATTATCTGTAAGTTGTTACGTGCACAAGGATTTAGCAAAGCATTGATAAGTTGGGTGACACGCAGGTCGGCAAGCCAGATGTCCACGTTCCGGTAATGCCACACCAGTGCCGTATCTTTTACCTCCATTTTCGAACGCGGGGTTCTTTTTACAATTTGTTTGATTATGTTTGGTATTTCCTCATCCCATTCTACTTTCTGGGCGGTTTGATACCATATCCCATCTTCCCGGTAAAAGGCACCATGTTCGGCAGCCAGTCCTATTGGCAGATGCCCAAGCCATTTATCGAGGGTTTGCTTGTCGCGCCCGCTACTTATGACTACATGATTTCCCGGGTAGGTACTTAATTCTTCCAATATTTTGAGCAGGTCGGGTGTCGGATATGCTTGCATCGGCTCTTTTCTGAATGGTGATAATGTTCCGTCATAGTCAAGTATAATCAGCCTGTTTTGAGTTTTATCATACGCTTGCTTAATGATATCGAAGTTCGTTTTTTCAACGATCTTTTGTTGCAATGCGTCGTTTTTGGATTTTATGCTGGTCAGCTCCTCTATAAAATCCTGGGCCCATTGATTGACTGTTTGAGTGGATATGATTTCCTGCATAGATGCTATGGTTTTTAACTGTTCATCCAAAGGCATTTCCAATGCTTGTACTATTGCATTCTCTATCTCTTTGGTATCTGTAGGATTCACTATGATGGCATCAGACAATTCTATGGAAGCTCCGGCCATTTCACTCAAAATAAGGACACCCGGCTCATTTCTCTTGGTAGCAGGATATTCTTTGGCAACCAGATTCATTCCGTCCCGGAGCGGGGTTACCAGGGCTATATCTGCTATATGGTAAAGGGCAGCCAGTTCCTCGAAATTGAATGCCCGGTAAAAGTAATAGACGGGAGTCCAGTCGATCGTTGAATGTTTCCCATTGATTGCTCCCACTTTCATATCTATATCCTTCTTTAGTTCGGCATAAATATCCACATTGTCGCGGGAAGGGGCTACAATCATTACCAATGAAACTTTACCTGTATATTCCGGATGATTGTCGAGAAACTCTTCAAAACTTTTGAGCCGGATCATAATTCCCTTGCTGTAATCCAATCTGTCTACAGATAAGATTAGCTTACCTGTTCCGAAACTCGCCCTGAGCTCTTCTGCATTTTTGTTTATATCGGGATTTAATAAAGCATTGTGGAACATATCATAGTTGATACCCATAGGGAAAGCATCCACATCGACCACGCGCCTGTCCATTTGTATTTCATCCAGATTACAATCCAGCTTCAATACCCGGTAAACAGCACTTATAAAGTGGCGCATATAGCTGTGAGTATGGAATGCCACTAGATCCGCTCCCAGCAGTCCGTTCAGTATTTCAGCCCTTTCGGGCAAGCCGCGAAACAATTCGTAAGAGGGGAAAGGAATATGGTGGAAATACCCGATGCTGATATCGGATACTTTATCCCGGATCATTTTGGGCAATAACATCAACTGATAATCCTGTATCCATACAATATCTCCGGGTTCTATAATTTCCAGAGCTGCTTCACAAAATAAATTATTGACCTCTTTATAAGCTTCCCAGTATTTGTTTTCGTAGTGCATATAGTTGGAGAAGTAATGGCAGAGCGGCCAAAGTACGCTATTGCTATATCCTTCATAATAGTTCTCTATCTGTTCGGGAGATAAATAGACCGGATGAAAGTTTTGCCCTTCGAGCTGGTCATCTATAATTTCTTTTTCTTTGCAATCGTCGAGGTACATTCCCGGCCAGCCGATCCAGTGCTTTTCCATCTTCATTTCCAACGAATCGAGACCTGTAGACAATCCTCCCGGACTGGATATTACTTTATATATGTTATTTTTTTCAACTATTTTGAGTGGTAACCTGTTAGATATTATAATAAGTTTCATCTTTTCGATTTTTAATAATTAAAAGTTGCCGGAGTATCCGGAGATATTCCTGACAATGTATTTCTTTCAGATCAGGGAAAGAAATAGATAGGAGTAGAAATGTGAATTAATACTAATTAAAACAGAGAAATAGCGTATTTGGTTCAATCAAAGGCTATATTGTGTTGTAAAGAACGTCATAATCATTGAATAAAAAAAATATAAACATGCATAATCTAAATTACGGAGTTATAGGGAATTGTAAGTCGGCGGCATTGGTATCTGAAAGCGGGAGCATAGATTGGCTATGTGTACCCAATTTTGATTCTCCGTCGGTATTTTCTAAAATTCTGGATAAGAAGTCAGGGGGAAGCTTCGCTTTCCTGGTATCGGAAGATTATAAATGTTCGCAGCAGTATCTGAAAGGTACTAATATCCTTTGTACCAGATTTGCATCGGATGAAGGGAGTTTCGAAGTACTTGATTTTATGCCCAGATACAGGACTATGCAAATGGATTACTTTTACCCTGCTGAGATTTACCGCTATATCCGTTTACTTGCAGGCGAGCCGCGTTTCCGTGTCAAATATGAACCTGTAATGAATTATGCGAAAGAAACAGCGGTTCACCGTAAATTTGAGGATTGCATAAAAACATCTTCGTGCGAAAATGTCAGGGATAATATGTATCTGTATTCAAGTATTGATTTTGATACGATACTAAATGAAGAAGAAATGATACTCAAAAAAGAGGAGTTTCTGATGTTATCCTATAGTCAAAAACTTGTCTCCATAGATATCGACCGGGTTTATCTCGAATACCAGCGGACCAAAGTCTATTGGCTGAACTGGAATAGCCGTTCCCGTAAATTTGTCCAATACAATGATGTCATATCCCGTAGTTTATTGATATTGAAATTGATGTCTACTCAGGATTCAGGGGCGGTAATCGCCGCTCTGACGACCAGTATGCCCGAAACGATAGGGGAGGTGCGCAACTGGGACTACCGCTTTTGTTGGATAAGGGATGCTTCCATGTCGATAGAAACTTTGCTGAAAATGGGACATCAGGCTTCGGCAAAGCGCTTTATGGGATTCATAAAAAGAATATTGAAATCTAAATCCGATTCTTTTCAGATTATGTACGCGATAGATGGCAACCGCATTCTCCGGGAGGAAATACTGGAGCATTTGTCAGGATATGAGAATTCTCAGCCCGTAAGAATCGGAAATGCAGCGTATAACCAGCGGCAAAACGATTCGTTGGGATACCTTATGGATGTTATCTACAATTATTATATTCATTTCCCGGGAACTTTGGACGAAATAGAAGAGATGTGGGAAGTAGTGAAAACTATTGTGAAAACCGTGGCTGTGGAATGGCGGAATACCGATCAGAGCATCTGGGAATTCCGGAATACGGAGAAGCATTTCGTGTTTTCCAAAGTAATGTGCTGGGTAGCACTGGATAGGGCTGTGAGCATTGCCACCTTCCTGAATATGCCTGAATATGAGATAGAATGGAAAGAACAGGCCGAACTTATAAAAAACGATGTATTGACAAACGGGTGGAATGAAGAAATACAGAGTTTTACCCAGGCATATGACAATTGTGATGTAGACTCTTCCCTCTTGTTGATGGAACAATACGGATTTATTGAACCGGATAATGAGAAGTTTATCAAAACCGTGAAGAAAATAAAGGAAGAATTGTTTTATAACGGGTTGATGTACCGGTATAAAAATAATGACGACTTTGGCTTGCCTTCTTCTTCTTTCACTATTTGTACATTCTGGCTGATAAGGGCATTGTACGTTACGGGCGAAACGGATGAAGCTTTGAAAATATTCAATGAATTGCTTACATATTCAAATCATTTGGGTTTATTCAGTGAGGATTTGGATTTTGATACGAAGAGGCAGTTGGGGAATTTTCCTCAGGCTTATTCCCATCTGGCATTGATAAACACGGCATTGTTATTCTCAGATGAGCGTCCATTCTCTAAATTTGTCAGGGCGTGATTTATAATAATTGTATAAGAGATAGATTTCGTACGGGGTAAGATCAGGTCAATGTTCTTGCTGTTACTATGTACGCTATTTTCTTTGTTATATATGTTATTGCCACATTTATCCCTTTAATTTAATTTTTCGTTTTTGGTATCACTATAATTTGGTATTAAATGGTATATATATAATCATATATGGTGATTGTCTGGAATGTGTCATTATCGTAGGTTTGTGTCGATTTTATTTCACAAATTGACATTTTAAATAAAGCGATGAAAACTTTGCGATTTTGTTTCATGGTTATGCTATTTATAACCAGTATATCTATACATGCCCAGAATACCCGTTCTACTGTATCGGGCACAGTTGTATCTCCAGATAAGATACCATTGGAGAATGTATCTGTTTCGATTGAAGGCACCCATTATGGGGCTTTAAGTGATGAAAATGGGAAATTCCGTTTCAGCGGGCCAATAGGCCAATATATGCTTGTTGTATCGTCATTGGATCATAAGCCTTACAAATCGGCTGTAAACCTAAAACGGGGAGAAAGTACGTTCAATATTGTATTGACGGAAAAGGCGCATGAATTAACAGAAGTGGTTGTTGAAGCCGGTGTAAATAGATTCTCGAACAAAGAGTCTGAGCATATAGCCAGACTCCCGCTTAAGAATCTTGAAAATCCACAGGTATATTCCGTAATCGGAAAGGATCTGATTAAAGAGCAAATAATCGTCAATTTTGACGATGCTCTTAAAAATAGTCCGGGAATAGATAAACTCTGGTCTTCTACCGGACGGGGAGGGGATGGTGCTGCCTACTTTACAATAAGGGGGTTCGCTGTTCAGCCGACAATGGTAAATGGGTTGGGCGGACAAACAAACGGAGGATTGGACCCTGCCAATATAGAACGTATAGAAGTCTTGAAAGGGCCTTCGGGTACACTGTTTGGCAGTAGTCTCGTTTCTTTTGGCGGATTAATAAATATTGTAACAAAGAAGCCATTTGAGAATTTTGCCGGTGATATATCATATACCATGGGTAGCTACGGGCTAAGCCGGATCGCCGCCGATATAAATACACCGATAGACAAGGAAAAGAAATTGTTGTTAAGGACAAATGCGGCCTATCAGTCAGAGAACAGTTTTCAGGACGCAGGTTTTAAGAAGTCTGTATTTCTTGCCCCATCTTTACTATATAAAGCAAATGATAGATTGTCGTTTACCGTGAATACTGAATTTTATACATCGGAAAGTACAAATCCGTTGATGGTATTCCTCAACAGAAGCCGGGAACTGGAATATAAGACACCGGATGCACTGGGGATGGATTATAAACGTTCATTTACAAGTAATGACATAACAATAAAAACACCTACCACTAAGCTGTTTGGTATGATGGAATATAAATTATCTGATAAATGGACGTCGCAAACATCTGTTTCGTACAGCAACCGTCAGTCGAAAGGTTTATACTCGTATGTGATGTTTCTCCAACCTCTCAGAGACGATTCATTGAGCAGATGGGTAGGTTCACAGAATACAACAGGGACAACAGTCGATATTCAGCAAAATTTTGTAGGAGACTTCAAAATAGGAAATATGAGAAACCGTCTGGTAGTAGGATTCGATTATTTCAACACCAAATCGAATAGCAGCAGCAACTATGTAGCGTTCGACACCATCAATAGTCAGGTAGCCGACCCTAACTATACAAATCTGAGTGCGGCTGCCGTAAATGCCAAGTTGTCGGGATATAGTCCGTATTTATCAAATTCGAATGCAAATACATATAGCGTATATTTCTCGGATGTATTGAATGTTACCGACCGACTCTTGTTAATGGCCAGCTTGCGACTCGATTACTTTGACAACAAAGGTTATTACGATGTTAACAGTGGTGAAACATCAGGGGATTACAGTCAGACAGCTTTCTCTCCTAAGTTTGGGGCCGTTTATCAGATATTACCGGAAAAACTTTCTATTTTTGCCAACTATATGAATGGTTTTGAAAATGTAGAGTCTTCGCTTCAGCCGGATGGTTCTGTCCGTACGTTCAAACCAAAGCAGGCGAATCAAATCGAAGGAGGCATTAAAACATCATTGTTTGATGGAAAACTGGTCGGTACAGCGAGCTATTATGATATATATGTGACTAATGTGGTTCGTCCTGATCCCGAACAACCTAATTTTACAATTCAGAACGGAGATGTTTATAGCCGTGGTGTCGAGTTTGACTTTACAGTTAATCCCATAGCAGGTCTTAGCATTATTGCCGGATATAGTTACAACGAAAGCGTAAACAAAAAGACAAGTCCATCTGTGGATGGTCGCAGGGAGATAAGTGCAGGTCCCAGAAATTTAGTAAACGGATGGGTAAGTTACACTATACAAAATGGTGTTGCTAAAGGGCTTGGATTCGGATTCGGTGGTAATTATGCAAGTGAGAATGCAATAACTAATACTGCAGAAACAGGCCGATTCGTTATCCCTGCATATACGATATTGAATGCCACCGCTTTTTATTCTACAGGTGCATTCCGTTTTGGCTTGAAGGTGGATAACCTGACCGATAAAAAATATTGGAAAGGCTGGAGCACCGTTGAACCTCAAAAATTAAGACAGGTAATCGGAAATATTTCATTTCACTTTTAATGAACACAAAACAAAAGAAAAGCTTTTCACTCCGTAAGGTGTGCCATTGGGCGCACCTTTGGCTTGGTTTAATATCCGGGATCATTGTTTTTATTATAGCCATCACCGGTTGCATTTATACATTTCAGGAAGAACTACGTGGCATCTTTCAACCTCAGCAATCTGTTGTAATGGAAGATAAGCCGTTTTTGTCACCCCATCAGCTCAAAGAGAAGGCAGAACCATATGTTTTCAAAGCTCCCGGTGACAGCCTGAATGCAATTTATGGAGTAAGCTATAGTAAACGCGACAAACCCGTTACAGTGGCATATAACCATAGCGAAAAAGGATATACTCTTCTGTTGTTAAACCCTTATTCGGGCGGATATATTGGAGAACAAACTTATAGTGGCGACTTTTTCGGTTTTATTCTTTCCGGCCACCGCAATCTTTGGCTACCTTATGCAATAGGGCATCAGATAGTGGGCTGGGCAGTTGTTGTATTTGCGATAGTGACAATAACCGGAATTGTGCTGTGGATTCCCCGCAAATGGAAGAAAAAGGCTGTAAAGGCGGGATTGGTTATAAAGCGGAAAAGCAGATCATTTATGCTATTCTACGAGTTGCATAAGGTATTAGGATTTTATACGGTTCTGTTTGCTTTTATTTTCGCTCTTACAGGCCTGACATGGAGTTTCAAATGGTATTCAAATGCTTACTATAAAGTAATCTCCGGAGGAGAGGAGTTAAAAGAATGGACTCCGGCTTTGTCCGATACTACTTTGATTCCCTCATTTTCAAATCCGGACGACGTATTGTGGGAGCGTGTCAGGCAGGAATACAAAATAGGTGAACAAGGTGTATTTATATTTGATTTTCCTATCGGGGACACAGGTGCTTACCGTATTTGTTTCAATTCGGCTGATAATAATGAGACGTATTACAAGCGGCATTTTCGTTTTTTTGACCGTAACTCATTGCAGGAATTGGAAGGCGGAGGTATATATGGTATAAGTTATGAGGGTTCTTCCAATGCTGATAAGTTTTACCGTATGACTTATGATATCCATGTTGGGGCGATAGGTGGTTTACCGGGCAAAATAATCATGTTTCTGGCAAGCTTTATCATAGCCAGCTTACCTGTGACCGGTTTTATGATATGGCTTAAGAAAAAGAAGCCGAAAGAGGGGAAATGAATTGGAATAACCAGCATTAAATACCCTGATGAGGCTGTCTGTTACAATGCAGGCAATATGTGCTGTTATAATTTTTTGGACCAAATCAGTATGGGTAATGCAATATTCATAGTTTAATCTGGGGCTTATACATCTCCAGCTGCATCAGGTTGCATTCTTTTTTCATGCGTATGGAATACTCCAGTTTTCCCACCTCAGGGCTGATGTTGTTTGATCCAAAAGTGAATTTTATACCTGCTTTTTTAGCTTTCATGATAATGGCTTTATTGGGGATGCGATACAACTCATTTATTTCTAAAGCCATACCGCTTTTAGCAAGGGCATCGATAACTCTGTTCATTCTGTCTTCGGTCCAGAATTCATCGTAGCGGTCATTCATTTGCTCTGGAAGAAAGAATGGATTGACATATACATCGGCAGGTTCTCGCAAAACCGAACATATTTTATCTACAATCATATCCATATATTGCTGCTCATCATTAATCTTAACTTCCTCATTTATCCATAAGTGTACCCGGCGGTTTTTCATGTCATTAAAGGTCAAGGCGTCAGTGAAAACGAAGTCGAACCCGTCGCGGGCCTTTTCCGAGAAAGTAGTCACCCATTCACGCCCTTCACCCTGCATAGCCAGTATGAAAGGTTGGGTGCGCATCGTATCCAGAAAGTTAAAGACTTCTTTATCATTTGTAATAGGGAAGCCGACTCCGCAATTAGGGGCAACTACATAATTGATTCCCGCCTTTCTTGATTGTTTAGCTGCGGATTCTTTCGTAAGTCCTCCTTTTAAGTGTACATGATAGTCGAGTACAGGGAAATCTTCCTGGTGGAGATGAAGTATATCATCGTTTTGTTCGTCTTTGGCAATGGTTAGTTGAGCGGGAATATTTATATCTTTTCTATTGAGGGTTTCAATCGAAATACTTTTAAACTCTATATTTCCGCTACCTTTGCTCGCCAGTGAAATTGTACCCTCGGATAGAATGCATTTATCGTTTGGTGATATACGTAAGGGATGCGCAGGTTCTAAATATTCAACGACAGGTTCCCCGTTTATTTTTACAATAATGGATTGGCCTTCTACCCGGATATTCATAGTAAACCACTGATCGTCTTTTACCAGGCTTTTGGTAAGATTGCGTACAGATAGCAGGCTACCGGTCATTCTCCACCATATGGGATCTGAAATATTATTGTTGATTGCTATCCGGTAACCCTTACCCGAAGATTCGTCTGTATGGAAACTTATAAAGCCTTTCCCGTTTTGTGTGGTCCGTAATACCAGATTTAAGTCAAAGTCTTTATATTCACCGTTTTTCAGGGTGGCACGGGAGTCTGGTCCCGAGAGTATTAACATACTATCATTTACCGAAACATTACCGGAGGTTTTCCAGTTTTTGTCGTTATGCCCATTGAATAATATCCTGCTTTTTGAGTTCGTGCAAGAACTTAAACAAATGAAACTTATGATAAATAATATTATGGTCCTACTCATAAAATAAAAAGGCTTAATTGTTTTTTTTACAGAAAGAGGATATTTGCTTACTTACTGTAGCTTGCTTTCACAAATTGAGCATTGAGCAAATAATCCAGGCTGCTTTTAATACTTTCTTCAATTGTACTACTGTATTTTTCAACTTCAACTATAATATGTTTTACTCCGGCTGTTTCAGCATTCTTAAAGATGGCATCGAATCCGACCATCCCGCTTTGTCCGATTTCACGATGGTCCTTAATATGCAGGACAGAGAACCTGCCGGGGTATTTATTGAAATAATCGACAGGACTATTTTTGCCTATTACCACCCAATACACATCCATCTCAATAAACACGAATTCAGGGTTTGTATTCTCTATCAGATAGTCCATCATCACCACTTTGTCCTCTACTTTCTGAAATTCATGTGCATGATTATGATATCCGTATTTCAAACCACTCGCTTTACATCTTTTACCTATCTCATTGTAGTAATCGCAATATGTTTTCAAGTCTTTAACAGTCTTAGGTACCTCCAGCCATGGAGTTACTATATAAGTCATCCCGGCATCTTTATGTGCCTTAATCGCTATATCCCACCATTTCAACGATTCTGAAAAATCACCGGAAGCCAGCTCCTCCTGAGTAAGAGGTTTTGTGCAGTGAGAAGACAACACTTTCATCCCGGCAGTTTCCACGTCTTTTCTAAATTCCTGCGGGGTACGGTTATAAAATTTACCATCATTGTATCCGGCGGCTTCTACAGCAGTATATCCCATTTGTGCCAGTTCTTTCAGTATAGCTGTATAATCGGTATCATACTTACCGGTCTGATCCACATAACTGCCAATCCTATCCCTGACAGAATATAATTGTATCGCTATATCTTTTTTTACATTTTTTTTGTTCTGTGCCGGAATTGCTTGCGGCAATATTATTAATAAAGCTAATACCAGCAGTAAATAAAACTTATTTTTCATGATATTCATTTCTAATTTGTAAATACTAAAACAACTCCACAGGAGAGTCCTTAAACTCCCCAAATGGAGCTGACAACCAAACCCTTGTTGTAAATATTATATTTGTTGTAACAGGCCATACCCGTTTTTCATTGTTTTTCTTCTTTGCAGGATTTTCTCAAGTGTTTGTATTTCCCCTATAGCCGGCAGATCCTTGCTCTTGGCATCTTCCAGAAATTCCCATGCATACTCTGATGATATAGCCGAATCACGCAGTGTAGGTAAGTCGGGATGTCTGATACCCGATTCTATAGAGTCAGCAAACAGATTACATAATACGTCTATATTTTTACCACCGAATGCCCTCTCTTCCCGTATAGTTTGAGTTACTCCGTGTAATTCAACCACAGCTGTTTTAAAATCGTGCGTCATGCGGGCAATACCTTCTGTCCCGATCATATCTATATATGAGTTGTGGGTCTGCTTCGCTGATAATTGTCCATATACGTGTCCCTGAGTAATATCGAAAACAACGCCGTTCTCAAATGTACCATGACATTGCAGCCACCACGGATCTTTATAATTCCACATCCGTACAGCCTGCGCGTTCCAAGTTCTGAAATTGCAGTCGGTATACCAGCGCGCAATATCTACATAATGCATTCCGCAATCATGGAATGACGGTCCTTCATATTCATGCCCTTCTCCCGGAGCAAGCCCTGGTGTAAGATGGCATATGCGTATGATGGCCAATTCTCCGATTTCGCCTTTCTGTATAAAATCCTTGATTAATTTATGATACCACGAGTTGCGCAGATAAAGATTTACTGTTGAGAAAAGATCTGTACTTTCTGCAGCGCTGACGGCGCTCCACTCTCTTGTAATAGTATCGGCAATTGGTTTCTCGGAGATAACATGCTTTCCGCTCTGGATCGCTTTTTCTATTTGCTCTTTTCTTGAATTGGCCAGGGCAAACAGGCCTACAACCTGTACTGTTGGGTCATCAAATATTATCTGTTCGTTTTCTATAATTTCAGATTCAGGAGATAGTTTTCTTGCCAGTTCCCGTGAACTTGGGCTTACATCACATATATAAGCTATATTCCACCGTCCACTCTTCTGCATTTCCTGAAGATAAAATCTTCCCATCCTGCCAAAGCCTATCAGCCCGACTTTAATTCTAGTATTCATGCTATTAACGATAAAAGATCATTTGTAAATTTATAAGAGGAAAAACGTCAGGTAAAAATGTTTCAGTTGTCTTTCAAGATAAAGAAAACAAACTGATCTTCCTCTTGTAACAAAGCTAATTCCAAATAATGATGGCAGGTTTTTCTGAATAGTATTTTGTAGAAATGCATAAGTCGTATAGTTTTGATATATAGTTTGTAATGTTTTTTTAAATGGAAAAAAATGTAGACTGGTTAGAATTAATTTATTCAGATTTCCTGTTTATTGTTCCTATTTTCAAGACCATTTCTTCAAACTCGTCACGATTGGAAGCGGCCTTGTTTCTCATCTTTGTCCGGTAATTATAAATTGTGCTCATAGAACAACGTAAGAATCCTGCTATTTTACTGCTGTCTGTTATTCCTAACCGTAACAATGCATAGATTCGGAGCTCTTTATTTAACAGATCTTCCGTTTTAAGTGTAATTTGTTCTTCTTTGGCTAAAAGGGAATTGAACTCGGAAACAAATGTCGGATATAGGCTTAAAAAAGTATTATCGAAATGTGCATATAATTCATCCAGCTCTTTATCTACGGCCGTAGTGGATTTTAATTTTTTTATCAGTTCTTCGTAATGCCTGTTTATGCCTAATTTGTAAAGGGTTTTACGATGATCCTCCATTTTGTCGATATAGTTCGAGCAGAGATCCAGAAATTGGGCGATATACTGTTCCTTGATTTGGTTTGACTCCCATAGCTGCTCATTCCGCTCGTTCAGCAGGTTATTGGTTCCATTGATATCTTCATTCAAAGCAATCAGTTTTTTGTTGGTTCCGGACAGTTCTTCCTTGATACGGGATAATTTTTTCATTTGCTTATAGATATACGTAACCAATAAAATCAGGAACAGGGATAGTAAACTTATCAAAACGAGGTAAGTTTTTAATTTACTGTTTGTCTTTGCCTCCTTAGCCTGATACGAGGCATTGATGATCGAATAGAACTTTGACATTTCAGCGGTACGGAATTGAACCCCCGAAAATACGGCATCTTCGATAGCGGATTGTGTATATTTGAAAGCCTTGGAGATATCGTCACTGTTATAATATATTACTGCCAGGCGCTGGAAAGAAGCGTTTTCCTTGATCGAATTTTTTATATCGGCGATGGCCGACATGGTATAATATTTCTTTTCCAGTTCGGCATTGCCTTTCATGCCGTTTATTGCTCCAAGATAATGAGTAATCAAGGCATATTCGGGAGTGTCGATATCTTCGGTATTGAGTAGATCATTCAGCAATTCCAATGCTTTTTCCGTATTACGCAAAGTGATATATCTGTGAGCAATATTGATTTTATATAGAAAAGAAGATTGGTCTAAAACACTTAATAACGAATCTCTGTACATTTCAACCTGATGATAGTATTTGCTTTGGTTGCTTGTAGCCCCGTAGTGTTCGTAAAAACGGGAATAAGTCTCATAATAATCCGCTAAAAGTTCCTTAGGGAGTTTACGGGAATCGAGACTTGTCAGTATTTTTTCCGATTCGAGCAATCTTCCGGCATAAGAATAAACATTGGCAAGATTAATATCTGAATTATATTTCAGATTCTGGCTATCCAGCGATTTTGCTATCTGTACGTTTCTTTCCGCATAATGTATTGCCGAATCCAGTTTAAATTTCTTATATTCGCTATATAGCTTGAGGTTTATTTCATATTCATATTCCAATGAAGGAGCTTTCTTTTCCAATAGCTTTTTCAGGCTATAGATTCCTTTTTCCTTCTGCTCTGTAAACTGTTCCTTGTTATTGATTATATGATCCAGATAATCGGACATGGACTTAAGGTCATCTTCTCCATATAATGAAATAGAAAAAATGAAGAAGAAAAGAGATATAATATAATACTTTTGGCGTATGCTTCTTTTGTTTTTCATGGTTCTTTACAACCTTGTTGCGGTGCCCATTTATTTGTTGAAATACAAATGTATCTGATTATATTTAGATGGAAAATGATATAGGGTAATTTTTGTATTTATTCACATAGTGCATCCTGTTTTTGTAAAACAATCCTGTCCTTATCATGAAGGACAGGATTGTTTTCTTTGGTTTAATTGGTATTATCCGTATTGAAGGCAAACTTATCTTACAACAGACGATAATACCTGTTTCATAAAGTTTTTATCCGCAGAATCGAAGCGGATATTTGCCTTTAGCTGGAAATTATTCTTTGGATTCACGAGCTTTATCACCATATGGTTCCAACCCTTATCCAGCATGATATTAGGAATTCTGTTCTCGTCTTTCCCCGCAATTTCCATTGAAGCTATCTGATGATTATTAAGGTAGACGGTTATACCGCCTTCCAATACTGAATACATATCCAGGCTGGGCATATCCGGCTCGGCCAGTAAATTGCTCAGAGAGCGCGGGCTATATATCCAAAAGCTCATATAGGCCACAGGTACCCGGTCTCTTTCGGGTCTGGCTAAGGTGAAAACTCCGTTATTGTCACTGGTGGTTACTATCCAACTCTCATTGCCGGAGATGGTCTTTAATTGCGGAACAATAGAAGATTCGCCATCTATAAAATCGGTAGATAATAACTTGTCGACACTCTGAGTGTTTTTACTTAAAGGGCCTAGCAATAATGCCCTGTGTAATTTGGCGCCGGCATCGAGAGCCTGCATATCCTTTATATTATCGTTCGATATAGTGGCTCCCAGATTGGATAATATTTTTGTCAACAAAGAGGTTGTTTCTGTTGAGATTTCACTGAGATCCAACGAAGAAATGATAATCTCTGCATTTCCTGATTTTATGGAAGCGATTACTATATCTGAGCCTTTTGCTTCACGTTCGCTGCGAAAAACATTTCCCGTCTTGGATGTTTCAGGACGGTAGTTCCAACGCTGCCAGTCTGTGTTGCATGCTCTCAGTATAACATCTGCTTTCATCGCAAAATCACCCGATAGCCCATAGTGCATGGCTGTTCCGCCGCGCTGAATCAGTTCCGAAAAATAAAAATCGGAATGATTCAGTCCTTGCAGGAGTAAAGGTTCCCCCTCTTTCAGGAATGATGTAGCCTCTCTTTCTTCTAATGCGACAGCGTATGGCATAATTTTATTAATAAAGTCCGCCGACTGCCTGTTAACACCCATTACAAATATCTTTGCCCCGGCTTCTATAGCTTTCTGTATTTTGGTTAACTGGCTTTGAGTATTGTCCATCAGATTGTTGCCATCGATAATAATGAGGCTCTTGTTCGTTACTTTCCCGTCCGAGAGAACTTTTAAACCAATGTTTTCCAAATTTTCCTTCAACCTGGAGTTTTGGCCTGTGTATAAGATAATCGCATCTACAGGACTTACTGTATTTTCACTTTCGGCCGTATCTTTTATTTTTCCGCTATAAGGAAGTATAGGTGTGGCATTTGCATTCCGCACGGCTTCGAATAGCGGCCATGTGCGGTACAGGGGTAACGAGGAGTCGTAACCCGGATTTAATGTGGTGGTATATGGCCCTAATCTTTCGGGTTGCATACCATATGCACCTTCATCGAATCCGAAGAAAATACCGTCATCGGCTGCAGGCGCGCGTTTTGTGTTCTTCAACCCCAGTTCGAGAGGTTGCAAAGCATACCAGGCCAGATTAAATATAGAGCTGTAAGATGCGTTCAGCTCCCGCTGCGTCCTGATTAGCGCATAGCTCTCGATGGCAACGGCTTCCATTCGCCCCTGCATACTCTCATATGCCCTGTTACCATTGTACTCGGAAGCCTGCTTTGGTGTGCCGTAATATGCCATACTTTGTTCTCCTATACCCCACGGTTTACCTTCCGATGACCATTTCTTCATACCGTCCTGACCCCCATAATGTCCTATTACCGTAGGTAGTATTGTAGGGCGGTCAGTCTCTCCGTCTCCGGAAATCCAGGGGCGGGTAGGGTCTGCTTCCATTGTGATTCGTACCCATCTGTTAATTTCATCCAATTGCTTCTGGATAAGTGATTCAGGGGCTTTGAAAACATGCATCACTACCGGAACAGTCTCATTACATACACTCCATCCAAATACCGAAGCATGGTTTTTATCGCGTTTTATCAGCCGGCGGATGTGTGCGGCACAACTTTCCCAATAGTCATCACTATCGATTTTCGGGCCTCCGTCGCTCGACCATATTCCTGTTTCGTCCAGCACGCATATTCCCATTTCATCCGCAACATCCAGATAGAAGCGCGGAAAAGGCTGAGCATGGAAGCGTACTGCATTGGCATTGGCGTCTTTCAGCATGCTGAACCATGCCCATGTATAGCGGCGGGTCATTTGAGGCACACCCATAAAGTGCCATGAGTCACCCTTTAATGAGACCGGCTTCCCGTTCAGTAGAAGACGGTCGCCGGATATAGTGAATTGCCGCCAGCCAAATCTGTCTTGTTTTATGTCGATTGTCTTGTCGTTTTCCTTCAGGTTTACTACAGCGCCGTACAGGTTAGGCGTGTCTGGATTCCAATAGTCCAATTCATCCGAAACAGCTCTTTGTATGGTTATTTTGGTTACGGTATTTGCTGGTAATACCACTCTTTTCTCTTCAGGAAAAACGAGGGATGCTTTTGCGGCAAGTTCGCTCTTTTCTTCGGGACTTTCATTTATTGAGCGGCCTGCCAGGTTATACCATTTTCTTATCTCCGTACTCAGGGTTATTGTTTTCTTCCGGGCAGTGGTATTATTAATTTCGAGCTCTATCGTGAGATTCCTGCCCTTTACGTCCGGTTGAATAAAAATATCCTGTATATACACAGGATTATATGCGAATAAATATACATCCTGCCATATCCCGGCCATCTCTATACCCCACATTGATCCTCCCACATAAGTGCGACGGCCGTATTTCCCGGGCTCGTCGAACAAGCTTCCTTTGGCAACGCCGACCATGATTTCATTTTCCTGCCCGGCTTTGATATACGGGGTGATATCGGCTTCAAAGGGCAGGAATAATTCGAAGTTTTCCGTTACTTTCTGTCCGTTCACATATACTTCGCTTTTCCCCATTACACCTTCGAAGTGAAGAATTATTTGTTTTCCGTTCCAACCGGCCGGTACTGATATATTTTTCTTCATCCAGCCTATCCGGGCTTTTTCCCATTCTTTAGGATAACTCGGGTAGGCGACAAAATCACCGCCTTGTCCGTCAGTAAAATTGTTTACATTCCACGGCGATGGTATTTTTATTGAGACATTATCTTTTTTGAACACGGACGGGACTTTAAAATCAGAAGCTTTTGCATTATAAACGGGCATGAAATCCCATTTCCCGTTTAAACATAATTCCTGACGGTAAGGCTTTTCCTCTTCATTAACTAATCCTTTTATGGGATTAAACGGAAATTTATAGTCTATCCGGGATTGTGGCAGCACCTTATTTGTACATACCATACACAGTAGGATAGCTGCCATAAGTTTTAAATAATTTTTTTTCATGAAATTGGTGTTTGTATAATAATTTAAGACAATACGTTTTAACCATCCGGTAAGCACACAACTTTTACCAGAAGGATTATACAAATAAAGAAGGAACCGATTAACAGCCCGGTTAACTTTTGGGTAAAAAAAAGATTAAAATGTAAAGTCTTATTTATTTATATAAAAATAATGAAATAAAAAGGGACTTGTAAGACATAAGTCCCTGAAAAGAGTATATGTTTTTTATTTTACAAAAGCTAGCTTTCATACTTCTTCTCTATGACATCAGTCAGGGAATATTTATATTGTACACCTATCAGGTTCATATATTCTTTACAAAAATTGTCATAAATGCTTTTGGCTATTCCTTTTTTTCCGGAGTTGAACAAAATAGAGCATTTCAGATGCAGAGCCTCTTCGTTTATAAAATCATGTAAAAGAATTGTATCGGCAATATTAAGCTTCATGTTATCATCCAGTTGATATTTTCCGCTCTGTAATATATCGGTCAGAACGTCTATAGTCAGATTTGAAAAATCACTTTTGAAATTATCAGTCCAGTCTGTTTCCGTATTAGGCAATAAAACCCCTCTCAACAGTAGTTCAAGAAGACGGTTAACCGAATCCTGATCATCGAACTGACTCTCTCTTATTACAGAGAATAACCGCATGGCTTCAAAATAATCACATGTTATACTTTTATCGAATTTAACCGACCAAAAACCACTCACACTTGTGATTTCAACACCTCCTACATTTTCGAATATAGACCTGAGTTTACTAAAATATACATTTCTGTTTTTCTTAGCGGAAACTTCATCTTTATCGAACCACAAAAGTTGTATTATTTTTTTACCGGATATCCCCCTGGTATCTTTTTGAGTATATAATATGAGTAAAATAAGCAAATATTTCAGAGTAGGGGTAAACATTCCCGTAATATTATTTCCCTCATTATCCATTACTGTAAATCCTCCTGTCAGACAGATCGATTGTTTCTCAAAATTGTAATAGTTATGTTTCCGGATAACAAGCTCATCCGGCATTTTATCCGTATCCGTCCTCTTTCTCTGTATATTCTCTGATATGGTTATCCCCTTTCCAATAGAACTCCCTTGCTTCCTGCTTCTTATTCTTACTAATAGAACGAATACTACACAGACTATAGCGACGGATAGGATCGAAATTACAATGGGCAATATATAATCCTTTTCACCATCTTCTTGTTTTATGACAGCCTGTTGCAAATCGGCTATATAAATCGGCGGAAAATCGAGAGAATAAATAGATAGAAAAGATTCCGTATCGGATACCTTCCTGTAGAATAGAGCAAACAGCTTTTGCTGAGATGCAGAATAATACAAATTTGTATACAGGAAAAAGGCTTCAAGGTCTTCATGAATGGGAAAGGACATCTGCTCAAATCCTTTTTTATTGGCCCTGATTTTAAATAGAGTTCCTCCGTCTTTTGTTGTGAACAGATAAAAACAGTCTTGCTCCTTATCATAAACCATGTTCTCTCCGGGCATGAAGTCTTGGCCTGTATTGTCTTCTTCCCATAATTTATTCGCCTGTCCCATAATGAGATTGACAGAATAGAAGTCGTAATAATTACGCGGAGAAAGTTCCTGTCTTCCCGATTTGCTGCCACGTCCGCCAAATATGTACATCTGATTGTCTACAATTGCAGAAGAAGCCGAAAATCTGGGCAGAATTTCAGATAGTTGAAACTTCTTCATGCTTCCTCCATCCGTATTCATTTTTACCAGGTCGTGGTTATATTTATAAAACCCATATCCGCCAAAAGAGTAAAGCGTTGACTCATTGGCCAGATAGACGGCCGTATTATTCATGTAAGCCGGTTCTTTAACCGGTTTTGATGAATAGCTCCATGAATTGGTCTCAAAAGAGAAACTGGAAGTTATATCTTCATCCAGATTATATGTCACTATCTGATTTCTGATAGTATCGAAGTAAATCATATTGGGTACATTAGCGACCATATATCCTCCTCTGGATACTATTTGTGTTTCTTTACCGGACTTAGAGTCAAAGGCAGAGATACTTTTCGAATCCGGTGACACGATATAAAACAGATGATCGTGATCGAATGTAAACTGGGAATTATCTTTAATCTTTTTCGAATATATTTTTTTCCATGAAGCATAATCATCGGTGATCCATTTTGGATTAGTCGCTACAGCCCGGACCTGGGATATAGAATCGAGAGATACATCCCCGTTATGTTCTTTGAGTTTCCAGTAACGGGTGAGGCTGCCGTTACGAAATATCTTAATGTCCTTGATATTTACGGACGCAATATCTGTAATTCCAAAGTTTTCAATAGGGCAAACTCCAAATGAGATATTAACTCCCGATGAAGATGATAGATCGTAAGGCTTAGTCAATGTTGCGGAGCCATATGACAAAGTTATTTCCCTGCGTTCTCTGGATAAAGTGATACTGACGGGAACCCATTGCCCGCAGATAACTTCCTGTGATAGTGCATGAGCCGCTTCATTAATAGCTAACAGAGGATATCGCTTGTCATCATCGCTGACTGTAATCAACATATCTATATTTTCTTTTTTATCCGTGATAATACGGAATACCACGCCAAATAAGTATTCCGGACGGATATACATTTCAAATGACATGGTAAGCTCTTTACTTAGTTTGACAGAAGAGCCATTTTCCAAAATGAATGATGTTTTTTGGGAGTCACTTTCCGGATAGGATTTTATGAATAACCCATGATCCAGTTTATTTAATTTATCTTGTGCATGTGCGGAACAAAGGCTCAATACAAATATTAAAATCAGGCAGCTTACTTTATTCATTGATCAGGCGGCTTATCTGTACGACTAAGGAAAACATATATAGAATAATGTAAAATTAGAATAATTCTTCATGTTTGCCAAAAAATAAAAAAACTAAATGTGAATATGATAATTATAAGAGGAATCATCCGGAATATTTATCTTTTTTTTATGTTCTTGTTAATCCCCTGCAGTTATGTTTGCATCACAGAAGAGAAGAAAGATATGCATATAATAAGATATAATTATTGTCCACCGATTAATTTATACTA
The DNA here is from genome assembly GCF_042654545.1 of Dysgonomonas termitidis. Lineage (GTDB taxonomy): Bacteria > Bacteroidota > Bacteroidia > Bacteroidales > Dysgonomonadaceae > Dysgonomonas > Dysgonomonas termitidis. The sequence goes on from NZ_JBHSGN010000063.1 coordinate 81,497, forward strand.
AAAAGACAAAGCAATGTTTAGAAAGTTTTTAATATTGGGATTATTCCCTTTACTGTTGGTTTTCCGGCCGGCCGGTTTACATGCGCAGCAAAAAGATTTATATCTGGATGAAAAAGCATCGGTACACGACCGAATAATGGATTTGTTACCGAGGCTTACCATAGAAGAAAAAATAAGCCTTCTCAGGGCGACTTCTCCGGGAATCCCCCGTTTGCAGATACCTAAGTATTATCATGGCAACGAATCATTGCACGGGGTTGTCCGTCCGGGCCGTTTCACGGTTTTCCCGCAGGCAATAGGTCTGGCAAGTATGTGGAATCCGGAGCTGCACCACAAAATAGCGACTGCCATATCCGATGAAGCCCGTGGCCGGTGGAACGAACTGGAACAGGGCAGGTTGCAGACCCAGCGTTTTACCGACCTGCTTACATTCTGGTCGCCTACCGTGAATATGGCCCGTGACCCGCGATGGGGACGTACACCTGAGACTTATGGGGAAGATCCTTACTTGTCGGGCGTATTAGGTACAGCATTTGTAAGAGGATTGCAGGGAGATGATCCCCGCTATCTTAAGATAGTTTCCACACCTAAACATTTCGCCGCTAATAATGAGGAACACAACCGGTTTGTTTGTAACCCGCAAATACCGGAGAGACAACTGCGTGAGTATTATTTCCCGGCCTTCGAAATGTGCGTGAAAGATGGTAAATCTGCATCTGTCATGTCTGCATATAATGCGATAAATGATGTTCCGTGTACGGCCAATCCGTGGCTGTTGACAAAGGTTCTGCGGCACGACTGGGGTTTTAACGGATATGTTGTTTCCGATTGCGGAGGCCCAAGTCTTTTAGTGTCGGCAATGAAATATGTAAAAACAAAGGAAGCTGCCGCTACTCTGTCGATAAAGGCCGGGCTAGACCTCGAATGCGGCGATGATGTTTATATGCAGCCACTGCTCAATGCATACAACCGGTATATGGTCAGCCAGGCAGATATAGATACGGCCGCATACCGGGTATTGAGGGCAAGAATGCACCTGGGTCTGTTCGACGATCCTAACCACAATCCGTATAATAAAATCTCTCCGTCGGTTGTTGGTTCGGCTGAGCATAAACAACTGGCTCTTGAAGCGGCTCGCCAGAGTATAGTCTTATTGAAAAATAACAACCGGACCTTACCTCTTAATCCTAAAAAAGTGAAGTCTATAGCTGTAGTCGGTATTAATGCCGGGAATTCCGAATTTGGAGATTATAGCGGTATTCCGGCTAATGCTCCGGTTTCTATTCTGCAGGGAATCAAAGGCAAGGCTGGGGATAAAATGAAAATAGTATATGCGCCGTGGAAATCGGCGATGGACGGTAAGGAGATGATTTCAGCCCGCTATTTTCCCGGAGGTCTGAAGACGGAGTATTTCAGTAATATGGAACTTTCGGGTACACCGAAAGTGCGCACCGAAGAATGGGTAAACTTCGAACCAGCCAATCAGGCGCCGGACCCGTTTATACCTCCGTTTCCGGTATCGATCCGTTGGTCGGGTAAATTGCGTCCCGGGGTATCCGGAAATTATACGATATATTATACAGCCGATGACGGCAGCCGCCTTTTCATCAATGGGAAGAAATTAATAGATGCATGGGTTGAGCGTAGCATTGCTACCGATTCAGTGTCTTTATATCTTGAGGGAGGGAAAGAATACGACATCAGGGCCGAATATTTCAATAACCGCGACAATGCTGTAGCCAAGCTATATTGGAAGGTTCCGGATGTAGGTACGAAGCAGCGTCTGGATATGTACGGCGAGGCCGGAAAAGCAGTAAGGGAATGTGAGCAGGTAATAGCTGTTTTAGGTATAAATAAAACCATCGAGCGCGAAGGGCAGGACAGGTATGATATTCTTTTGCCTGCCGACCAGATCGAATTTATACAGGAAATATACAAAGTCAATCCTAATATTGTAGTCGTTTTGGTTGCAGGAAGCTCTCTGGCTATCAACTGGATGGATGAGCATGTCCCTGCCATAGTGAATGCATGGTATCCGGGAGAACAGGGTGGGGCAGCCGTAGCAGAAGTGTTGTTCGGAGATTATAATCCGGGCGGGCGATTGCCTGTTACATACTATAACAGCCTTGACGAAATTCCCGCTTTTGACGATTATGACATTACTAAAGGACGTACATACCAATACTTTAAAGGGAAGCCGCTGTATCCGTTCGGCTATGGATTGAGCTATACGACATTTGCTTACAAAAACATACAGGTAAATGACAACGGAGATAATATCAAAGTCTCCTTCGAACTGAAAAATACCGGGCGTATGGCTGGGGATGAAGTTTCTCAGGTATATGTAAAAATTCCTTCTCCGGGAATCGTCATGCCGATAAAAGAACTGAAAGGATTTCAGCGCAGCACCCTGAAAAAAGGTGAAACAAAAACTGTGGAAATAAATATAAGGAAAGACCTGTTGAGATACTGGGACGATGCAACGGAAACATTTGTTACCCCTGAAGGCAACTACGAATTTATGGTTGGAACTTCGTCTCAGGATATAAAACTGACAAAGAGTTTTACACTGGACTAATGGCCTTTTTATTGAATAAATAATTGAAAACTTTATCTATACTATTAGCTGATAGCCGTCAGCTGATAGTTCTTTGAAAGAATAGGAAAGATTTAAAGATTCAAGGTTTAATGATTTAAAAATTGAATATGTGTAAAAAATTGTAACCTATGTTACTTTTTGGAATTTGTAGGGACGTAAAGTTTTACGCCCGAATAAGGAAAAGTGACAGGAGAAAAAAGTGGAAAATGTGTCAAGTTTGTCAAGTTTTGTACATAGCCTATTGGCTAACAGCTATCAGCTAATAGCTAAAAAGGTGTTACTTTTTGATAGTTACGAGTTACTTTGCCCTACAGGCAGTTACGAGTAGACAAGATACAAGATACGAGTTGTTAACTGCTGACTGTTTACTGTTAACTGATTTCTTGTTACTTTTGTTACCTTTTCATCTCATGTCTCTGTTGATATCCGTCATTAAGTGAATTTTTATGTGTCTGTTAATCTTACATCGGACTATTTATTAATGCCATACTGTTTTCTTTGTGCCATATGAAAAATATACATGAATATAATATCATAAAAAAACTAAGAGTACAATGAAAAAAAAGACAAGAGCATTTATCAGCCTGTTGTGTGTTTTGTTTTTCTCCACAATAGCAGTGGCGCAGAATAACATAGCGGGAATTTCTACATCGGTCAATGAAAAGACTGTCAACGCCGTTGCTGACAACAGCCTGAAAACGAATTGGAAACTGAGCCCGAAAGACTTGCAAAAAGCGGAGTGGCTGATGTTTTCGTTACAAAAAGCAGGAGATGTAAATGCAATCACCATAGACTGTGAGGGAATAACTCCTCAGGAATTGCAAAAACTATTATCTGTGTATATTACATACGATCCCATGAATCTGGGTGCTGCGGTGAATTACACAGTGTCGGTGAAAGATAAGGCGTCTGTACTGTCGTTTACACCGAAATATGGCGCACATGTCCGCTTTGTATTCAAGGAGGGGATATTGAATAAAGACTTGATAATTAAGGAGGTATCAGTATCTATCCTCGATAAAAAAGCGGAAATAGCAAATATACCATTAAAGGACAGGGCTTATATGAACCCTGATCTGCCTCTGGAACTTCGGGTCGAAAATCTGCTATCCGTGATGACCGCAGAAGATAAAATGGAATTGCTTCGCGAAGGGTGGGGAATACCCGGTATACCACATTTGGGGATTCCTGCTATACAAAAAGTGGAAGCGATACATGGTTTTTCTTATGGCAGCGGCGCAACTATATTTCCGCAGTCGATAGGTATGGGCGCTACATGGAATAAAGGACTCATAGAAACAGTCGCTATGGCTATCGGGGACGAAACGGTAAGTGCAAATGCGGTCCAGGCATGGTCGCCGGTACTGGATGTAGCACAGGATGCCCGGTGGGGGAGATGTGAAGAAACTTACGGGGAAGACCCGGTTCTGGTAACGGAAATCGGCGGAGCATGGATAAAGGGATACCAATCGAAAGGCTTGATGACGACTCCAAAGCATTTCGCGGCACACGGGGCGCCTTTAGGCGGGAGGGATTCCCACGATATAGGACTTTCCGAGCGGGAGATGCGTGAAATACACCTTGTACCTTTCAGGAATATTTTTAAGAAATACAAGTATCAATCGATAATGATGTCTTACTCCGATTATCAGGGAGTTCCTGTTGCGAAAAGTAAAGAGCTCCTGAAAGGAATCTTGCGCGACGAATGGGGCTTTGACGGGTTCATTGTCAGCGATTGCGGAGCCCTGGGTAATCTTACAGCCCGCAAACATTATACAGCGAAGGACAAGGTGGAAGCGGCAAAACAGGCTCTTGCGGCAGGCATTGCCACCAATTGCGGCGACACCTACAACGACCCCGATGTTATAGCGGCAGCTAAAAGAGGAGAGCTGAATATGGAAGATTTGGATTATACATGTAAAACCCTCCTGCGCACATTATTCAGGAACGGGTTGTTCGAGAATAATCCATGTAAACCTCTCGACTGGAATAAAATATATCCCGGATGGAATTCTCCGGAGCATCAGGCGCTGGCGCGCAAAACGGCTCAGGAATCTATCGTGTTGCTTGAGAACAAAGGGAATATCCTTCCGTTATCTAAGTCTCTTAAAACGATTGCCGTAATCGGTCCGGCAGCAGATAACCTGCAACCGGGAGACTACACTTCCAAGCCTCGGCCGGGTCAGTTAAAGTCTGTCCTTACAGGTATTAAAGCCGCAGTGAATAACAGTACAAAGGTGGTGTATGAGGAAGGATGCCGTTTTATCGGCACAGAGGGGGCTGATATAGCTAAGGCTGTGAAAGCGGCTGAAAGCGCCGATGTGGCGGTACTTGTGCTGGGCGATTGTTCTACAAGTGAGGCCCTGAAGGGAATAACCAATACTTCGGGAGAAAACCACGACCTTGCTACATTGATATTACCGGGAGAACAGCAGAAATTGCTGGAAGCTGTGTGCAAAACAGGAAAGCCGGTCGTGTTAATACTACAGGCCGGCCGCCCTTATAACCTGTCATATGCAGCGGAAAATTGCCAGGCAATACTGGTAAACTGGTTGCCGGGTCAGGAGGGAGGTTATGCAACCGCTGATGTGCTTTTCGGAGACTATAATCCTGCCGGGCGCTTACCAATGACATTCCCCAGGGATGCAGCCCAGTTGCCGTTGTATTACAACTTCAAAACATCGGGACGGGTTTATGATTATGTAGATATGCCATATTACCCTTTATATCAATTTGGTTATGGATTGAGCTACACATCATTCGATTATTCGGATCTGAATATATCATTGGAAAAGAATGGGAATATGTCTGTGAATGCTACGGTGACAAATACAGGGAAAATAGCCGGAGACGAAGTTGCGCAGTTATATATAACCGATATGTACGCCAGTGTAAAAACACGTGTGATGGAATTGAAAGACTTTGAACGGATTCATCTGAACCCGGGGGAGTCGAAGAAAGTGTCTTTCGTTCTCACTCCTTACCAATTGTCTTTACTTAATGATGAGATGGACAGGGTGGTTGAAAAAGGATCATTCAAGATAATGGTCGGTGGAAAGAGCCCGTCTTACATAGCTAAAGACCGGATAAAAGACAGTGTCGGTTTCATCGAAACTAAGGATGGTATCAACGGGGAGATAGATTATCCTTTGAACTTTAATGCAGATTTTGCCATAACGGTCGTAGGTGTTGAAGACTTGCCCGGAAAAGACGTAAAAGTGGCGAATGTGTTGGTTACCAATACAGGAAAACTTACAGATACCGGAAAGTTGACGGTCTATATTGATGGGAAGAAGGCCGGGGACACACGCCATTATGAATTAGATCCCGGTGAAGAAAAACAATTCCGGATTGAGATATTACAGAGCAATTTTAAGACATTACAATTTACCTCTAAATATAAAAGCGTAAGCTACACAAATAAATAATAGTAGCTAATTTACATATAATCTGAAAGTGAAGAACTACAAGGGCTATCCCTTGTAGTTCTCTGTATTATATGATATTCCGGTCCCGGTCTGCTTGTGTATAATGATTTGTTCAAACTTCATAGAGGAAAAATAGTACAACTTCGTCATCATTCTAATAATCAGTGATATGAATTAGGTAGCATAGAACATTGCTATGCTTCTTAGCATATAATAACAAATAGGTTGCCCCATCTCAAGATGATAAAGACTCAATATTCTAAATGTTGTATATACTGGCAAAAAGAATGATGATAGAGACTTTTTTGTGATTTTTAAATTTATTTCCAGAATAAAATGGATCAACTTCTGTCAAAAATTTTCATGCTGAGTGTATAAGGTTTATTTTGGAGTCGTGTAAAGGTTGGAAAATATTAATAAATTGATATATTTATTTATTAATGTCAAAAAAAGTAAAAGTAATGCGTGGTAGGCTCGTTATTTGCACTATGTTGTGTGTTGATTCATTTAATGACATGTAAAAAGTTTTAAATGTTATAAATGAAATATATAATATTCTAAATGCTATAAAAGAAAATTATACTTTGATAATAATCACAAAATGTACTCTTCGAAAGTGTCTGTATCTATAATTTTGCGACAAAATTACAATTGCTATATTATATTGAATTTACAGGATTTAAGGATTGTGTAAATGAGAATGTTGTTAAGTAAATAATCTTTTCTATAGTTTATTTATAAACAGACTAAAAGGGAATTAAATCATGAATGTAGGAATAAATTCTATGAAAGAGACAAGTGCGCATGACAGACTAATCAGGACGATACGGACTGCGATTACAGAAAAAGAGAATCTGACAAAATCTGAGAAAGAAAAAGTAGCCTCTGTATTAGGCGATATTTTATGCCTGGGTAAAGAATCCGTTTACAGGAGGTTGCGGGGAGAAGTAAGATTTTCATTTGAAGAAGTAGCTCAAATATCACAGGCATTGGGTTTTTCTGTAGATAATATTATAGGCTCACAAGTTGATAAGAAAGCGATCTTTGAATTGAATCTGGTCGATATGACCCATATTAACCTGAATTATACCAAAAGAATCGAGGAATATGTATTATTAGCGTCTAAGTTTGGAACAATGGAAAACTCAACGTTTAAATGTGCATTCAACAGCCTTCCTTTTATATTTTTTCTCCATTACGATAGCTTAGCTAAATTTCGCTTATTTAAATGGGCTTATCAGGTTATGAGAATGCAGTCTATGCCTTTTAGGGATTTCATGATAGACAAAGAATTAATGACTGCTCACCGGGCCTTTGTAACAGAAATCCGGAAAGTAAAAAATTCTCAGATAATAATTAACCATGATATGTTCGCATCTGTGATAAGAGATATGAATTATTTTTATGATTTAAATTTGCTCGATGCAGAGGATCTCGAGCTCATTAAGTCTGAGCTAAATGAAGTGATATCAGAAATAGAAAATATATCGATTTCCGGAATTTACAATAATACAGATTCGAATATTGCCGTGTATTTGTGTAATATAGATATCGATGCTACTTATCTGTTACTGGAGAGTGAGGGTAGTTCGCGTTCACATATTGCATTATATGGCGTAGGAGGCATTAATTCCCTTGATCCAATCATTTGTAAGAACCACTCATTATGGATCGAATCTTTGAAACGGTATTCAACCCTTATAACATTTGGTGGAGAGATTCAAAGGCATAAGTTTTTCCAGGAGCAACGGAAATTGATTAACTCTAAATTATCTCCATCCAGATAACTTATTCCCGATTATTGGTATAACAGAATTGCGGAATGCAAAATAATGGAATGTTTGAAAATTAAATGCAATATATGTTCTTAATCTTTCCGCAAATATTAAAATAGAAAGTAGAGGGTGTACTGCTGCTCACATTTTGTATCTTTTATAAACTTTGGATTATATATTTTTACACATGTAAGTGAAAGAAGAATAGAATAAAAGTTTATAGGAAAATGATAGCTAGTTTATATTGGCTACTGTGTAGTTTTGTAAAGTTTGTGTTAAGGAGAAATCCGTGGGTCGGGATGGTTCGCGGATTTTCAATTATGTAAATTGTGCATGAATATCTTTATTATGTATTTATGGAAGAATATATGGACTTTAATCATATCTTTTTTAGCCGGTGTCTTTTGTAATTTTAAAAAATCATTTCACAATACTTTGCTTAATGATACCAGAATGTATGAAATAGGATGTTGATGAAGAATATACTTAAATATCTGACTGACAAACAAGACTTTGATTATCAGGGTATTTGAGTGAAAGGCCTCTCTAATTATATTAGTTTATGACGTGGAGAATTAGATGGTCGTGATGACCGTAAGATTTGTTTTTAATGTATATGCTTTTGTGTATACTTATTGTCTTCCAAAAACCTGTGAGTCGGGATGATTCGGAGGTTTTTTATTTATAACCGGATAATTAATATGTGCTAAAGAATTTTTTTACATCCAATCTGCTGTAAATGGCGTCTGATACCATGTAAATAATGTATCAATTAATATTTCAAGAAATTAAAAATAAGATGATACATCTTTTAGTGAGAGACTTTCATCTTCTGTTTCATAAGTTTATTTCATATAAACGGGCTGATATATTATATCTATATTTAATAGTTTTTATTTATAATTATTTGATTTATAGCATGATAAAGAGATAAAGTTTAATCCTCTGTTTTTGCATTATGCGTTTGTCAAATACATTATCCTGTGTTTTTTATAGGTTAAAAAACATTTAACGGGAATATGTAAATTGTAAATCATATCAATAGTGATTATTCTGCTTTAAGATTTGAAAATAGAAAACCACTACTTTGAAATACTATAAAAATGTACCATTAATAAGATCATATAACTAGATATTTGTAAAAAGAAATACAATGTGAGACTTTACATTAATGATTGATTCTGGATGTATAACAAAAGATAGCAAGATGATTTTAAATTACAGGCTATATATCATTTTTGGGATATAGATAATATCAATATTGAATGTGCGGAAATACTTTGCTGAGGTTGCGTAAAATAATGCAACTGTGGATCTATGCGTGTCATTATGGCTTACCCTTATCGGTATTTCTTTATTATAGAATAAAAAAACGAATGAAATCATATAGAGTCATAACACAAATATATTAATAAATAATGTAGAACTTCTTTTCATAGGGTAAGGAGTATAAACCTGATAATTATTATATAATATAAGAAAATGAATAATAGTCAAACATTAAGAAAAGTCTGCCTGGTTATTTTGATTTTTACAAGCTTTTATTCTGTAAGTAGATCTCAAGAAATAGGTGTAAAGACCAATCTGGCATATTGGGGTACAACTACTCCCAATTTGGGCCTTGAGTTTGGGTTGGGTAAGAAAAGCACATTGGAAATCGCCGGGGGATTAAACGTCTTTGAGTTTTCTGATAATAAGAGTTTTAAACACTGGCTTATCCAACCCGAATATCGATGGTGGCTTTGCGAGAGTTTTAATGGCCATTTTATAGGTCTGCATGCGCATGGCGCACAGTTTAATGCCGGAGGTTGGGATATACCAGTAGGCCGTCTGGATGTCTTCAAGGACAAGCGTTACGAAGGGTATCTCTATGGCGGAGGCATAAGCTATGGTTACCAATGGGTCTTATCTAACCGATGGAACCTCGAATTCAATATTGGGGCAGGTTATGCCCGTATTCATTACGATGAGTATCCATGTAAAGATTGTGGGACCAAATTAGATGAAGGCAATTACAATTATTGGGGTATAACCAAAGTAGGCCTTTCTTTTATTTATTTCTTAAAATAGGAAGCAATGAAGAAGAAAAATATATTAAAGTTATCCTTATCCGTACTATTAACAGTATTCTTAACACCTGTTTATTCGCAAACACAGGCTTCAAATATACAGGTATTGACAGAGCGTTTTGTAAGGCACGGCAGCCGGGTATCAGTTTCTATGGATATAGTTATTCCTGAGGGAATGAATGTTGGAAGCAATGATATGCTTATCCTCACACCTGTGCTGAAATCCAATGAAAATAATATGGATTATCTAAATCTTCCACCTGTAGCTATAACAGGAGGTTTACGGAATAAGATTATAAACCGCAAGAATAAACTTGGAGGAGATTTGCCTTTTGATACGCAACCGGAAATAATCCTTAAGAGAAAAAATAAAACCGAACAATCAATTAATTACGGTGTAAGCGTTCCTTATAAATCCTGGATGGATGACGCATTACTTGCCATTGAAACGAATGTGTCGGGGTGTGCAAACTGTTCCGAACCTACAGACAACCAACTGATTGTACAGAATATATTGCCTAAGAAAGATCCGGAGTTGTATAAACTTACATTTATTGTGCCTGAGGTAGAGCCTGTTAAAGCTCGCAATGATCGTCATACAGCTACTTTTAATTATATCGTTGACCGCTATGAGCTGTTACGCGACTACAAGAATAACTCGCGGGAATTTGCTCAGGTAGATAGTGTGATCGGTGAAATAAGAGATAACAAAGACTTGGAGATTACAGAGTTTAGCATAGCCGGATATGCTTCACCGGAAGGAGGATTTGAGCATAACAGGAAACTGGCGGAAAACAGGGCTAACTCATTTGCCAATTATCTAGTAACTAAATTTGGTATCCCGCGTAATAAATTTACAGTCGATGGGATAGGGGAAGACTGGCCCGGATTGCGGAAAGCTGTAGCTGCATCTGCATTAACGGATAAACAGGCTATATTAGATATTATTGACAATGTTTCGAATCCCGATGCACGTGATGGGAGACTCTTAACACTTTCGGGTGGAGATACTTACCGTATATTGCTTAACAATTATTATCCGGTGCTGCGCCGGACCGAATACTCTGTTGCATATGTAGTGCGTGCCTTCAATGTGGAGGAAGCCAGACAAATAATTAAAACGAATCCTAAGCTGCTCAGCCTAAATGAAATATATCTGGTGGCGGAGAGTTATTCGTCCGATAGTAAAGAGTTCAGGGAAGTATTCGATATCGCCGTGAGGTTATATCCTGAAAGTGAAATAGCGATTATGAATTCTGCTGCCGCAGACATCGAAAGTAAAAATCTGGATACCGCCATTGAACGGCTGAAGAAAATAGAAAATAAACCACAATCATGGAATAACCTTGGAGTTGCATATATTCTTAAAGGAGACGTGGAGAAGGCTCTGAAATACTTTACAAAATCAGCGGATTCCAAGGACCCGGACGGAATGGCAAACCTTGAAATAGTAGAAAAGTCAACAGGTGCAAAAAGGTGAAAAGTAATAAATACAGAATAGATTTTACAACAACAATTCTTTAAAACAGGTAGAAATATGACAATTAGGAAATTATTTATGATTGGCGCTGTGGCCTTGGCTTTAGGATTTACAGCATGTGGCAACGACGATGATATAACATCATCGGGTGGAGAAAAAGAAGCCAACACAAACGTAAGTGTTACGCTGAGTATGTCTTTGAGCGGAAATAAAAATTCAAACAAGGCGGGAGGTTTACCGGAGGATTATAATTATCTTGATGAGTGGGCAGGAAAAGATAAAATAGAAAAAATAGCGATTTACCTTGTCGACGGAACCTCCGTTGCGATGAAGCCTTTCACTGTAGGTACTGATTATTTAATGACGAAGAATGGTAATCAGGTAGTTTTAACACCCCAGACATCTGCAGCGATTAAAACATCCGCAGGTATTAAAAAAGTTTATGTATTGGTAAACGGAACATCCGAAGTCGAGACAGCTTTGGCTGCTACTCCTGCCGATGCATTTGAAAATGCCTATAAGACTTTGGCCCTGAGCCTTGCTAATTCGGGTGCAGATCTTGCCGTAAGCACATCAGCCGATAAGCTGGCGAAGAAAAATGGAATTGTTGATGAAACAATTGTGATGACTAATACTGCCGAAATCACAATCAATGTAGCTCCTAATATAACAGAAAATCAGACGATTTCCGGAGGGCAAAACCGTGCCAGTGTGAATGTGGAAAGAGCTGTGGCCAGGGTGATGGTGACAACGGAAAGTAATACTTATGATATAAAGTCGGGAGCGGCTACTTTGGGTACTGTTTCAGATATAAAATGGGTACTGGCTCAGGGAGAGAACTCCCTGTTTGTTCAGCGCAAAGCTGATTTTGCTACACCTAATTTTGAATGGTCGCCTGCTACAGATGCGGCATATATAAGTGACGCCGGTAATAAATATGACTATTCAGGCTTATTCGAAGCATACGATCCGGCATCTCAGTTTGGAGGAACAGTAGTACCAACAATGTCTGATTATAATACAGACCCTAAAGGAACAGTAACTGCCGATCTGGATGCACAACTATCAGGTAAGTTCATACTGGCGAATACACATGCCATTGGGGGTGCTGGTACTTCAAACTTTAAAAAGGGAAACACGGCATATGTCCTGGTGAGGGCTAAATTTACTCCGGCTGCGTTTATTGACGGAGGATCTTATACAGCTGGGGACGACTTCTATGTAGGAGCAAACGGAAGATTTTACACAACTTCGGATAATGCTGTAGATCCGGCAAAAGGCGGTGTTATCGGACAGACTGTAGCTAAATATGTAGGAGGTAAAATACTGTACTATGCCTGGGTGAATCCGGATAATGTACCAAACTGGTATAATTCCCCTGTTGTGAGAAACAATGTTTATCATGTTCATATTACAGGTTTTAAGAATTTAGGAACTAACTGGAATCCACTTTATCCTGAAGATCCAAACAGTCCTAATCTGAAAAATCCGGACCCAAAACCAAGTGTACCGGGAGTAACAGAACCTGAAAATCCGATTGATCCTACCGATCCGTTAACTTCTCCTGAAACATGGATGAGCGTGGATGTTACTGTACTTCCCTGGAAACTACACTCTTATAAAGTAGATCTGGGAATTTAAATATAGAAATTTCAGATATGTAAAATGCTGCCGGGGAGGCATAACTACCTCCCCGGTTATTTAAACAACCATCAATTAATTAAAAATGCAACGGATGAAGAATTTGCGAATCAGGATTATGATGACATTGCTCACACTGGGAACAGTTTTGTGGAGTTGTGATTCCCTTATCTACAATGATCTGGCAGATTGCCCCCAGGGTGTTTATGTAAAATTCTATTCCATGACACCATGTGCGGCAGACTCTACTTTTATTGGTGATGTGTCATCGCTTACAGTGTTTGCATTCGATGAAGAAAATAAACTGGTTGCCTCAGTATATAAGGAAAACGTCACTCTCAGCCATGATTTTGAGGTTCTGATGCCTGTTTCCAATGGCAACTATTCATTTATAGCATGGGCTGGGGTCAATGAAAAATTCAGTAAGAGCACCTTTTCTCCTAGGGTAACAACCAAGAAGGATATAATGCTGGCCATCAATTCTACAAATAATATGGCTGCCCGTTTAGCTGTAAACGAACGTATCTGGCAAGGGGAAAGTCCTATTGTTTTTCTTCCGGAACCCGAAAAGTATGGTTCATTATATAAACATACTGCTATAAATCTGCGTGAGCTGACCAACAGGCTAAATGTTATTGTAGAATTCGATCAGGCTACGATGAAGAGTTATGATCCGCAAAAGCTGCAAGTGGCTGTTTCTTCTGCTAACGGAACAGTACGTGTAGATGGTACGATGCCACTTAATACACAGGTATTAACATATCCGGCGCTTGAAACTGAATTTGTCGACAATTCGGGTACATGGAATTATTCGATGCTCGATCTTGTAACCGGATATAATAATAAACTTAAAATAACTTATACAGGTAATGATAAAGAAGAACTCGTTTTTGACGGAGACCTCATTGCCAGCATTTTATTGAGGACTGTGGAAGGTGGAATCAACCTGAATTGTGAAAACGATTTTACTATCAAATTCGTGATAAAAGATTATTGTTCAGAATGCTGGACACATTTTAGCTGTGCTGTTTATGTAAATAACTGGCTTGTACACAGCTATAGTACAGAATTGTAAATCTAAGCTGTCGGGCTTAAATAATCAATATGATTATGAGATTGAATTTATTATATGTAGCACTTATTGGAATGCTGGTTTCTTTTTCGGCCTGCGAGTCACAGATCTACGATAATCATCAGGAAATAGATAAAGAGATAGGCAAGGAGCCCCAGGTTTTTTTGTCAATAACGAAAGCGCAGGCTGCAGGGCTGGAATCTCTTAATACCGATAATGTGGATTATGAAGACCGGGTACATGATTTAGCCATGCTGGTCTTTGATTCGTCAACCGGGGCTAAGGTCTGCGAATTTTATGAAGAGGGGATACCATTTTCCGATAAGGAAAAAACCTTTACGGTTCAGATGACAACTGGTCTGCGTGATTTTTATTTTATCGCTAATATGGCGATGGATGAACTGAAAGATATCACTACGAAATCTGCAATGGACGTTTATATGAATACTTTCCGTGATCTGGATACAGATTTATATCTGAACGCGGTAAGATCGAAAGGTTTTCCCATGTCAAGGGTATATATGAACCAGGCTATTACCGAAGGAGGTAATATATACTCTCCAAAACCTTTCCATCCGGATGGGGAAGAAAGGGTAAAACTTGTTCGTGTAGCAGCAAAGCTGGAAGTACAGATCGAAGGCTCTGAAATCAGTTCCGGCGTGAAAAACATATACTACAAAAATGCACAGAGGAAATTCAACCTTGTATCACCGGCTACTCCTGTTACTCCGGTTTATTATGAAGATAAACCTTTGAAAAAAGTAGGAAATACATATATCTATTATATGCCTGAAGCTCTGATGACGGCACCGGATTGGTCGGCTTCGGCAGACCATAAGCCGGTTAATTATTTTTTGATCGAAACCTTGGATGGTACTTTCTACGAAATTCCGATCATAACGGATAACCGTACTATAACCGATACTGATTATTTATCTTTTGCCACAGGCCGGCAGGCAGATAAGCCGGATTATAATATTTATCGCAACCGTCATTATTTCTATATTATCAGTAAGCTGCAGAAGATAGAAATAATTTATACAATTGATCCGTGGCAAATTAAACAAAGTTCAGCCTATATGGGATACGGATATAATGTTACTGTGGACGAGAATGGGAAGGTTACCATCAGTAATACGGTAGAAGCATGTACGCCTCATGCTGTCAAATTGAAAACCATAACTCCTTTTAAGTTTTCTGACGGTACAGTCGAAAAAGAATTCGATAGCCTGGATACTACGGCATCTGAAAACTATCAGTTAGAGTCTGTTCCTGCCGCAGGTCAGTCATATATTGAAGTATGGTATAATGGTTACCTCGTTAAAACCTTTACGAAATAACAGATAAGAAGTATGAAAAGAATAGTATATATATCATTGTTTTTAAGCTTGTTATTTTGGGCCTGTTCGAAAGAGGAAACAAGTGATCCGGCCTTAGACAATAATAAGATTAAATTATCCTTCACAATAGATAATTACATCACAAAGCAGACAAAGGCAGTTGATGCCGGAACAGTGGAAGAACAACGTATAGACGATTTATACTTGTTCCTGTTTCCTACGACAGGTTCACAAACCTTGAAAAAGTATTATGTCAATACTTCAACTTTTACCGGAGGCTCATGGAACAGTAGCAATGGCAAGATATCGTTAAACCTGACTCAGGCAGAAGCCGGTAACAGACAGGTTTATATCATAGCCAACTGTTCTTCTGTCAAATCAGAGCTTGATGCTGTGGCCTCATTAACAGGATTACAATCGATTCTGAAGGAAACGTCCCAACCTTGGTCGGATAATATAACTACACCTGTATTGATGTCGGGGAATACGACTCACGATTTTAATTCTAATTTTCAACTCAATAATATACCATTAACCCGTGCTGTAGCTAAAGTACAGCTTAATGTAAAACTCTCGGCAGGACATCAAAGTAGCCCCTTGTTCAACAGTATCGCGCAGTATAATTATAAATTCATTGATTTTGATAAGAATACATATGCGTTAAAGCATATATCCAAAACTGATGATCTGGTAAGTTCTTCAGATTGGGTAGCATGGCAGGCTAACGGAACTGTATCAGCATACAATCTGGAGAACGGGACGGTTACGGGATTGATTATTACCACTTATATTAATGAGCGTGATAATGCGGGAAGTGCGATAGAGATAAGTATTCCTTATCAGGGAGCAGGACCATTGCCTCCGCCTGAATTTGGTAATGAAACCTATAAGCTGCTATTGCCTGCTAAAATTGAGCGCAATCATTGGTATATATATGATATGGAGATATAATATTAAAGTCGGGCTAAACTCTACAATACAAATTGAAAGAAGATATTAATGATATATTGATAGACCGCTGAATTAAAATTTTCAGATGGGGAATCAGTAAATCTTTTAATCATTTGATATATGAAGAAAAAATATCATACTCCGGTTTTTCCGGATCTGGGTTTAAAGGCAGAGAAATACCTTTTCGCTTGTCGTAAAAAAATAAACCTCTATTTGCTGCTTCTGGGTCTGTTGCTTATTGCAGTACCGCAGGTAAATATTCAAGCTGAAGGTTCGGGTAAGTGGAAAGGTACTCAGACAAGTCGCCAAAGTTCGTTGTGGGTTCCGGGGAATAATACGGGAAATTCAGGTTATAATACCCGCGGTAGCATGATGAGACCGAGTGCTGCTTCCAACTATGATTCGAATCATCGCTTTTACGTCTATGTGAAAGCGGGTGAAACAGTTTACTTTAGCTTCAGAAGCAGTACCAGCAGTAACCTTACCTGGTATTATGATAATACAACAGCCGGATATAATACATTTTTTCCTTCGGGGATATCAGGCTCCGGAAGGACAGAAGTTACAACAGCAAACAGTAACTTACAGGGCAGGACGAGTACTAACACAAATTTGATTCAGGCACAAGCTGTTGCCGGCCCGTCTGCTTTAACGTCGGGAGGTTATGTTACCAGTGGGACAGCAAGTAGTTCCAGTTCCAATCCCGGAGGCCAGTTCACAAATAATACCGGACAAAACCGGGCTTTCTGGGTGGAGATGACTTCACCCGGTAATAGTGGTTTTGAAATATCGGAATGGGATGTAACCGTTGCTTCAGGTACTACTAAGCGCCCGGGGCGGCTGTATTGTAAATATTGGAGTATCTATAATGGTCTGCCTTCCGGAACAAACGGGCAACCGAATACTTCAGCTTACCACGATAATTTCGGATTCTATGTTCCGGTAGACAATACTTATACCGATCAGACAGATGATTATTATATCAAGTATGTCAATTTTGGAAGATCTAACGCAGGCTATGCGGTATTTTTTGCGAATGATTCCGGCCCGTTAAACAATTTTTTACCGAATGGGGACCCCGACATTGAAGGAAACCGCAAGTCTGTTAAAGGCACATCCAACCGTTATCAGTATCCATTATTTGTAGAAGAACCCGATGAATCAATATGGAAGACTTCAATTGCCCCTGTTGCCAGTACAGACGTGAGGTTCAGAAGAAAAGCGGATGCAACCGGAGGAGAAGCATATTTCATGGTAGAAGTGGATACTCCCGGGTCTTTGGATATCTTGGTCGACCTGGATAATTCCGGTAATTACTCAGCCGGAGATGTCCAGATATTCAGGTATTTTGATATACCGGGAGCATATGATGTATACTGGGATGGTAAAGATGGGAACGGAAATGTTGTTCCGGCAGGTACTCAAATAAAATTGCTTACATCTGCAAACTTTTTCCCGGTACATTTTCCGGTCTACGATATGGAACAAAGTCTTGGAATAACAATGAAAAACATAAGGCCGATAGATATGGAGAGTGCAACGGTGAAATTATTCTGGGACCATAGTAATATTTATACCGGAGTACCGGGTACAAGGGTTACCAACAATAACCCTTTAGGAGCTAATCAATGGGGTACGGTGCCAAGAAATGACAATTCAACAACTTATGCTGATTATAATGTGCAATCACCTGCTATCAACACCACGGGAGCGGACAGCCCCGGTAATATATGGTGGGCAAGCGGAGATAACGGCATCGGAAATAATAATACGCTCAACGTTTATGCCGGTTCATGGATGGAAACCCTTGAGTTGAACTTCATTTTTAACTGGGATAAATCGGATGTGGAAATTCTCAAAACAGTTAGTAATCCCACTCCGGCCATAGGTAGTGAAGTTACTTTTACAATTACGGCAACGAACAAAGGTCTGATGTATGCTCAGGATGTAACGGTGGACGATCTGTTACCTTCCGGATATGAGTATGTGAGTCATACAGCTCCTATGGGATCAACCGTTACTCCTGCCCCTATAGGAAGTAACGATCCGGAAACATGGGGAAATACGCAAACAACATACGATCCCCTTACAGGAAAATGGACGGTGCACGACATCCCTTATGATACCGATGATTTAAGCAAAAATAAAAGGGTATTGACTATTACGGCCAAAGTGCTTAAATCCGGAATATACAACAATACGGCCGAAGGGTATCCGGAAGTAAGGTCTTCGGACTCGAATCATGGCAATAATTCGTCAACCGTTGCGGTAAATCCTACCAACAGCACAAATGCAGTAAATGATATCAATATAACATTTGAGAATACCCCTGTCAACGGGAATGTATTAACCAATGACTATGATTTGGAAGGCCATATCCAGACCGTAACTTCAACAGGTTCGATAACGACTGACGAAGGAGGAAATGTACAACTTAACGCTGACGGTACATATATCTATACACCAAAAGAGAATTTTACAGGTACAGACCGTTTTTCTTACACGGTCTGTGATGATGTTCCTGCACCGCTTAAAGCTTGCGCTACAGCAACAGTTACTATCAATGTTATTCCTGTCCTTAACCCTTCGGCCAATAACAATGTCATAGCAAATAATGATGAAGCTATAACAGAGCAGGATAAACCGGTGTCGGGTAATGTTTTGAGTAATGACTTTGATCCGGATGGGGATCAGTTTATTTTAAATACCACTCCCGTAAATCCTCCGTCGCATGGAACGGTTACAATCCTGCCAGATGGAACTTATACTTACACGCCTGATCCGGGCTATACTGGGACGGACATTTTTGAGTATGAAGTATGTGATGACGGAATTCCTGAGACTTGTGACAAAGCAATAGTGACAATCACAGTATTACCCAAGAGCAATATAAACATTACATATGCAAATGACGATGTATATTACACGCAAGAAAACAAAACCGTTAGCGGAAATGTATTGGATAATGATTTTGATCCGGAAGGAGACGGGCAAATAGTAAATACAGTTCCTCTGAAAGATCCGGTCTATGGCTCGGTAGTCTTGAATGCTGACGGGACTTTTACTTATACCCCAAATAATGGATTTACAGGTACTGATAGCTTTATCTATGAAGTATGTGATGACGGTATTCCTGAATCTTCTTGTGACAAAGCGACTGTATATATCATAATAATGAAATCCCCCAATAATTTCTGGCATGGAACGATTGATAACGATTGGGCCAAAACAGGCAATTGGACAGCTGATTACGTTCCTCAGCCCGGAGAAAATATTGAATTTGCCACTAATGCCAACAACAACGGAAGCCCGGCTGTGAGAGACTTGTATCTTGACAAAGACCGTGTAATCGGAGACTTGATCAACGATTCCGAGGTAGATCTACTGATAACTACCGAAAATCAGCTTATTATTAACGGTGAGGTAAAAGATAACAACCCGGATAAAGGGACCATCATCGTTCGGACATCAACAGATAAACCTACAGGCACACTCATATTTGCTAATCCTAACAATAACCGGAACGTAAATGCTAAGGTAGAGTTTTATAATAAGGCATATGAATGTTCAACCTGCGGATTTTATAAGAAGCAATGGCAATATTTCGGTATTCCGGTTCAGTCATCGGACTTTCCCTATCTGGTACCAAAAGTCGAAACTGTAAACCAGTGGGTAGAATTTTTTAATGGTAATAAATGGCAACCGGCTCCATACATGCCGGACACGGGATTAAAAGCATTCAAAGGCTACGAAATGACAAACAATAACAATACCCTGCCGACAAATATTTATACTTTTGCGGGTACTTTGAATGTAGGGGACGCTACTGTTTCGCTTACTAAAACATCCAATGTTAATTATTCGGGAATGAATCTTGTCGGTAATTCGTTTACCGCGGCTATACCTATTACTTCGGCAGCGATTGAACTAGGTAGTGCACAATTGAGTGAAAATACGGTCTATCTTTTCAATACAGGAACACGTGACCAATGGCGAAAACTTAATGGAGGGACAGTTAGTGGGGTTACAGGAGGTCAATACCAGGCTGTACCGTTTAATCTGGCAGGACAAGCCGGAATACCGGACAGGATATTATCTATGCATACATTCATGCTGGATGTAACAACCCCCGGTAATATGACATTGAGGTATAATGAATTGATAAAAAACGAATTGAATGCATCCACAACAAAACCATGGAAGTCTGCCGCTACTGAAAGCAACATACTGCGATTTCCTTATATAATCATGGATGCAATGAGTAATACTTCAGCCGACCGTGTATGGCTATTTGAAAACTCCGAATCCACTGCAGGCTTTGATAACGGATGGGACGCGTATAAATTACAGGAAGAGGGATTGACGCAAGTATATATCTCTGATGATGCCGGGTACAAATACCAGATAGCGACTGTTCCTGAGTTTTCGGGAACAACGTTTGGCGTAAATGCAGGAAAAGGTGAGAATTATACTATAATACTCTCTGTAACATCAGACGTAGAAGCACGCAAGTTATATTTACTTGATGTATATACAGGACGTAGTTATCCGGTTGAAAATAATGCAGAATATACTATTTCCGGAACAAGCAGTATCACTAATGGACGATTCAAAATTGCAGTAAGTCCGTCTCCTTTGGCTTCAACCGGCCAGGAGGCTTCTCTCGTAAATGTTTATATCAGCGGTAATCAGATTGTTATTGATAATCAGTCTGACCAAAATTGTATAGCTACGGTTTATGATATAACAGGCCGATTACTTGGAGAAAAGGCTATATACAAGAATTCCAATGAATATTTTGCCGGAAATCAACGAATCGGCACAGGTATATATATTGTGAAAGTAATAAGTGAAGATAAATCCATAAATAAGTCTGAACGGGTTTTGATAAAATAAATTATTCAGGCCTGTTATATAAAAAACACAGCCTTTCAATATTGGTTGTGGTATAGTTTTGTAAAGATTTATAAAACCCATGAGTCGAGAGGATTCGTGGGTTTTAGTTTTTTGAGAAATGCCGGCGTATTTTGATGTTTTGCCGATAAATGTTTGATAATTTAATAGATAGCAGTTTAATCGCAATGTTTAGTCGTTTGTTGTTTTCAAATTATCACTTTCAACAGAGGATTGATAATTGGAAATAAGGATATGATAATTTGAATAAAATGAACAATCTTACTTTTTGTCTGTTGAAATTGTATATTTCGGCCTTTTTTATAGTTGGATTAAGGCAAAACAGGGAGAATTTGATATTTATGAAGACAAATTATCGAAACAATTCGCCCGAAAGCTATATCATGGATACTGAGGAGACAACAGTATCGGTTAATATTTGGATATTAGGACAAAATCAATATCACGAATTTATAGCAGGTGAACATAATATTTTATTTGTGACTTCCGGCAGCCTTATCTGCTCTCTTCAAGGATATATTGATGAAGATATCGGATCTGGACGAATGGTATTCATATCGATGGGATCTCGTTGTTGTATAAGCACTACCGAGGGGGTATCACTTATATGCCTGAAGCCCGGGGATATTTTAAACCTTTACAATTATCCGTTTTACAGTCAACGACAGAAGTCAAATAATAAAAAGTCAGAAAATAAATTATCTGTATTACAATTCACTCCATTGATTACAGCTTATGTTGATTATTTAAAATGGTTTCTACAATCGGGCTTTAATGATCCGCTCTATTTTGGTATAAAAACCAGGGAGCTTTTTCAGCTGATGTCTATAAGTTATTCTCTGGCTGAAAGGACTTTTTTCTTTCAAGCTTTAATATCCAGCGATAAAAAATTTTCTGACCTTATATATAAGAATTACAGACAGGCCTCATCTATCCGTGAACTGGCGACCATGTCTTGTTATAGTTTGTCGGGTTTTGAAAAACGTTTCCTAAAGGTATTCGGAGTTTCGGCTTCACGCTGGATTGCGTTACGAAGAGCTGATGATATCTATCACGAAATAACCAAGACTCAGAAAAGTATAAAGCAAATAAGCTTTGATTATGGCTTTTCGTCGGTATCGCATTTTCACAAATTCTGTAAAACTAAACTGGGTTTATCCCCCGGATATATACGTAAGCAACTTCGAGACCGGTGAGAAAAAGATAAAATGGGAAACTAAATAAACAAAAAAGGAGAATTTGTATAATTTTTTTTTGATGCCTTAACATTAGTTTTGTAACAAGGAAATCACAATAATAAGAAGCTAGGTTTGAGAGTATACCTGATATCTGATAAAAGTCCATTCCGATTTTTTGAAATTATTTTCTAATAACAGGGGATTTAACAGATATTAATAAAGAAAGAAAAATGACATATTAAACCCGTGTTTATTTCTGTATATAAAGAATGCTTAGTATCTGTTAATAAAGAAATAAATCCGGTATTCAAAAGTAATGGCATTAAGTTTCGGGAATACCGGAAAAAATAACTGGGACGAATACTAAAGTCAGAATCAAAAAAAGATTAAGCATAACCGGTATCTGAAAAACAAGGTATGGTTAATTGTACTCAGATAAATTCGATACACAGAATACGCAGAATAATTACTCAATAATATTCCAATGATTAGAATAGTTGTATTACTTACAGCTCTTACTGGGAGCCTATTTTTTAGATGCTACGGACAGTTTCCTCTAAAAACTAACCCGCCTTTGCAGGAAACAATGCCTTTCTTAGGGTTAAAAAGTAACCTTATCTATGATTTAACAACTACTGTAAATCTGGGAGCAGAAGTCCGCATGTCGGAATATCTGACCCTGGATATATCGCTGAATTATAATCCGTGGACATTCTCCAACAACAGGAAATTCAAACATTTCATGATTCAGCCCGAGCTTCGTTATTGGATCAACGAGCCTTTCAACGGGCATTTTTGGGGAGGTCATCTTCTGTACAGCCATTTTAATGTAGGCAACTTACCTTTCGGTGACTTTGCAGACTACCGTTATCAGGGTGATGCTTATGGATTTGGCGTCTCTTATGGTTATCAGTGGATATTGTCTCCGCGCTGGAGTATCGAGGCTTCGCTCGGCATCGGTTATATCCATATGGATTATACACGCTACGAATGTGAAGTCTGTGGACGGGAATTGGGAAAGGGCAGCCATAACTATTTTGGCCCTACCAAAGCAGGTATTTCCCTGATTTATATACTTAAATAAACTTAGCTTACAATATTTATGGATCAGATCAAATATCGTATTATACTCATTTTACTCGTTCTGCATTTCTTCCCCGCATACAACATCTTTGGGCAGAATATCCGGTTCGATGTTACTGAGATCAAAGAAATAGAGGATAGTCTGGTAGCTAACTATCGGGTAAAAATAGGCACGAAACCGGTCTTGAGCGGAGAAGCATTGTATATCACGCCGGTACTGGCCACGGATAGTTCTTTCTATGACTTACCGCCGATAACTATCATGGGTAAAAATAAGCTAAAGGTTCTTAAGCGTTGGGCAAATAACTATAAAAAAGAACTAAGTACAGATTTTATCAATGCCGATATAAAAAATGATACGACCCTCTTTTTCAATGTATATTTACCTTACAAACAAAAAACAGATTCAGCATATCTGACTGTCAACAAATACCTTATAGGATACAGAGGGAAAAGCACTTATATGGCAGACTCTATTAATAGCCCAATAATCCCTGCTTCTGATGAGCCGTCGACTGTATCGCCTCAGCTGACTCTTATTACTCCGCCAAAAGAAGATAAGCTTCATTGCGTCTATAGTAAAGGCAATTTGTATTTTCCCATTGGACGCTCGGCTATCGTTCCTGCATACTTGTCTAACCCAAAAGAACTAGCCAGAATAGATAGTATTTTTCAATATATGTTAAATAACAAAAATGTAACACTGCAAAATGTATATATTGAAGGTTATGCTTCACCAGATGGCGTATATGAGAAGAATGATTTATTATCTAAGGCAAGGGCTTATGCCTTAAAAGATTACATAAAGAATAAATTCAGCATCTCCGAAGATTTGTTTGTGATAAGCTCTGTTGCAGAAGATTGGGAAGGATTGACAGCTATCTTAAGCATCAGTGATATAATCAAAAAAGATAAAATTCTGGAAATTATAACATCTGCCAGCTCATACGACAGACGCGAAGCAGCATTAAAACAGCTCGACAAGGGACTACCCTATCTCAGCATACGTCATAAGATACTTCCGGAATTAAGACATGCAGAATATAAAATTTGTTATTCGGTAAAGGACTAACTCCAGAATACACTGCTAAACAACCTCAGAAACAGGTGAATCTAATTAAATGAATGATATATAAAAAATTATTTTATCAATCACATTGAATCAATTTTAAAATTAAAAAGTATGAAGACAAAATTCGTTTATTTAATCCTATCGGCTATGGTCTTGTTACTGGGATTCAGTAATTGTTCCAGTAAAGAAGAGATAGAAGGAGAAGACTCTACGGAAACCAAAAGTGTGTTTCTAAAGATTAACAAAGAAGCCCCGATAACTTATTCCGAAGAATCCCCGGTCGGCAGTAGTTCGACTGTTGGATTTAGTTCCGGCGACCTCTACTTTGTAAACGCAGCAGGCGCTATCCTAAAGCATTATACACTTTCTTCCTCACTGACAAGCGGCACGAATATCAGCCTGACAGATATCCAGGCCGGGAAAATCATTAGTAATCTGCCAGGCCAGGTAGCCGCCGTGCATGTAGTAGGAAATACCTCTGGTCTTCCCACATCAGGAAACATATCAACAGTAAAAGCAACAGCTTTGCAGATAACATCACAATCGGATATCGCAGAGGTAAACCTGTACGGAAGTGCAATACCTACTCCGACGTCAGGAAACAGTTACAATTGTGCTATCACCCTGAAGCCGACTGTAGCACGTATTGAACTGACCGATATGACTTCAACGGGTGAAATAACCGGTTTCCGGGTCGATGGCATTTTCATTGACAATTATTACTCAGAAGCGACAGCCGATGGATCGGTAGATTCAGGTGATCTGAAGAGCAACGGATCTGTCCCTGCTACTTTCACGGATAATTCAGTTGCATACCCTACAGCTCTTAAGACTATTGCTTATGACTATTACACTTCAGGAATAACTGCATCATCGCAAGTTGCCGCACCGGCTACCTCAGGAGATGTATGGGCATATAACCTGTTTGCCAATACGACTGTCGGCGCTTTTGCCGTTCCCCGCATTATTATCCGGTTGAGCAATATTACAACCAATGACGGGTCTACATACGCTTCCCCTCAGTTTATTACAATTAAAGGGTTGAAGGATTCGGGCGTAAGCCTGACTGCGATTGAAGCAGGAAAGGTTTATAATATCGGCGCGGGAGCATTTTCGTTCAAAGAAACAGATCTGACTCCGGCTCCGAATATGAACGCAATAGACGTGACTGTAACCGTCACTTTGGCTACATGGACAATTGTTGACGTCACACCTGAATTATAACCAAATAAAATCTTATGGGGAAATGCGGAAAGTATTTTCCCCATAAGACTTATCTGATAAACTCTGAGATAATTTGCCTTGTTTGAGTATACTGCTTATAAAATATAAAAGGGTTATTTATGAAACTATTTCATCTGATTTTTGTATTGTTTGCCGTCTTGATGTGGAACGGATGCATCGATGACAGCGCAAACGCTGGATGTCCGGTTGAACCTGAAGACAATTTTATATTGAAGTTCCGTTACCAGGGCAACGACCCGAATGAACTTTTTATCAAAAAGATACAAAAGGTGGATGTATTTGTTTTCACTGACGACGGGCTATTCGTTACAGTACAGAGTGCAGACCTCGCGGCATTAACCTCTTTTACAGGTATCACCTTAAACCTCGATCCGGGCAGCTATCAGATTGTTTGCTGGGGTAATGTATCAGATAAAAACCATATAACACCATTAAAAAGAAGCAATCGCCTGAGCGATGCGCTCTTATACAATACTGCTGCCAGAAGCGGCATAGCTACTACAAACGGGGATTCTTTATATTTTGCGTCCGACAATTTCACATTGTCCCCAAGCCTGAAGACGGCAACTAAAGCTGAAAATGTCATAGAACGCATCCTCAATTTCCGTAGCGCTCACATTACAGTACAGGTATATACAAAAGGACTCGTAGATAAAAATGCACAAGGAGAACTTTTACCGCCGATAATTGAAATGACCGGTGTCCCCGGCGGTTATAATTTTGCAATGGAGACCGCCGGCAATCCGATCAGCTATCTGGATACATCCGCGTTTCAAAACATTTCAGGGGAAGAATTTACAGCAATAACCTTTCTTACTCCCCGCTTCACAGATAATAATGCCATAGAGGTTATCATAAGGAAAGGCTCGGATGGCAGCATACTGACTAATATAAATCTGAAAAATTTTATGTTAGAAAATAATATAACAGTAGATAACACCCCGGAGGCGGTGATACCCATACTGGTAGAATATAAAGAAGCCTCTATTATAATAAGCGTTCCCGAATGGGGACAAACTCCGGTAGATCCCGAATTATAAAGAATAAATCAGGCAGGTGGATGTTACTGTCTGCTCCGGCCTGAATCAAATATAATACATAAAGTAAAACGAGATACAGTATGAAAACAATAGAACTATATATCAGATACAGCTTGATCGTCAGTCTGTCTATCCTATCCGGCTTTCTTTCCGGTTCCTGTCAGGATAATGATGACATACAAGCTTCTGATACAGATGCAGCGATGGTGACTTTTTCAGTAAAAGTTCCCGGTTCGTCCACACCAAGCACTTATGCCTTGAATACAAATGACGAAAACGAGGTTAAAAGCATTGAAATACTATTGTTCGATACTAATGGTAAATATGTTTACCAGCCGATATTCAGTAATGTGATCAATACAGATCCTATCGACAGCAAAATTAAAACTTTTACTGTAAAAGTACCCGAAGGAACTTACAACATAGTGGTGCTTGCCAATTCGCGTCAGCCGTTATCAAACACTTCCGGCAGTTTCAGTGTTGGCGATACGAAAGCATCAGTCCTTGATAAACTGATAATCACCAACGCCGGGAAATGGAATGCAAATTCTGCATCGGGAGGATATATCCCGATGCCTATGTGGGGAGAAATTGCTTCCATCACTATAAACCAGAGCACACCGGCCAATAATCCTGTCAATCTTATACGCATGGTTTCCAAGATTGATGTTACCCTTACAGGCACTGCTGCAACTGATAATCTCAAGTTGAAAAGTATACGCCTGTATAATTACAATAACCAGGGACGTATTGCTCCTGATGCCGCAAACTGGAACCAGTCGCAAAATATTGTTACTAATCCAAGTGTTCCCTCTACGTCGGCACTTACATTGGGGCCATTATTATATGATGGAACTTCCATTACTACTACCGATGTATCCTCTATCGGTGAAATATATACCTTCGAGGCTGTAAAAGCAAATCCGTCGTCGCTGGGAAACGCCACCTGCCTTGTTATAGGGGGAATATATACAGGTGATTCCCAGCCTACATACTACCGTGTCGATTTTGCCCAGACTTCTTCTACCACAACCTACCTGTCTTTACTCCGGAACCATCATTATAAGGTCAATATTTCTGAAGTCAGCGGCCCGGGATTGGCTACTCCTGCCGATGCTTTTAATTCCCGCCCTGTAAATATTAAAGCCGAGATTATAGAGTGGAACGACGGGCAAATTTCAGATATCGTTTTCGATGGCCAGTATATGCTCGGAGTATCTCAGGGAGAGTTTACGTTGCCTCGTAACGAGCTTACTGCCTCGAATGATAATAATGCACTTTCGATTACAACCGATTATCCTTCGGGATGGCTGGTGGATAAGATTGTCGATACCGGAGGGAGCAGTATAAGCTGGCTGAGTCTGGTATCCCTGTCAGGCACTCCTGTTGTGTCGGGAGCATCGGGTTCCACAACAAATGTGAAATTGAAGCTCACAGAAAATATAAGCGGCTCTGCCCGTATAGGCTTCATCCATCTGAAGGCCGGACGCCTTGCTTATGTAGTGAAAGTCACACAGGGTATCAATACAGATATTGCCCTGAATATAAAAAATGCAGCAGGAACTAATAATATCACCGAATTAGTGTTTGCCGCACCGATAAATACACAGCCGGTGTCGCAGCAGTTCAGGATAAAATGGTCTCCGGCCTCTTTTACAGTCACATCGGTTAATAGTGCTGTAGGTAGCGCCGCCTTTTCATTCGATGGTGCATCCGATCAGCCGGGTTCGGGCGCATTACTGAATATAAGCGATCCGTCGGGCGAAAAGTTATTTACGATCCGCCCAACGGCTATTGTCAGTTCGGATCTTACCAGCAATCCATTCCTGGAGAAAATATCAAAAGTTGATTTTACATTATTCAACGGAGAAACTTACCTGTCAAAAAGTATATTCCTGCGGCAGTCTACTTATAATCTGGTATTCAGTAATGTAAGCAGTTCTTATTGGACAAATGGCAGCGCCTATACTTTCAATGTCAGAAGCAATGCCAATTGGCGGATCAAATCCATTTCACAGCAGCTGACTTCGGGCACAGGCTCTCTCCTTAATTTGCAGGTATCGGATAATCTGGTGGTAGGAGCTACAGGCAGCAGCAATACCAACCCCGGTACTCCGGTTACTTTCCGGGTTGCAAGTAATATTGTCAGTCTGGCCGGTCAATTGACCGTCGTTTTTGAGAGCCCCGATTCTCCTAAGAAATTTGACGATGTAACCCTTGTCCTCAATTTGAGTAATGAATACTATCCTGCTGCTCACAAAGGTTGGGCGGGAAGTAACATCTATTACGATACTGCCGCAGGCCACCTTACTTTCGACGATACGGGTGTTACTACTCATAAGAATTATCAGGGAGTGTACTTCCTGGGGGGAAGCCTCTATGGTATCTCGCCTGTAGGTGATTTCTTAACTTCGACAGTCATCTATCCACCGTTAGGCGGTACAACAACTATGGCTACCTGGGGTGTTATTCCTTATTTAACTGTCACTCTTGCAGGTAGTAATCCTCCTGCCGGAAAATCAAGAGAGGACCGCGCCCATCTTTACGAAATGACTGATGGACCGACCGGAGTTGGTGATATTTGCAAGTACCTCACAGATAAAGGTTGGGCTCCGGCAGGAAAAAAATGGCGTATGCCAACTTCCTCGGAGTTTTATCCTGCATCAGGTGCATATACAATGGCAGGAACTTTCGGAAATGTGACATCTACCCAGACGAATGGCAGTTTCTCGTTTAGTATGGGATATAATAAGGCAGACATAGGGGCGCCATTCTTCCCTGCCGCCGGTTATCGCAATTTAGGTACCGGTATTTTAATCAATACCGGATCAAACGCATGTTATTGGTCTTCCTCTTCTATAGATGCAAGTGGTTATTTCATATCTTTTGGCAACAATAATGCTGTAAATCCGGGACAAAGCATAGTTCGGGGACTTGGTTTCTCTGTCCGGTGTGTTGTAGAATAAAATAAGGAGAGATAGATTTTATAATGCTGATAAAGTGATAAGAGTATGGTAAAGAAAAGGAAGACAATACTTCTGTATGCCTTATTATTTATCTTCTGGTCAGGATATTCATGTACATCTGAAGATAGCAAATATACAGAAATCGGCCATGTACTGCTCGTATATCTGGGAGGAGATAACAACCTGTCGGATGAAGCCAGCCTCAAATTAGATGCTCTATCCCGCGGATGGCAATCAGACCCGAAATCAAAGATTCTTGTTTATCTGGATTCCCGGGATAAGCCTCCCCGTTTGCTGGAGATTGACGGGAAAGGCTCGTTCGGCACACTCCGGCAATATGAAGAAGAAAATTCAGCGGGCAAGAATGTTTTTCGCCGTGTAATTACCGATACGAAAGCATTGTATCCTCAGGCATCTTTCAATCTGTTAGTCTTTTCTCACGCTTCCGGCTGGCTTCCGGCCGGAACTTTATCATCTC
Source organism: Dysgonomonas termitidis (assembly GCF_042654545.1). Classification (GTDB taxonomy): domain Bacteria; phylum Bacteroidota; class Bacteroidia; order Bacteroidales; family Dysgonomonadaceae; genus Dysgonomonas; species Dysgonomonas termitidis. The sequence continues at coordinate 111,828 of NZ_JBHSGN010000063.1, forward strand.
CCAAATCCGCAGGCAAGGTAAAGACCATACTGGCTGATGGAGATGATGAGATGGAACTTCCGGATTTTGCAGAAGCTATTCCTGATAAGGCATTTCATACGATAATCTTCGAGGCCTGTTTCATGGCGGGTATAGAAGTGGCATATCAGCTCAAAGATAAAGCGAACTATATTGTTGCATCATCGGCAGAGATACTTTCCCCGGGATTTACATATATCTTCCCTCATGAAGTAAGTAAATTAGTACATAGCGATAATGAACAGTTTATAGATGCTGCCTTTAATTATTTTAACCAGCAAACAGGAGATATGAATTCTGCTTCTTTCTCACTGATAAAAACCGACTCTTTAGATGCCCTAGCCGGGTATATCAGGCAGAATTGTGATTTTAGCAAGGAAGTTCCCGTATCGGATATTCAGCATTTCGACAGATATTCTTATCACTTATTTTTCGATTTCGAAGATTATTTCAGCCGGTTGATGCCGGAAGACAAGAGAGAGGGCTTACATATCCTGATAAACAATGTGGTAGCTCATAAACTTGCGACTAAGGCGTTCATGCCGGGATATAATGGTTTTACAATTAATAAACATTCTGGGCTGACAACTTACATTATGCAGGAGGAATTTACACGGCTCAATCAAGAATATACATATCTGGATTGGTACTATGCAGTTACAAAAACGAAGAAAAAATAATGAAACTTTTGTCGCAGGATACATTGTATCTCTCTGCTTGTAACTTTTCTTCAAAAGGTAACACCTTCAGTTAACAGTCAACAACTCGTAACGTTCGAAAAAGTTACACCTTTTCGCCCATTTGCTAATCTGCTAATACACGAATTTACTAATTAATCTTTGGCTCCGCCGATTTTCAATTCAAAGAGCTATCAGTTAAAAATACACATCCGCTTTTATCTTTTTTATTGTGTATATACCTGGAGAATACATATACCTCTGCCTCAGAGATAAGGAGTGTTTATATATCTCAAGAGGATGCATAGATGTTTCAGGCCGGAGGCGTTAGTCGTATTCCTTATTGAATAACAATTTTATTTCCTCATATTTTCTGTCAGTAAACCTCAAAGATTACGCCGTGATTGAAGTAAGACATTGTAAATTATTCCCATGCAAAATGTAAAGGTATAAGCTTGAATCATAGGGTAATGACCGGCCGGAATTTGAAAGAGATTCAGTGGGGATCAATAAAATATTACCAGCCTTATAAGCTATTCTTAAATTTTTTATCTGGATTCATTCGGATATAATATCTTAAAAAGTGTTATCATTTATATATCGCTATTTTTATAGCGCATATTCTTTTATTAGAATTAAGGGAATCGGATTAACTTTAAAATGATAGAGATATGCCTCAGAACAAATTTGCTTTGGCCCGTTATTGTATGATTGATAGCCTGCTTCATAAACATGAGTATGTTAAAACTGCGTATATTGTCGAGATTTGCCGGCGAAAATTAAAGTGTAATATTACTCAACGTACTATTCAAATGGATATTGAGGCGATGAGGGATGATCCATTTCTTGGATATTTTGCCCCAATAGAATATTGCCGCCGCAGGAAGGCATATTATTATGAAGAGGGCGAATTTCGACTATTCCCGCATCGCTTTTCTAATAAAGAGGTTTCTCTTATGCAAAATTTATTGGTATTGATGCGAAATTATATTCTGGATGATGACTATGAGTCGCTTAAAGAGATTGTCGCTAAAATAAGAATGTTTAACTGTTAGAATTTATCAGATGACGAAATAAAATTTCGTTATACCTGTCTATATTTGACTTTTGATCAGAGAAACGCATATTTCTATTATATCAGGGTGTAAAATAAAAATCATGCCGGTTTATGATAGCCAGAACATTATCAGCTTTATCTTTTTTTTCATCGGATTATCTAAGGAGAACTTTCAACGTAGATGAGGATATCGTTTGTCTGCAGCCATTGTTCAATTTATCCCGATCATCTCCGGATAATAAAATCCATCTTTCATTAGTAAATGTGGAAAGGGAGACTGCGGGAGGAATCCAGTTTAATAAAACTTCTATTTCCGGCTCATATGCTCAGAAAGGGGCTCCATCGTGGATGTTGAATCTTTATATAATGTTTGCAGCGGTATTTTCAGAAAAACAATATGAGGAATCATTGCAGTTATTGTCAGCCTTATTTGCTTTTTTACAGACTAACAGTAAATTCACTATACCACAATCGAATATTACTTTTAATATGGAGCCTGTTAATTTGTCTTTTAACGAATTATCCAATTTGTGGAGTATCAATGGCAGTAATTATTTCCCTTCTGTATTATGTAAGGTGAGAGTATTGGATATCGATTCGGAAGAAATAAAACAATTACAACGCGTTGTAAGTCAAAAAGAAGTTAACACATGAATAGTATTGAAAAATATGATATATGGTTCTCGATCCGTGTGGTTCATGAATATTATGACAATGGGAATTGTCCTGTCGCATTGACTCCATCGCGGGAAACCATAAGCTTCTTCAAACGAAATGGAATAATTTGTAAGATGACGGGGAACAACAAATGGGTGCTGCTGACACAATCTAAGGATTTTGCCTTAGAAACTGCCGGCATATTATCTTTTGAAATGATTCCTCAGGACAATATATTTTACTATATTACCGAATTGCCACAGAAAAAAGATAATGATGATTATATATTGGAGAAAAGTCTCGCTGTGGGGAAATGGATGAATGTATTGATTCCGTTTGACAATGTAAAAGAGGAAATAGATATAGGATTAAGAACCAAATTCAAATATTGGGAGTTTGTAATTATTCCCCGATATGCCGATGACAATGTGATTCTTAGAATAGAAGAAAAACGTAACCGGATAACATTCGGAGATATGGAAGAGATCGGTTTTCCCAGTGTGGGAAAGGCTTTCAGAGTATCCACCGTTGAGAAAAATAAGATAAAGGAGACACAGGAACATGTTGTCCGGCTCTATGAAATCAGGAGCAACGGTGAACGTCTGTTAAGTGGAAATATTCCGCTTCCTCGTCCTGATGAAGTCTCCATGACGCAGCCGGAAGATACCGTGACGACATATTTTTATATATAAACCAATAAATTTCAACCTATGAGTGCAATGAAAACACCAGGGGTGTATATCGTTGAAAAAAACGCATTCCCCAATTCTGTAGTGGAAGTGGCAACTGCTGTACCTGCTTTTATCGGTTATACGGAAAAAGCAGCCAATGGTAACAAATCTTTGTTGAATAAGCCTTGGAGAATCACATCCATGGCAGAGTTCAGGTCTTACTTCGGAGAGGCTCCGAAACCCAGGTTTGAATTAGCTGAGGGTGCCGGTTCTTCAGCCATTAATTTTAACGGAAAGAGTTACTTGCTGCAAAGAACCGATAGCTATATACTTTATTATAGTATGCTGCTATTCTATGCAAATGGTGGAGGCCCTTGTTATATAGTTTCGGTTGGTGATTATTCTTCCGGTATAGAGGAAGACAAAATGGAGCAGGGTATAGCTCCGTTGATTAAAGAACAGGAGCCTACGATGGTGATTATACCGGAAGCCATTGTTTTGAAAGCAGAGGATTGCTACGCGCTCCAGACAGCAATACTGAAACATTGCGGATATGAGATGAGAAACCGCTTTGCCGTACTGGATGTACATGACGGATATAAGGACAGGAAAGACCCTGACGGAGATGTAGTTGCAAAATTCAGGGAGAATATAGGACGTGAATTCCTTGATTTCGGCGCTGCTTATTATCCGTGGCTGAACACTTCCATAGTGCAGGAAAATGAGTTGAACTATGAAAATCTGGATATAGAGAACTTACAAGCCTTGTTGACGGAAGAACTGGAAGCTTCGGCTCTTGACGAAGAGAAGAAAAAGCAGGTAAAAGATTATATAGATGGACTGAAGGAAGGTTTGACCGATGTGGAACGCAGTACTTTACACAAAATATTGTCGCAACTGAGTTTTCTATACAGGGAAATTATGAAAGAAATGCGGATTTCATTGAATCTGCTTCCTGTATCAGCTGCCATGGCCGGAGTTTATACGATGGTCGATAACACTAAGGGCGTATGGAAGGCTCCTGCGAATGTAAGTGTAGCCACCGCGATAAGCCCTACTGTCAATATCTCACACGAGGAGCAGGAAGATTTAAATGTGCCTCTGAGCGGGAAGTCCGTAAACGCTATTCGTACTTTCATCGGAGAAGGTATTAAAGTCTGGGGTGCGAGGACACTGGATGGGAATTCCCTCGACTGGAGGTATATCAATGTCCGCCGTACAATGATAATGCTACAGGAGTCCGTTAAAAATGCGGCGCGTGCGTATGTATTCGACCCTAATGAAGCAAACACATGGATTAATGTGAAAAGTATGATATCCAATTTCCTGAATGGAATATGGAAGCGTGGAGGATTGGCCGGAGCTGTGCCCGATGACGCGTATAGCGTACATGTCGGTCTGGGTGATACAATGACGCCAGAAGACATATTGGAAGGCATTATGCGGATTACCGTCCTTGTGGCTATTACCCGCCCTGCGGAATTCATAGAAATTACATTCCAGCAGCAAATGCAAAAAAGTTAATAAGTAATAATAATTAAAATCAGAATATTATGGCAGGAGAAGCACAGGATAATGTATGGCCTTTACCCAAGTTTTACTTTGCAGTGGAAGTGGCCGATTTACCGGAAGCCTCATTTCAGGAAGTTTCGGGGCTGGATGTGGAAGCACAGATCATAGAATACCGTCACGGGAATAGCCCGGAGTTTTCTACAATAAAGATGCCCGGCATCAAGAAATATGGAAATGTGACATTGAAGAAAGGGATTTTCAAGGGCGACAATAAGTTTTGGGCTTGGTTCAATAAAATAAAGATGAACACGATAGAGCGTCAACCTGTGACAATAAAACTATTGGATGAAGGAGGTAATCCAACAATGGTCTGGACTCTAAAAAACGCATGGCCGACTAAGATCACCGGGACTGATATGAAGTCTGACGGTAATGAAGTAGCAGTGGAAACTTTGGAAATCGCTCATGAAGGGCTTGAAATAGCAAATGGCTAATGCAATTGATGTAAATTGGACCATTCCGACATCTTTTTATTTTCAGGTTACAATCGGCGACGATGAAATCGCATTTAAGGAAGTATCAGGATTATCAACGGAAATGGAACTGGAAACCATACAGGAAGGCGGGGTAAATGAATATGAGCACCGCCTTCCAAAACAGATCAAGCACGGAAACCTTGTTTTGAAAAGGGCTCTTATGCCGGTTTCAAACAATACGGCGATAGAATGGATAGGTAAAATTATGAACGAAGGTTCCTTTTTTGATATTACAGGCCGGACTCTTCCATTGACCAGAACTATTCATATCAGTTTGTTGTCGGTTGAGAGAGAGGAGGTTAAGAAAGATGGCAGGGTGATTGAGATAAAAGATAAGGCTATCCCTGTTTACAAATGGGAATGTGCAAATGCAATCCCGGTAAAATGGGAAGTCGATACCCTCGATGCGGAAAAAAATTCAGTTTTGATTGAATCGCTGGAATTTGTATATTCCACTCTTAAGCGGCTTGATAAATAGATACTATGGCTATTGTAATAAAAGAAATAAATGTGAGAACGACTATCGAACGTAGTCCGAATACGGATAAAGGCGTGAGTCCGAAGGATATTTACCAGCTGAAACGGGAAATATTGAGAGACGTAAAAGATATCGTTAAACGGGAGATAAAACGTAACAGTGAACGCTAATGGCCGAACTCGAAAAAATGGTTATGACAGGCTATGAAAAGTCTGATTATAAAGGTAGTTATAAAGAATTTACTGCTCAGATTAATCCGGCCTCTATTTCATGGTCGAAAGAAATCGCTTATGAAGAGGATAGTGTCATAGGTTCGGGTAGCAGTGAGATTAAGTATAAAGGACATAAGGAAGATAAACTTTCGTTTAAAATTGTACTTGATGATACCGGTGCCTTGTTCAATCCCGGACAGACTGCAGGGCAAACAGCATCAGGCTCACGGAAAACAATACCCGCTATGGTCAATCAGCTGGAGACGGTATTATATACTATCGATTCCGAAAGCCATGAACCCAGATATGTGATATTAATATGGGGTGCATTCTGTTTTGAAGGGCGTGTTACTTCATTAAGTTACGATTATACTCTTTTTTCTCCCGAAGGAATGCCCTTGAGGGTAACTATATCGCTTTCTTTTTCGAGCCATTTGAATAAGAAGATTTCAAATAAAAAAGAGAATAAGAAATCGCCGGATCTGACCAGAGTGATAACACTCAAGGCCGGAGAAAGTATTGCCGGATGGTGCAATAAAATTTATAATGACCCTTCCTTTTGCAGCGATGTGGCAAAATGTAACGGATTAAGTAGTTTCAGAAATGTAGAACCCGGGGTATCGTTGATATTCCCACCACTTGGCAGAAATGGCAGAATCACCGATAAAGGATAGTCAGGGATTAATATCGTTCACCATATACAGTGAAGGTAATAAGATCAAAGACAGTTTCGGGCTCATATCCATATGGGTACGGAAAGAAGTGAACAGGATAGGCAAAGCAACATTAGTTTTTGAAGCCGGAAATCTGGCAGCCGGAACTATGGACGAAAGCGAGGACAACACATTTGCTCCGGGAAACGTTATTCGCATCGAAACGGGCTACCAGAGTACCGAAGAGGTTATATTCGAGGGAATAGTGACCTCACATAATATCGTGATACCTGGAGGTGAATGTGCCACATTGGAAATAGAATGCCGTGATTTTGCTTTTCCGGCTACTCTTGGACGGAAAAACAGATTGTTTGAGAAGTCGAAAGATAATCAGGTCATATCCAATATGTTGGCAGAATATTCCGCTTTGTCTGCAAGTGTAGATTCTACGACTGCAAAGCATAACGGGATAATACAGTATTATTGTTCCGATTGGGATTTTATCTTGTCCCGTGCAGATGCTAATGGCCTTGTAGTGATAACGGAAGGTAAAGATATTTCGGTGAAAAAGCCGGATGTAAAGGCGGCAGCCGTGTTGAAAGTTACTTACGGCACAGATCTTATAGAGTTTAACGGCCGTTTACAGACAGCATCCCAGATGTCCGGCGCGGTAGCTCTGGCATGGGACAGCACCACACAGAAGCTGGTAAAGGTGAGCGGAACAAACCCTTCTCTGAACGGGCAGGGAAATAGTATGCCGGCAGAACTTGCAGAAGCGGTAGGAATGGGAGACCGGAACTTACAGACTGAAAGCTGCACGGATGAAAGCGAACTGCAATCGTGGGCAGATGCGCTTCTGCTCAAAACAGGACTGGCTCGTATACAGGGAGACTTTAAATTTCAGGGAAGTGCAAAAGCTATCCCCGGATGTATCATAGATATCGACGGATTGGGAAATCGTTTTAATGGTAGTGTCTATGTAGGTTCTGTCGAACATGAAATAAAAAACGGAAATTGGTTTACTACCGCAGGCATCGGGATTTCTCCTGTGAATATTACAGACGAGAATAATGTCGTATCGCCTCTGGTTTCAGGATTGATGCCGGGTATTAACGGCTTGCATATAGGTAAAGTAACGAAGCTGGATGGAGACCCAGACTCTGAAAATAAAATTCAGGTGGAATTTCCATTATTGAATGGAGAAAAGAATACTATCTGGGCACGTTTATCAAATGTTTGGGCGAGTAATCAGTATGGGACATTCTTTATACCAGAGAAAGGCGATGAGGTAATACTGGGATTCCTTAATAACGATCCGCGTTTTCCTGTTGTGTTAGGTAGCCTTTACAGTAGTAAACAGGCTCCTCCGTATAAAATAGAGGCCGATAATAAACTGAAGGCAATCGTTACCCGGTCGAAGCTGAAAATCTCATTCGAAGAGGAAAAGAAAATAATCACGATAGAAACACCCGGAAAGAATATTATTGAAATCAATGACGATGCCAAAGCGATAAAACTGACGGACCAGAATAAGAATAAGATAGAACTGACGCCGGATGGAATCCTGATTGACTCAGCGAAGGAAATACAACTGAAAGCCAAAACGAATATTAATATAGAAGCAGGCGCCAATTTGAGCCTGAAAGCAAAATCAAATGCCACAATCGAAGGACTCAAAATAGAAGCGAAGGCTCAGACGGAATTTACAGCTAAAGGGAATGCTAAGGCTGAGTTGTCAGCTTCGGGGCAGACTGTGGTAAAAGGTGCTATGGTAATGATTAATTAACTATAAAAATGAAAAAGATATGCCTCCAGCAGCAAGAATAACGGATATGCACACATGTCCGATGCAAACTCCGGCTTTGCCCGTACCTATTCCTCATGTGGGAGGGCCTGTTATCGGACCCGGTGCGCCGACAGTATTGATCGTGAAGCTTCCCGCCGCGGTGATGGGTGATAATTGTGTCTGTGTGGGACCGCCCGATTCTATAATAAAAGGCTCTGCAACGGTAATGATATGCGGAAAACCCGCTGCCCGTATGGGTGATACTACCGCTCATGGCGGTAGCATAGTCCTGGGTTGCCCTACTGTAATGATAGGCGGATAACGATGGATGATAAACCATATCTGGGTATAGGATGGTCTTTCCCTGTTTCCTTCGATAAGAAGGAAGGCGTCTCAATGTCATATGGAGACGGCGATATCAGGGAGAGTTTAGAGGTATTGCTGTCAACCATACCGGGCGAACGTATTTTCAGGCCGGAATATGGATGCAATATCAGGCAATGGGTATTTTCAAGGATGAACCTTTCGGAAAAGACCCGCATTGCCAATACTATCGAGATGGCTATACTGGAGGGTGAACCGAGAATAATACTGGAATCTGTGGACGTGAATATAAAAAACGAACGTGAAGGCATATTGTGGATAAGTATCGATTATCTGGTCAGCCAGACAAATAGCCGGAGCAATATGGTCTATCCTTTCTACATAAGGGAAGGAACTAACTTATAGTACAATATGGGCAGAAAAGACGGTTTGAGCAGAGAAGACAGGGTAAGAAGGATAACTTCGGTAAAACCTTTTGCTGTTATCGATAACAGCAAAAAATCTCTATTGAACCAGGTTCTGGAAACAGCCCGCTTTATCAGATTCTATGATTCCCAGAACATACATGCCGGGTATTTTGATGAATTATTGAATGAAATAAAGCTATTAGCCGGCTCAGATAACAGCTTTGCCGATGGTAATATGGAACCGTCACAAGCCCTGCTTTATGCCTTTTTGGAACAGCTACACGGAACCACCGGGCTGTTTAATGACAGATGGAATAATCTTGCCCAATGGTATCTGAATGAATTTTTGGGCGTTGTGCCCTTACCTACCATACCGGATAAAGTCTGGTTGTCCTTTTTAAAGGATAGTCCCATTCCCGTGATTTTGAAAAAGGGAACGGTCTTTAGTTTTAAGAGTAATGATAAGGCATTGTTCACCTATCGCCTGACAGAAGATCTGGAAGTACAAAATATCGAACTTGTCAATGCCTGTTCGTTGTACTTTGAAAGAAATAAGAACATCTTACCCGCAGCACACCTGAATTTCATAACTTCAGTAAAGATTAGAGACTTGCTGAATGATAAGTCGCCACGGAAAATGATGTTCGGGGATGACAGAAATCCCATATATTCCAAAGCATTAGGTTTAATAATTTCAGGCCCTTCCTTATTGCTCAGGGAGGGTAAAAGATGCGTGACCGTAACATTTAGCCCCGAAGATGAAAGATGGATAAAACAACTGGAGGATATCCTTAAGAGTCTGAGACTAAATATCGAAGGTTGGACAAAAGAGAAAATAATATTTGAATTATTCAATAATTTATTTTATGTGACTGTCAGTACCGCTGCCGGGTGGCTGGAGATAGCAGATTATACGGTGAAGAAAGATGACAGTAACCTGATCCTGAAATTTATCCTGTCAGAAGATTTCCCTGCGACAAAAGAATGTGAGGAGGAAATTCATCATTTTCAATCAAAATATCCTGCTTTGAGGATATATCCCAATTTCGACGCATGGCTTTATCCTTACTCGTGGCTGGAGAATTTTTTATTGGATAAGATTATAATAGAGACTTCGGCAGAGGGCATAAGCAACGTTTTGATTTATAATGAACTGGGGCGTGTAGATAACTCGAAGCCTTTTATGCCGTTTGGGGTGAATACGGAGCGGGGAGCATGGTTTGTATTGGGGAATTATGAGATGAGCAGGAAAGATGTACAGACGGTGAATTTACATATAAACTGGCAACAGCTACCGGACGATGAGAAAGGGTTATATGGCTATTACAGAGCTTATAATGATAAAATCGACAACTGCTCTTTCAGGTTGAAGGCCGATTATCTTGCCGACTATAAATGGTCTGGAACTCCGGAGACAAAGCCATTTTATCTTTTTTCGAGCGTAAAGAAAGATTTAGTTGGGAATCCTTTACCTGATGTTAAGTTATCGCAGGAAAATATATTGTCGGATATTGACATTCAACGAATGCCTGTATCTTTCTCTGAAGAAGAGGAATATGACTATGACATAAAATCAAGGTCGGGTTTTATCCGTTTTGTAATGGATGAACCATCGTTTGGCTTTGGTGAAAAGCAATACAGGCACTTGTTCACTGAACAGATGATAAAAAATACTTTTCGCAAGAAGAAGCAAGAAGCGGTAAATCCACCTGTAAATCCACTGATCGAGAAAATAACGATGGATTATCATTCCCGGGATGTGATCGATCTCAGAAAGCATAAGGCTACCAATGAGACGGATGTTTTTCAGCTTTATCCTTTAGGGTATATATCTGCATTGCCTGATGGAGAGAGCCGTTCTGTACCCTTTGTTTATAAACTGGACACCGATGCGAATATATTGTTATCCTTCAGGAATGTAAAGGGAGGAGAGATACTCACAATCTTTTTTGAATTTTTGCCTGACAGCAAAGAATGTACGACGGAGAATATCCCCCGGATTGTGTGGTATTGGGGTAATGGATATAACTGGCACAAAGTCTCTCCGAATACGGTATTGTCAGACCACACGCAAAATATGCTTGCTTCCGGGCATATAAAGATACGATTGCCGGATAAGGTAGATGATTCTTTGCTGGATGCAAATCACCTGTTGTGGTTGAGAGCCGGTATAAAGAGATATGAAGAAAATATATCTGAAATTAAGACAATACATATTAATGTAGTCAAACTGGAGTTAGATGCAGATCTGGCTGACAAGTCGGACATAGATGGTTATGAAAATAAGGAGTATGAGTTGGTTCCCGATATAAAACTGCCGGGGATAAAATCCTTTCAGCAAATATCTTCTTTTTATAGTGGCAGAGATGGAGAGAATGAGACAGATATGCAAATCCGCATATCGGAATATGTTACCCATCGTGGAAAGGCCGTTACGGCAAGAGACTACGAGCGGATTGTGTTACAGTCCTTTCCTGATATTGCTAAAGTTAAGTGTCTCCCCGATTTTGACTGTAAACACAACCGGAAAGGCGTGGTCACACTGGTTGTGATTCCAAAAATCGAAAAATATGATAACAGAATATATATGCCGTTGACCCCGTCATATTTTATGCTTAAGATTGAGGAGTATATGTTGCGTCATACTTCTGCATATGTAAAAGGTATTGATGTAATAAATCCTGTCTATGAAGAGCTGATGGTGAGGTGTGATATTTCATTTTACGAAGATTATTCACAAGCTATTTCCCAGACAAGGTTGAGTGGGGTTTTAAACGATATGATAGCTCCGTGGCAGACAAAAAAGAAACTGCCGGTATTCGGTTACTCAATCAATATGAAAAAAATGCATGACAGTATTGGAGCCCTGGATTTTGTAAAGAGTATAAACAGTTTGTCAATAATAAGGATAGCAAATATAAATGAATCTTATAGTTTATACGAATATGGGAAGGATAATGACATGGTTGTTCCCCAATACCCCCATGTGATATTCGTTCCGGCAGATAATCATATAATAGGATCGGGTATATTGCCGGACTTTGGGATAAATGAGATGTCGGTAAATAAAACATTTATAATCGGAGTATAGGATAATATATGGCCAGAAGAAACAGACAGACGCTCAAAAAGAGTTTCAGTAACGGGCAGAAACCTACTGAAAGGGATTTTGAAAATCTTATAGACTCTACCCTGAACATTCTAGACGATGGATTCTCCAAAAGTCCGGAAACAGGAATCGAACTGTCCCCTTTAGTTGGAGAAAAGAGGGTCGTCATGTCTGTATTCAGAGAATCCGGCGATCCTAAGCCCGAGTGGGAATTGTCTATTGGAAAATCGGGCGAGTTAAAAATATGCCGTTATGGAGAAGATTCTTCTGCGCCCCTTATCATTCTCAATACAAATGGAGGGGTAGAGATCGGTTGCAAGGAAAAAGATATATGCCTGAATGGGATGGTCAATATTCCGGGGAGGAAGGGTACTTTTGCTCAGGGACATGTCCCTGCCGATGGTAAGTGGCATGACATTACGGAAGAACTGGTAGGTGTATGCGCGTTGGAAGTTGTTGCGGCCAGCGGGAGGAAGCATACAGGCAAACATGCCATACTGGTGGCAATGGCCACTCATTGTTTCGGAGATAAACCGAAAATCAGGAAAATCAGGTCTCATTATGGTATATTCGGTAATAAGTTAAATATCAGATGGGTAAGGAATGAATTGAAAAGCAAGCTACAGGTGAAAAGTATATTCTATTATGGGGACGATATCCAGATTTATTATCAGGTAAGCAGTCTCTGGGATAATCCTTTAATGGAAAACATATAAATTATGTTCATAGAAAGACGCGATAAGAATGCTAATTACTACAAGGTATTGCAAAGCCGGACATTGGATTCGGTTCAGCGCCTGAGCGGGAATGTCTGGACCGATTTCAACGTCCATGACCCCGGTGTAACTATTGCCGATATATTCAATTACGCATTATACGAATTACATTATAAATTTCAATTTCCTTTCGAAAGTTATTTAAATATAGAAGAGCGGAAAGAAGCGGCATATCACAGAAAAGGATTTTTATCATCCGGATATATTTTCAGAGATAGTATTGTAACAATTTCAGATTATGAGCGATTGATAACCGGGAATATTTCAGAAGTTGAAGTATGTAAAGTCTCCCTGAATGAGAATATGCTTTATCATATAGAAGTCCAATTGCTTGCGGGTGCCGATGAAGGACAAGTAAGAAGAGATGTGGAAACACTTTATCATAATAACAGGAATCTATGTGAGAATCTCGGTGAAATAGCAATTGTAGATCATATCGGAAATTTAGAGGCTGATGAGCCGGATAACCATCCTAAAACATTAAAAATAAATCAGCCGGGTACTTATTGTCCGAAAATATCCCAAAGCTATTATTCCATACAGAATCATTTTCCCGAATGTTACGGCATCAGTGAGAGGGGTTTGTCAGGAGGGGTAACGGAGGAGTATCAGGCAAAGGTTTACCAACTTAAGGCTTACCTTCTTATATTCGATTATCTGCTGGCCGATGCGGAGAATCAGGCTAAAGATATCAGGATATTACTCGATTTATCGAAGAGGATACCCGGTAAAAAAACTTTGCCGGTCAATATCAGGGATATAGAAAAGATTGTGGATGAGAGACGCAGGGGAATGAGTAATATACATTCCAGTCTGTTTTGGCACATTCAGAAATCCCGTTTTTTTGATACTCTGGATTCGGTCTATGGAGAAGATACCCGAAAGATATTTAATAACCCGGACCTGTCATCTCAAAATGAGAAACGCGCTGATATTATATCCGCCTTTCCCAGGCTGAACAGAAACCGTTTCCGGTCATTCAATATATTTGATGAGTCCGGTAGTATTTCCGGCCTCAGGCAGACTATCGCGGCAATGCTGGGATATAAGGCGGGTAAAGAAATTCCTTTGTCCAACTATTTTGCACGGTATAGCCTGCAGTTACTCGAAGACCGGATATTCTTTACGAAACATAAATACAAGTTGAGTGTGAATATTGTTGAGGGAGCTTCGGACAATAGGCCAGAAAAGGTTCACAAGCAAGATATACAGTACAAAGAAGAAGACTATAAAGAATTATCTATGCGGATAAGTATCTTATGGCATAATCTGCTTTATGAAGCATTTCTGGTATATGGTGCTAATATAGACAATTATAAACTGATACATCAGCATGAAAAAGGCTATCTGTTGGTTTTTAAGGTACCCAAAAAGAATGATTGGTTTATTATCAGTCGTTTTTATGAAAAAGAAGCACTGGAGAAAACAGCGAATCTTTTTTGTCAGTTTATAAGACATTTGAATGTAAAAAGCCAGACTTTCTATCTGATAGAACACATCCTGTTAAATGATGGTATGGCGGGCGCTTCCGATTATAATAAGTTGACTATCGTTATTCCCCGCTGGACAAAGGGTATTTATAAAAAAACGAGATATGAAGAGCTGTTGAAGACCCGTCTTCCGGCACATATAGAGGCTGAGTTCGTATGGTTTGCAGTCGGTAAAATGTATAAGTTCGAGAAAGTATATTATCGATGGAGAAAATCAATGGCCGATAGAAACCAACCGGAGATATTGCAGTTCTCGGGGGCTATAAAGAGTATTCTTAGTAAAAAGTAAAAACATGAACACCATTGGCACAATAGCATTTGATTTCCGAATGGAGAATGAAGCATTCGCCCGTTCTCTATATGCCGGATGGGATACATTTTTTGCTGTTAATTTTGAGAAAATTGCCGATAGGCTGTTAGTAAAATATGATGTAAAAGATACTGTAGTTCATATAAATAAACTCAACATAGATTTGGGGAGTATAGAGGAGGATAAGTTCGAAGAATATTTTCCACGTATTCTGGAAGAAAGGATGGAAGAAGCTTTGATTCAGATGCTGTGTGATCCCCGCCAGACGGAAGTGTCATCTCAGGCGGAAAAAGACTATCTTTTCGATATATTATGCAAGTTTCTTCTTCATGGTTCATTAGCATGGAATATAGAAAATAAATACAGAGATATAAATCATTTGTTCCTTACTGTTTTGCAAAATGAGGGTAAGCGATTGAAAGCCTTTTTGCAGACCTATGGACATTATACGAGTCTGCAGGAACGTTTGGTCTATCAGTTGAATGATCCGGGACTGGAACAAGGCGTAAGGTTATTAGCTCCCGGTGAGAGTGTATTTATATGTTCTTATATAAACCTGCTTAAAGTTAAATACCGTGTATTGGAAAATCCCGTTCTGCATGAATCGGGTCATAGAAATGCCGTATGGCTGGTCGTTTATGCTTATCTGCTGACAAACCGCAGTTCTTATTTCAATAAGAAAAGTTTTATAATATCTACTATCGTGCAGTTAGCTGCCCGCTTTATCCTGTCATACGACTATCTTCTTACGGTTATCGTATCCGGGCTGGATACATCGGAGACAAAACAATCGATGCCATCCGGATTATTCCTGATTCTGGATCAGTTGAGGAAAGAGCTTTCGGAAAAGAATCTGGAAAAATTGCTAGCGGATACAGTCAGGTTATACCGATTGGTATCATCGGAGTTATACAATAACGGGGAGAATGTTTTAAGTGAAGATACCCTGAATATATTGTTGGTAACATTAGTCAATCCGGAGAGTTGCCGGCGGTTTTTACAACAGATGAAAGAAGATCAGATTCTTGGTCTGGTTCCGGTAGTCGTACCCGGTAACAGCAGATTTGTTATATCATATGCGCAATCTTTGGACAGACAACATGAGCATGGGGCATTGCAAGGCAGAGCCGGGAGTGAATTCCGCTTGTTGAAATGGCAGATAATTTTCCCTGTATTACTCGAAAACAGAGGAGTGTTATTTAACCGGAAATATTTTGTCAGGGATGTATTAAGCCGTGTCGCAGCTCATTATAATGTTGAAATATCAGATATATTGAAATATATATGTTCATATATCGGTGAGTTGGCTTTCGATAGTACTCTTAATACGATCTTTCAGGATTTATTGACAGAATATCTGACAGGGAAAAATGGGAATGAAATATTCTCTTCCAAAGGATCGGTTATCCGGTCGATAAGCGATATTATAAAGAACAGGGAACTGGCCAATGTTATGGATGTGACAGATCTTATATCTCAATTATCGGATTTCAATAACCGCCGGAAAATAGCGGAAATGCTTACCGAAGAACAGCATCATTATCTTGTCTCTCTTATTATCCCTGCCGAAAGCCATTTCGTTATACCATATACCGTTATATTAGACAAGCAGCGGAATAACAATGTATTGGAAGGCAGAGCGGGCAGTGGGTTCAGTAAGATAAAATGGGAATTTATCTATGATGTGTTACTTGCTTTCCGTAATCAGGTTTTCAATAAGAAATATTTTGTAGACAGGACATTAAATAAGATTGCCGCGCATTATAATGTTACTGTGCAAGATCTGCTTAACTATTTTTATCAGGAAAAAATATTGGAAAATATTTCACTCCCGTATGATCTGGTCAGGGTCTTTAACGAATTGAAGATTGATTATAAGCTGAATATCCCGGACAATCATAAGAAAAGAATAAAAAACAGGAAGGATGCCGAATTTCTTGAAAGCAGGAAGGTCTTGGAACTATACTTTGGTAGTGACATTACATATAAAGAACTGCTGAACGAATTAGCCGGGCAATATGATTTTGTTATATTCATCCGCAGGGCTTTGCATACCATACAGGCTTTGCTGCATTATCTGGAATCGGAACTGAATATTTCTGTAGATAGGAAAGGTGTAATCAGATATCTGATAGACATATCAGAAAGGAAAGTATCCTTGAACTTAGAAGAGATTGTTGTTAATATTATCCATCTTTTAATCGGAAAATTAGCTGAAATCGAACAAGCCCGGTTTATACGAAAAATAGAAAGTCTGGCATCTACGGATAATCTACTGACAGGACAATCAGAACTTACTAATTATAAAAACGACATAATGGAAAAGAATGACTTAATTGATGTTAACAATGCCGGTGTGGTCATACTGGCTCCTTACTTACCTCGCCTTTTCTCGATGCTGTCATTAACAGAGGAGGGTGATTTTAGGAATGAAGATGCCCGGTTAAAGGCTGTGTTCCTCCTGCACTATGCTGTTTGGGAAAAAGGAGAGGCTAGTGAGTTGGAACT
Source organism: Dysgonomonas termitidis (assembly GCF_042654545.1). GTDB lineage: Bacteria > Bacteroidota > Bacteroidia > Bacteroidales > Dysgonomonadaceae > Dysgonomonas > Dysgonomonas termitidis. The sequence continues at coordinate 129,009 of NZ_JBHSGN010000063.1, forward strand.
TCCGGTGAATAAACTATTTGCAGGCATGGGAATCAGCAATCCGGTACTTCAAAAGATGGAATTAAGCACTTGGGAAAAAGAATCTGTTACATCCATGCTGAACGGGGTATTACAAAATTGGGGGAAATTGAAAAACTCATCTTTGATGACTCTGCGTGAAGCCTTTTTAAGAAGGAATGGCAGACTTGAAGAAAAAGAAGATTCATATTGTCTTACCGTGGAGGAAAAAGCATACGATATGCTTATAGACGGCATACCGTGGAATTTCAGAATGATAAGAATGCCCTGGATGAAGAAACCCGTTATAGTAAAATGGAGATAGGCAATGAATTGAGAGAATGATAATATTAAAATCCGATTGATATGAAAACATATTCCAGACAACCCGAAACAAAATCAGATACCGCGCAGCCGAAAGCTTCACGGCAGGCTCCGGCGCATGACATCCTGCAAGCTTATAAAGACAAGATAGCGCAACGGCAGGAGATAGATGAAGACGAACTTTTGCAAGGAAAGTTTGAAATTGCTCAACGTAAAGAGATAGACGAGGATGAGTTGCTACAAGGAAAGTTTGAGACTGCTCAGCCCTCAACTGAAAATCTGACAGGTATGCCCGACAATCTGAAAAGCGGTATCGAATCCCTTTCGGGTTATAGTATGGACGATGTGCGGGTGCATTACAATTCCTCCAAGCCCGCGCAACTGCAAGCACTTGCTTATGCACAGGGTGCGGATATACATATTGCACCGGGACAGGAACAGCATTTACCCCATGAGGCTTGGCATGTGGTGCAGCAAAAGCAGGGACGGGTTCAGCCGACAACACAGTTGCAGGGAGTGAATGTAAATGATAATGAGGGACTGGAGAAGGAGGCGGATGTGATGGGGGGAAAAGCAGTATTTAATGAGAATGTTAAAAGTAATAGAAATCTTAAAACATCGGATATTATTAATATGAATAATATTCAAAGGAAAATCATAGCTAGAGTTAGAACAGTACAGTCGGACTCTCATAGGATTATAGATGAAGTAAGGTTAGAAGGTCGAGCTCCAACAGATGTTCCCGGGTCAACTCAAGGTGATCATACTGTTGCGGAGACCTTAATAAATGAATCGGTTAAACAAGAAGTGATAGGTATGCCAAGAAAGATAGCTTTAAATAATCTAATTGTTCTATCTCAATTGACTCTATCTGATATAGATTACTCCTATATTTCAGAAAAATATGGACAGTATTGGGAGGGATTTGATACAATGGATGGTGAAGATAAAAATAAATTATTAGAAGAATTTATTCAGGAATATATTGAAAGAGCCAATAAAAGACCTGGAACAGCATATTTAAGAAGTCAAGAAATGACTATTGGAGGAGGAGGAGAAAGACAGTCGATCGGATTTATTCGAAGTATCGCAGATAGAATAAAAGCACATGAAGCTATTAGTGAGCATGAACTTTATGAAGTTGGAGCTAACCTCGTTTATTTGGTTGATTTTAAATTTACTATTGATAATGAAGAACGCTATCTGAATTTAGTTATTCGAGCTATTAGGCATGCCTGTTTATCAGTATTATATGGATTACCTTTATCTGAAATTAAATATGTCATTGAAATATTCTTGGCAGGTCTGGGTCAAAGAGATAGTATTCCTATTAAAAATATGATTCCATATTACAATTTAATAATTAATGATTTAAAACTAGACTGAATATTCTGACTCTTTTGATATGAGTTTAAATGTATAATGGACTATAAATTAAATAAATGATAAGATTTAAGCTTATTCTAAAATTGCCAATAATTACAAATTAAAAAAAGAACATGCATCCTTATTATCAAAATCTCCTCCACACCTCCCTATCCTACTTCTTAGGACAGGAGAGCGACTACGCCCATATCCGGGATATACCATTCCCCGAAAGCGATTGGTTATCTTCCCTTATGGACGGGCAGGAGATGACATTCGATGAACAGGCGGTCTTACTACTCGCATTGATGCCGCATATCAGTCCGCAAACGCTCGATCCGCTTTTCTTACAGAATAAGAAATTAGACAGGCCATATACCGAGTTTGGCGGATGGAGAGGTACATCGCATCAGGGATTCCTGCCCACAGGCGAAACGGCCGCTTTTATATTGTCAGTGGATAATCCCGATAAGCGGCAGGATGTTATCAGACTGTTCGAAAGAGACCATTGGTTTCATACCAGGAATATCCTTCATATCGAAGGACAGGGCAGGGGAGAACCATTTCTGAGCGGACGGCTGTTAGTCTCCGACGAATTTCTGGCAAGAGTCCTGCATGATAATAAATATCGCCCCGATTACAGTTCCGGCTTTCCGGCCAAACGGGTTATTACAGCTTTGGAATGGGATGATTTGGTGCTGCCATACAATCTGCGACAGGATTTGGATGATATATCGTTTTGGCTGCAAAACGAACAGGCCATCCGTTCGCGGTGGCAGCTCGATAAAATAATCAAGCAGGGTTACCGGTGCCTGTTTTATGGCCCGCCGGGTACAGGGAAAACGCTGACAGCCTCATTATTAGGCAAGCAGCATGACATGGATGTCTACCGTATCGATTTATCGATGGTCGTATCCAAATATATAGGCGAAACGGAAAAGAACCTTGCCAATATATTCGACAGGGCGGAACATCAGAACTGGATACTCTTTTTCGATGAAGCCGACGCGCTTTTCGGCAAGCGGACCGATACCAATACTTCGAACGACCGTCATGCTAATCAGGAGGTTGCTTACCTGTTGCAGCGGGTCGAGGATTTTCCGGGAATGGTAATACTTGCTACTAACCTGAAGGAGAATATAGATGAAGCTTTTTTCCGGCGATTCCAGTCCATATTGTATTTTCCTATGCCTGACGAGAACCTGCGGTATCGGATCTGGAAACAAATGATGCCGGAGGAATGGCTTGGCAATGAGGAATTGTTGCATGTAGCTGCCGAATATAAGTTGTCGGGAGGTAGCATCGTGAATGTGATACAAAATTGTGCCATAAAGTTATACAGAATGTCTCCGCCACTTTTGACTGATGAAATTCTGAAACTGGCCATTGCTAAGGAAGAGTCGAAAGACGGTAAGATGATTAATAATAAGTGAAACTTTCAACCGGGATCAAATGTGCAGGAATATTATACTTTTCTCAATAACGTTCTTCTTTGTGGTACAAGTACATTTATCGGGACAGGATTCCTCATATGTAGCCTATGAAGACAATCTTTATAAGTTGGAAGTTATTATCCAGCACGATACAGTTATCGTTCAGGATACTATGTTCATTTCGCACTTAAACGATATTACACGTATTTTCGGTATGTCTTTCGATGAATATTCGAAACGTTTACTCGGAACGGTTGGGCAGAAAGATTCGGCCGGCAGGTTGTCACAAGAAAGAATATATCTCAATTATCTTCTCCCGATGTACTATCCGAGTTATATAAAGCACAGGTATATAGCCCGCAATTATTCTGTTGAGGTGATAGATAATTATTTGAAAATGGATATAAATAATTTATCGAAACCTTTATTTTCTTTACAGGACTCATTGGAAATGGATGTAATGCTGATGTGCAGGGGAGACGTGAATACCGATAATTTTCTCCGGTCGCCGTATTATCGTTCTTCATGTCTTGAACAATTATTTTTATCCATAGATAAAACAAGATTGACCAATATAAAAGGAGTAAATCTTTATTTTCCCGATTTCTCATTTAAAGAGAAAAGGGCAATGGCCCAATTTGTAAAATCGGCGAGCCTTATTATCGATAGTTGCAATGTAAAATCTATCCGCGACTTAAAATTATATGTGACATTCGATAGAGACAACGGTAAAGATAATTATGCTTATATACTGGGACTTACTCAAATGGTAGATAGTGCGTTGCTTGTAAACACCAAGTCTGTTTACTGGCCGGGAGATTCGGTATTAGCAGTAAGTAAGGTCGATGCAGAAAAAGCATCTTGGTGGTCCAAAGTTGAAAACCAGTTTTATTTAGCGCGGTTTACCCTCAAACCGTTTCCCCAAATAGACAAAAACGAGGGGGTATCGCCGGAGAATCTTCGTACGCTTATAAATGCCGATTATCCGTATAATGATTGGGAAAATTATTTTTTTGCACTCATCGGTATTCTCTTACTGGTCATTACTGTTTTCTTCTTTTACAGATTCAATCCATATTTTTCTTATTTTCTGAATAATAATATAACATATTTTTTTTCATTAGTAATTATGCTGATTTTAGAGATCTATCTGCTATTTGTATGTATGGTTGAGGCCATGTCAAATGAAAATGTATTTACTTTTGGCGGTGAAGATAAGAACACATTCCTCTTGTTGCCTTTGTTATTCATTTTCATAGTGCCGATGCTGAATATTTTAAGTAAGAGACGAGAGAAGCCATAGGGTAATTGTATGATTTTTTGTTACAAATTGCACAAACTAAAAAGAAAACTATTCTATGTATTAACTGAAAATTTATTAACGATCTAAAGGGGGCAATTCCAGCAAAAATAAAATTACTGAGATTGAAAAGAACGGTACTAATTTATATTTCTACCCTAATAATCAAAGGCGAAATCAGCAATGGCGGAAATTTAAAAAAATAGAATTGATACTATCACTAAGAACAATAAGTTTTTTCCGACTGTTCTTAATACATAGAATGTTTAATTTAAAAGAATATTTTATGCCTGCAAAAAGTGAAAAGCAAAGACGATTAATGGGGGCTGCCCTTGCCTATAAAAGGGGAGAAACCAAGAATGTAAGTGATGAAGTGAAAAAAGTCGCAGATAGTATGACCGAAAAGGAACTGGAAGACTTTGCTTCTAAACCGAAAGCGAATAAGAAAGGAAAGAAGTAACAGAATGTATGTCTAATTTAAAAATTGAAATATTATGGAAGGATTAGGAATTCTTTGGACTATCATTATTGGTATCGCTGCCGGAGCAATAGCCGGATGGATAATGAAAGGTCGCGGTTTTGGTTTAATAGTAAACCTTATAGTCGGATTAGCCGGTAGTTTCTTAGGCGGATGGCTGTATACTTTACTTGGAATAACTACCGGTGGTATCCTCGGGGTACTTTTAATGTCTGTAATAGGGGCGGTGGTTTTACTTTGGATAATATCACTGTTTAAAAAAACAGGATCATAGTTTGTGGCTTTTTTTAATGGACTTTCTGTCTTATAAGGCTCTTGACAGTGAGGAAACTCATTCTGTTGAGAAAAAATGATAAGGCTAAATATAAATAATCCCATAGAATAACATTATATCAAAATATATATTTATGGACTTATATTCGGGCTTACCGTATTGGATAGCCAAAAATCCACTTTACAACTATTTTAATCCTTTAGTATCGGACTTTAATATAGATGTTATAATTATAGGCGCCGGGATTACCGGCGCTTTAGTTGCTCATGAATTATGCAGTGCGGGAATTAAATGCGCCATAGTGGATAAGCGAAGTATTACCACCGGCAGTTCCACCGCCAGCACGGCCCTGCTGCAGTATGAAATAGATACGCCCTTGTGTGATATGGTGGAAATGATCGATGAAGATTTAGCTGTACTGGCTTACCAATCCTGCCTTCAATCGATAACGGATATAGAAAATGTTTTTAAAGGTATTGGATTTGATCCGGATTTTGAAAGGGTACCCAGCGTCTTTTTCGCGAGTGACAAGAAGGGGGTAAAACTTATAGAAAAAGAATATGAAATAAGGAAAAGATACAAACTGCCTGTAACCTTTTTAAACAAAAAAGCATTGACTGATAAATATGGCTTTCAGGCATCCTGTGCACTTGAGAACAATGAGTCGGCACAAATCGATGCTTATAAGGCGGCTACCCATTTGATTGATTTTCATATTCATAGAAGTGGCTTAAAAGTTTTTACAAACACTGAAGTTACCAAATTTAGGGAAAAATCTGTCGGTTATGAACTACAGACGATCAATGGATATAAGATAAATTCTATGTATGTGATCATTGCAGCCGGATTTGAAGCAGGCAAGTTCCTTCCAAAGCCGGTAATGAAACTTACATCTACTTATGCATTGGTTTCGGAGCCTGTGGATGAGAAATATATATGGCATAAAAAGAGCCTGATATGGGAAACCCGGGAACCATATATTTACATACGTACTGATAACAAGAACCGTATTATTATAGGAGGGGAAGACGAAGATTTCAAAGATCCGGTAAAAAGAGACAGTTTGTTAAGAAAGAAAGTGTCTATCCTGGAAAAGAAATTCAACAAATTGTTTCCTGAGATTCCTTTCAAAACAGATATGGCCTGGTGCGGTACATTTAGTTCTACCTATGATGGCTTACCGTATATAGGTACATGGCCCGGAGCGGACAGAATGGTCTATGCGTTGGGCTATGGCGGGAACGGAATTACATTTAGTATGATAGCCGCGCAACTGATAAAAAATAAATTGAATGGTATTAAGGACGAAAGAGCGGATGTTTTCGGTTTCGGTAGAAAACGTAAATAAAAATAAATTACACAAAAAAGCTGGTTTATAGATGAAAAATACTAAAAAGAGCAATCCTTTTCCGGATAGGTTAGTGAAGAAGATATTGTATAAAACTTTGATGAAAAGATCCCGGCGATCATAAGTATATAAGTTTTTCGTTTATTGACCGGATGAAGCTCCATTAAGAAGATTTGAGTCTTTATTCTCTCTCTTTTTCTGATCTGCTATTTTGTATAAATTCTTGATATTCATTTTTATAAATGAGATTCCTCCTCTAGATTTATAATTAACAGTTCTTTCATCAATCTTTAAGTGCCGTGAAATTTCTTTCACAGATAATTCTTCCTGCCAGATAAGAGTTATTACTTTCCGGTCAATCTCCGGCAGCATTTTTATTATATTATTTATTATTGCATTTATTTCTTTGAAATCAAATTCCTCTTCAATATGTGTATAGGGTAGGGTAGTGCCTATTTCCTCTATATCCTTTCGGTTGTCTCCACCTATGATTTTCAGATAAGAAGACTTCAAATAGTCGAGCATCCTGTATGTATAGTGGTGTAAAAGAAAATTACGGGCGGAACCCTTGTTGTCAGTCTTTATCAAAGATGGTTCAGACCACACGCTAATCCAGAAATTCTGCGTGATCTCATTCGTCAGGTTAATATCCCCCGTGCGGTTATATGCCCATTTATAGAGTAACTGTTCGTACCTATCGTAAAATGTATTAAAGGCAGACTCATCTTTGAGAAAAATGGCCTCTAATAATTCTTTATCAGACATGATTACAATAATTTGGTATATTTTCCGGGAGTAAATATATTTTTTATATGTTACAACAATATTAATATATTGAAAATTATAAAAAATAATCTTTTCAATAAAAAATAATCAATTGTAATATTCTGTAATTTAGTTGTTTATATTATTGTTTCGAAACAGAAACAATCACTTAACAATTTCGTTGCCCGATCTGTCAATGCTCAACTCGTTTATTTTAATAGAGGGACAGTAATATCAAAGGGATGGACCTCACAAAATAACGTAAGAGATGAATAAGGCAAATAACAGGAAGAAACAATTGCACCTGGAGTATTTGAGAACATTACTCCGGACAGAACGTATATTTGAGCATTTTACCAAAGGAAAACTGGATCGAACAAATGAGAAATTGGTCGAAGACTGGAATCCGGAAGATACAACGGAATATTACAGCGGAAACGAAGATTTGTTAACAGTCGGTCGTAAGCAGGTAAAGGATAACATATTTACTGCGCTTGGTATTCATAATCCGGATAAAACGATTAAAAAAACAGAACAATTGATATTCCTGCGTAAATATGTTGCAATTGCTGCTATTTTAGTTGTGGCTCTCCTTTCAGGGATATATGCCCGTTATCAGTTATCAGATCAAAAGAATAATATTTTAGCCGGGATGAACCCTAAGAGCCTGCTTTGTCAGACAGATGGCTACGAAATAAAACAAATAACATTAGCCGACGGAACAATATTACATGCTAACCGTAACAGCAGAATATTATTTATTGAAAGGGAATACAATCTCAGCAAACGGGAAATATGGATTGAGGACGGAGAAGCCTTCTTTGAGGTCGCTAAGAACCCTGAAAAACCCTTTATTATACATTCCGGAGATATACAAACCACTGTTAAAGGCACATCTTTTAATGTAAAGGCATATAAGGGAATCAGGAAAAATGAGGTTTCGGTACGTTCCGGCAAGGTCGAAGTTATCTGCGGTGATAAAAAAATAGGAACATTGATTGCCAATCAACAAATTACCTATGATACACAGACCGGAGAATTCAATGAAAGCTCCGGTAATTGGCAGGATGCAGCTGCCTGGATGCAAAATCGGTTGGTACTGAAGCAGGCAAATGTAGATGAACTGAGACTGAGGCTGAAACAGATTTATGGTGTCGATATGGTTATCACAGGAGGAATCCTGGATCAAAACCATTTCAATGCATCTTATCCAAGAGATGCACAGATCGGGAATGTTTTGCAGAACATTTCTGAAGTATACGATGTGAAATATAAGTTCGAAAACCCACAAAGAGTTATCATTTACAAATAGTGCACACAATAGGGATATAACAGTTGATAGTCCCCTTTTGATTATTGGAATTTTTGATGAACAGAGTTTTTCTAAAAAGAAGAACGGCCATTTTTTTGTCCTGTTTTTATAAAAGAATGAATGAATCTAAATATAGCTAAGTAACAAAAAAAGAAGAGAAAATAACAAATGAAAGAGTATCTAACAGTAAAAGTTTTCCGGTACATATTACTACTGGTCGTAGCAATGGGGTTACCAGTATGGCTGAACGCCCAGAATAATAAGATCCGGTTACCGGAAGAATCATTAAAAGCCCGTATAGAGAGAATTGCAGCGAATAGTGGTAAAAATATTATTTATGATGACAAATCATTCAGCAATATTCAGGTTCCGGCAATAGACGGAGACAGCAAGGACATTAATTCACTATTGACAAAAAGCCTGGCTTCAACCGGATTTATATTCAAAAATATGCCGGATAATTCGATTGTTATAAAAAAGCGACAGGATGCAGCAACTGAGACTGCGATACCCAAGGCTAGGGGAAGCCTGCAAGGTACAGTCCTCGATGAAAGAGGCGCACCCGTTATCGGAGCCACTGTCGGTGTTCCGGGAACAACTATCGGCACGGCTACAGATGCTGACGGTAAGTATAAATTATCGAATATACCTTCCGGGATTACGGATATCCGGATCAGCTTTATGTCTTTTGAAACATTAGTGGTAAAAGACGTGAGGATAACAGCAAATAAAGCAACTCCTTTGGATGTGGTACTCAAGGAAGCTACAACCCAACTGGGGGAGGTTGTGGTAACGGCAACATACAATGAAGCATCAGCAACAGGACTGTATGCCAGACAAAAGAACATGGTAGCCATGAGCGATGGGGTCAGTGCCGATATGATTAAAAAGACCAGCGACAATAATGTGGCTCAGGTGCTCAAACGTGTATCAGGAGTTACCATCGACAACGGAAAGTATGTGACTGTACGTGGTATGAGTGAGCGTTACAATAATGTGCAGCTCAATGGGGCTTCATTACCCAGTACCGAGCCTAACCGCCGCAACTTTGCTTTTGACGTAATCCCTTCAGGTTTGGTGGATAATGTGACTATCAGTAAAACTTTCAGTCCGGATATGCCGGGAGAATTTACCGGAGGATTGGTAGAAGTAAATACTTTGGCCGTTCCGGATGAGAAATTCCTGAACATTGGTATCGGAACAGGGATGAATACGATCAGTACCGGAAAAGATTTTTACAGCAATAAACGTTTCGGAGCCGACTGGTTCTTAGGGGAAATCGATAAGCGGAAATGGTATTCCGGTAAAGATGAAGCGGCTACCGCACAGAATATCATCAATGCAGGACAGAAAAACACATATGGTTTGAGTAAATATACAGCGCAGCCACTTCAGAACTATAGCCTGACGGCGGGGCTTCCTATAGACCTGGGAAAAAGCTCTTTGGGCGTTGTGGCTGCTCTGACTTATCGTCACGAAGAAAATACGGAAGAGATCCTTGAAGCGCACATGATTACCCGCGACAGCATTTTTAAGCCATCGGGTAAAGGTTCATACCGCTATAAAGCAACCACAAGCATAGGGGCTGTGCTGAATACCGGCTGGCGAATATCGGGACACAGTATTACCTGGCGCAACCTGTTCAATAACCGGTTTAATCATACCAACCAGCAACGGTTTATCCATAAATATTATGAAAATTACAAGCTTGTAGAACAATACAGCGTACCCTTGGTAAGTAGCCTGTGGCAAACTCAGTTAGACGGTAAACACGATCTCTTCGGAGGAAAGTTGATTGCCTCATGGAATGCTTCCTATAATGATATCACCCGGACAAACCCCGACGACCGCATGGCTCAGGGCGCTATTGTCGGGGAATCAACTGAGGGAGCCAGTTTTGCCGATTGGAACTGGGCTACCGGTTATGGAAATAGCTTTAATGTGGGGAGTGGGCACATTATGTACAGCAGGTTGCATGAGACTAAAAAGAATATCGGAGCCAATCTGGAATATCCTTTTACTATAGATGGCAACCGCCAGAGTATCAAAGCCGGATACCTGGGTGCATTCCGCAGGGCCAATTTTGAGCAACAATACCTGAAAGCGATGATAGAAGACAATGCTCCCAGGGGACCGATAGGACTACCTATAGATGAGTATTATGCTCCGGAGCGCTTCGGCGGCAATCCTTTAGTATATGAGCTTTCCGGTATGCAAGCGACAAGAGCAGATTATTATACAGGGAGCCAGGATATCCATGCCGGCTATCTGATGGGTGATCTCAGTTTCTTTAAAAAATTACGGTTGATCGGAGGTGTACGCATGGAGAAAACAGATATGACCGTAACTACCGAGATATTAGAAAAAATAGTAGGAGCGACCCCAAAAGACAGTATCGTAATTATCAAAAAAACAGACTGGCTGCCGGCTGCGACCCTTATATACAGCATAACACCTGAACTGAATGCCCGCGCCTCATACAGTAAAACCCTTGCCCGTCCGGATTTCAGGGAATTGTCCCAGTCAAAGTATTATAACGTGGATGACCGCGTATGGGTAATTAACGGTTCCGGCCTCGAACAAAGCCGCATTCATAACTACGATGTCCGGGTAGAATGGTATCCGCATCCGGGTGAAGTATTATCCGTCAGCTATTTCCGGAAGAAATTTATCAAGCCGGTGGAAATGGTTATGCGTATGCTAAGCGATGCGCAGAACTTTGAAATGTATAGTATGAACCTCGATAACTCTACAGCCAAAGGTTTTGAGCTCAACTGGCGCAAAGAATTAGGATTTATTTCCCCGTTGCTGCATGACCTCTATTTCACGGGAAACTATACATGGATGGAAGCCAATGTAAAGTACAATCAGGAGAAACTATTAAATCCGAATATAAAAGATTCTAACCCGGACTTCGACCGTGACCGTCCCTTACAGGGATTAAGTCCCTATACCCTCAATCTGGGAATTGCTTACGAGGGAAGTATAATCGGTGCTGCCGTCAACTATAACCGCAACGGGCGTAAACTGGTGTATGCGGGGGAAGAGACAAAATACGACCAATATGAAAATTCACGGGATGTATTAGACCTGCAACTTTCAGCGCGTTTGATGAAAGACCAGCGTCTGGAATTAAAGTTCAATATATCCGACATCTTCAATCAGGATTTTATTGTGTACCGTAACACACGGGTAGTAGATTATACCGCAGAGAATCCCAATCCGGATACCGGAACCGGCGGTACTTTCTATCTCGATCTGACAGGTGATATGGATTACAATAAAGGCGACTATATAATGAGCCGGATAAAGAAAGGTATAAATCTGTCAATAAGCGCTAGTTATAAATTTTAGAGAATAATGATCACCGGGTGAGGCGTCGCCGGTGTAAGAACAGATGAGTACTTATCGTGTGTGCAGGGAGAATAGATCAACCGTTTTGACGTTTGCCGAAACCTGGAATATACAATGGAAAAAATAAGAGGCTTTTACCTTTAAGAAGGAAAAGACCAATGCATAAAAAAGCATGTTCATCGTTTTCCGCAAAGCAACAAAACAACGGTTTCTACAAGGTGGTTTTATGGTTTTTATACCCGGAATCCGGATGCTATCTCCCTATCAGCAAAAACCGAAGGTTTATCTTGTTTTCCTGTTACATTCTGTTCGTGAGCAGAGAGTAAAAGCAAGATATCCCCGGAATCCGGGGCATTTACCATCCTGCAGAATGGGAATGATGCCTCATAAGAATCAAGGGGAATATTAAATGTAAAAGGGGAGTCTAAAACAATTTAAAAAGTGAAAAAATGAAAAAGCTTATTTTTTTATTCGTTGTAACAATTGTATCCGCTTTATTTACAGGATGCTCTAATGACTTAACAGACGAAGGCCCTGCAAATGTGGCAACGAAAGCGACGGTAACCATCCCTCACAACACAATCATCACTTCAGATGTTACGTGGAGCAATACAAATGAGTATATCCTGAACGGAAAAGTCTATGTAAAGGCACCTGCCACACTGACTATTCAGGCAGGAACTACAGTGAAAGGTGTATATAATGCCGATCCGGAACTGGCCTCTGCCTTAATCGTAACACGCGGAGCAAAGATCAGCGCTATTGGCACTTTTACTAATCCGGTAATCCTGACTGCTCAAAATGGACTGGAAGGCGGTTGGGGAGGACTTGTCCTTCTTGGAAAAGCTCCTCTTAACAGAGTCGATCAGGTGATCGAGGGCATTAATCCTTCCGTTGTGCCTTCAGGCGTTGACGTATATTACGGAGGAGGCGGAGCCGGGCTTGGTGATGCTGAGGATAGTTCAGGAACATTACGCTATGTGCGTGTGGAGTATGCCGGGGCTAAAATCTCAGAAGCGAATGAATTAAATGCCTTTACTTTCGGAGGAGTAGGTCGTGGAACAACATTAGACCATTTACAAGCTTACCGCGGAGCTGATGATGCATTTGAATTTTTCGGAGGGACTGTAGATGCTAAATATCTGGTTTCTACCGCGACGGACGATGATGCTTTTGACTTCGATTTCGGTTACCAGGGACGTATCCAGTTTGCCGTTTCAACGATTGATCCTTCATTGAGCTATTCCAGCGATCCTAATGGTATCGAGTGTGATAATGACGGAACCGGATCAACTGCAGAACCTTTTACACACCCTACATTAAGCAATTTTACAATCACGGGTACACAATCCGGTTCGGCACTCAACGCTTTAAAGTCTGCAGCTAACTTCCGTAGAAATGCACAGTTTACTTTAGTAAACAGTGTACTTTATGGATTTCCTTCAGGTGTGCTAAAAGAAACAGTCAACCCGTCCACATTATTGAATAATGTGGTTTCTTCTACAGTTGCTAATCAGGAATTCAACACGTTTACTCCTGATGTAAGCAATCTTGCCAGAGCCTGGAATAATCTGATTCTTTCTAGTCCATTTGGCGCATACAGATCAACTGCTTTGCAACCTACCGGTGGCGCAGCAATAGATGGAAGTTACTATTCACATACAGATGCCTGGTTCACCAATACACAATATAAAGGTGCTTTAGTTAGTATCGGTGCTAATTGGTTAACACAAGGACTCTGGGTGAGATAACGGATAATGAAAAGATCAAGTTCTGATTAAATAAACAAATAAACAGGAGTACATACCGATGGGTACCTATCGGTTATGTACCCTGTTTGAAAATAAATATAAACAAATGGGACAAAAAATATGGATGGGTATTATCTGCCTCGTCCTTCTTTCAATAACGAGTTGTAGTACAGATGAAGAATTAAATGATGCGGTTGATGGATTTTATACATTAAATGCAGACTTTGTATCTCCTTCCAATATCAGAAGCAATTACGCTATATTGTTTAATAATGATACAATAAAGAATACATACTATGTAGGCAGGGCCAATCCCTCCGGAATATTGACAGTCTTTGAAAAAGGAAACAAAGAGCCGGTTTATACGGAAGAGCTGAAGCTGACAAGCAATATGAATGTTCAATTCATCAAACTTGGAGACAAAATAGATACCTATTCCGATGATAAATACACGAAATTCAGCCTGGATATAAAATGGGCTACAAATGAAGACCGGGACAAATATAAAGCAACATTTAATGGTTCTGAATTAAATACAGAGCAGGGGAATATCAATTATGTATTGACAGAAGCGTTAACGGGCTCATTGCAACTGAAAAAGATAGATGACGGAAATTTAGTACTCGACAGGGAAATAACTGTGGAACCAAACGGAACGTTTACATTCTTACAGTTGTCATCCACTGAATTTTTAGCTATGCCTCCGGGAGATGAAGAAGACCCTGAGTCAAATAATTATAAAAAGATAAGGGTATACTACACCATAACAGACGACGACTTAAGGGAAGAATCTTATACAATCAAATTCTATACCTTCGATTCATGGTTATACGATAAAGAACAGGTGGTAGATATTGGCTATGAATTTGAAATTAAAGCAGGGGAATTATCTCCTTATATTTTAGTGTACGGACGTACTTTTGAAAACGAAAATGGTGATGGCGGGCCGGCTTTCCTTACATACGATCTGATTGCAAAAGACGGGACTGTAGTAAGGGAACATGATCCAAACCAAACAGGAATAACCTTTAATGATACGGATTGGGGCGGAGGAGATTTTTACAAATATTTAAATAAGTTCGAGACTTACAATATAAATTTTGTTGGAACTGGAACTTTAGTCTTAGAAGAGAAATGGGAATAATTATTTTTATTCTGTCATTAATGGTGATTAATAGTATTTTAGAGCAAGCGAAGCTGAATCTTTCAGGAAAAGTTTATCTATATAGGTAAGCTGGTAGCCTTTAGCTGTTAGCTGATGACTGCTAACTGTTCACTGATTTTGTGTTACTTCTGTTACTTTTTAACTACGTATGGTTAATATATGTAAAAATAACAGTATAAAAACAGTAAATAAAGTGTCAGATGTGTCAGGTTTTAACGTTATATAGTTAATTAATGTAAAATTAATTAATAGTTATAACTATTGATTTTGTGCACTACCCAGATAGAATTAATGGCTTTGTAATACATTGTATAATATCTGTATATTATGAAAGGTAAGAGTCTTTTACATATTTGGTTTCAAAAACGGGGAAGTTATCTTGTCATATCCCTTTTTGCATTATTGTTTATGACAGGATGCTCTTCTGACGATGATGATACTGTTCCTGTTGCGATTTCATACACGACATTGATTTATATGGCGGCAGATAATTCATTGGACAGTGATGTGGATTATACTATCGCGAAGATAAAAGAAGGAGCTAAGAAAAGTGCAGGAACAGCAGTGATATATGTGGACAGGAAAGACGCTTCCCCACGGCTTTTCAAAGTCAATCGGGACGGGACCGAAACCGCCCTGAAAAGCTATGAAGAAGAAAATTCCGCGGATGCTGAAACATTGGTACGTGTCATTCAGGAAACAAAGCAATTGGTGCCTTCCGAAACATTCGGGCTGGTAATCTGGTCGCATTCTATGGGCTGGTACCCTGCCACTTATATCGAAGAAGAGAGTAATGAAAATATCAGGTTGAAATATGTAGCCATCGATGAAAATCCCGATATACCGGAAAGCTCCATTTCTTTTATGGAAGTGGATGACATGGCAAAAGCATTGCCGGACAAAGTAGCCGAATATATCTGGTTCGATGTCTGCCTGATGGGGACAGTGGAGGGCTTGTATGAGTTTCGCAGTAAGGCGGATTACCTTGTGGCTTCACCGACAGAGGTATTGTTTGCAGCAGATTACGATGCCTCGGGTGTTCCTTATGCTAAGGTTCTGCCATTACTGTTTGGGGGTAAGAACGAATTGACGGATGCCTGTAAAATCTATTACAGGCATTATAACGAAATGAAATATGAAATTCTTCGTTCGGCAAGCATTACGTTGATAGATGCCAAAGAGTTGGATGGGTTATACGTGGAATCAGAGAAAATTCTTTCGGGGAAAGTATCGGATATTGAAAGTATCACAACCGATGGTATCCAAACATACCATACTAAAAATATCCCGCAGATATTTTTTGATTTCGCAAACTTTATCAAAGTAAACAGTACAACAGAACAATACAGTTCATTTGAAAAACAGCTTACCCGGGTTGTCCTTTATAAAGCGGCCACCGCTACTTTTATGGTCAGTGCGGATAATAAGTTTAGCATCGATCCGGCAAAATTTAGCGGATTGAGTGTATATATCCCTCTGCTGAAATGGAAAGGGACGAATGATTACCGGTATTATTTCTCACGGATGGAATGGAGTGAAGTATATGGGAAATGATAAAAATTAATGATGCCGGTCTATCGTTTATTCTTGGCATTGTTTGTAAAGGACAAACTGTATATTATACAGAATAATGATGATTGTGGATCTCCTTATTCAGATAAATCTACAATATTTCATAATAAGTAATAGGAGATAAAGAATGCTGGCTTTACCGGTTTTAACTGCCTGGAAAAAGAAATACCAATGGGGAGGAAAATATTTGAGCGGCAGGTTTTGTACTGCAATACGATAATGATCTTGCATTATTATATGTTTTATTGCAGCTATCTTGCCTAGCGGGTTCCGTGATGATCTGCATTCATTTATACCCTGGCCGATCATACCTAATGCGGTACGGTTATCAAGAGCTTTATGGAAATCAGCCGGAAGATTATTCGCGGTGATAATATCTGATATTATTGTGTAAAGATTTATCCACCGTTCATTCAAATCTTTATTGTATCCGCCGGTAAATGAATCCCGGCTTTTCCGGTAATGATAAAAAGGCTGATTAATATATAAAGCCCTCTTTATAAGAGTAAAAACTTCTATGTTGAACAAGGCATCTTCGGCAGTACCGATAACTTTGGTGTCGGTAAATCTAAATTCAGATATGGCGTTTTTGGTATAGAGTTTACCCCATGCAGTACCCCATGAATGAAGCAACGCCGGATTTCTCAATTCTTGTCCTACCGGACCCACTATCCGGCGATGTAATGATTGTATATTGCCTTCGTCGAATAACTTATTTTCATTCATTAAAAAACGGGGAGATGATCTTTCATTTTCAAATTCGCGGATATATGACCAGAAAACGACATCCGGGTTATACTCTTCAGCCAAGTCCATTACTTTCTCGCATGTGGTGATATCTATCCAGTCATCTGAATCTACAAACATAATCCATTCGCCTTGAGCCTCTTCAATACCTCTGTTACGAGCCGAAGATATCCCGCTGTTTTCCTGTGTAAGTAATTTGAAACGGCTATCACTGCATGAATAACCGGCTAAGATAGAATCGCTTTTATCTTGCGAACCGTCATCGACACATATTACTTCTATGTCTGTATATGTCTGCCTCAGCAGGCTGTCGAGACATGTACGCAGGTGGTTTTCCGCATTGTAAACAGGTACAATTATACTTATCATAGACTTTTAAAAAGCTTATCCCATTGTCTGGTTATTACATGAACATCGTAACGTTGTACATTGCGACGGGCATGTTCGCCCATGCTTTTACGTAACTGTTCATCTTCAATCAGTATGGAAAGCTTTTCTGCAAACTGTTCAATATTCCCATTCTCTACTATGAAACCATCCTCTCCATTTGTGATAATATCCCGAGGGCCGCAAGGGCAGTCGAAAGCTACGCATGGTATTCCACACGACATGGCTTCAATAAGTACCATGCCGAATCCTTCAAAACGGGAGGGTAAAGCATAAATGGATGATGACAAGTATTCATTTTCTATATCTTTCACGGGGTTCTTTATGTTTATAGATGTTATTTCGATGCCTTCCAGCGATTTGCAATCATCGGAAACCAAACCGTATATATCGATCTTCCAGCCGGGATGGCTATGCTCAATTAACTTCCACGCTTCTCTTAAACGGTCATAACCTTTTTGTCTGGTAATCTTTCCTACGGAAATAATGCGCTTGCAGTCCAATTTAGATACAATATCAGGATAAAAAGGAAGAGGGTTGGGTATTATTTCTATATTTTTAGATTTCCACTGTTTTTTATTATCACAAGTGAGCACTATAAACCTATCAAAGAGGCGGCTCCCTATATCCATTAATAAAAAAGCTATTTTTTGCTTGAAAGAAGGTTTCCGGAGCTGTGTGACCATTTCTTTCGAAACATGTCTTTCGTAAATAATCCTGGCACTGCTCCTGATCCATAAGGGAATAAAAAAACCTTTTAGACCGTCGTCACAAACGGAAATAATATCAGGATCAAATTCTTTGACGGCATAATATATTCCCGAAAAATACATGGTCTTGCTTTTTGTTGTATCTATAGAGCAAAAAGCTATTTTGTCACTAAATTTATAGAATGGTTCTTTCCCTTTTTCGTTAAGTGATAGTATACAAATCTCGTAACCTAAATTATCCGCAAGGTATGTGGCCTTTACCGAAAGTACACGTTCAAGCCCTCCTGCACCTGTAATGCCATTTGTTATGTATAACAATTTCATAATTTACGGTATCAATTTATATACAAGCTCCACTTCTTTAGAGTTCCCATAATCTCGGGCTGACATATTTTCCCTGAATTTATCCTGTAAGGATTTGTCCTCAATAAGGGTTTTGATTCCGGATACTGCATCTTCGATGTTCATAGGAACAATAAGCCCGTCGAATCCATTTTTCAACTGGCTTTCGGAAGTATTAAAGGCAGTTATTACAACCGGCTTTCCTATTATTTGAGCTTCCCTTACGGTAACGGCTTTACCCTCATATCGGGATGGCTGAATATAAATGTTGCAAGCGGCTATATAAGGATAAGGATTCGTCCTCTTACCCAATATAATAAAATGTTCTTGCATATTATATTCTTTTATCGCATCCAGAATAGGCTTTTCATCTCCATACCCTATGGCATACCACTTAACAGGTACTCCTTTGTCCACCAATCCGGCACAAATACGCACAGCGAGATCGAATGCCTTTGGGTAGCAGAAACGCCCGACAGTCAGGAGCTTAATTTGCCCATCCAGTTTGGGTTTTTCCAATAAAGCCTGTTCGCGGACAAAATTTACAGAAAGAATATTTTCAATAACAATAATTTTATATGCCAAAGAAGGGAATTTTGATACGAAGGCTATTTTTACATCTTCCGAAACAGCCGCTATATGATCGTACTCCTACCATATTTGCAATTCTTCTTTTACATCTATCGTTACATTCGAGTAATCAGTGTGGATCCATGCTACCTTGCGTTTTGCTTTTATTTTGTCCTTTACTATATTATGCGGGGCAATAAAACTTATTGCCAGATCATAATTTGTATCGTTTATCGAAGGTAAATAAGGCGTTGTGGCCGATGCTACATACTGATATATGGAGAAGTTTTCATCTTTATTATCCTTCCTGTTAAAGCGCCAGGCCTGAAATTTCGCAATCAGTCTTTGCAAAGCTATCATCCGGTAACCTTCGCCGATAATCTGTATAATAGGCCGCGTTAAGGCTGTATAGGCCGGAATCTCGGGTAGAAGGTTAACCTTAGAGGGTATAAATTGCATTAACTCACCCGAATGCCGATAAATAAACAGATCCACTTCGTACCGGGAATAGTCTATGCTATCCAACAGCCCCAATAAGGAACGCTCGACCCCACCTATTTCCATATATTGGATGGAAATGAACAAGTGCTTTTTCATTATCTGTTCAGGTATTACCGTTTACATTAACCTATCCCACAATGTATTTGCTATAAGGCAAAAGTTTTATTAATTTTATTATGCCATACGAAATACCCAAGGATAATATTAATGAAAGAGATGATGTGATTATGGCGTGGTAATCCGTTACCCCGATATATCCGAGTAGATTCCGGACAATATTTCTGTTAACTAAAATATGTATCAGATATATTCCGTACGAGCAAGTAGCTATTTCGGTTATAATTCTGATGATTATTTTATTATCGAACCTGATGTCTTTAAAAAGCATAAAAACAGCATATACCATTAATGCAGTGGGTAATGATAGATTCTCTATGAAAAAACCGGCTGTAAGTATCCGCGTTTTGTAGCCAATAACAGCAACGATAAACAATGAAAACAGGATAACAAGTGGAATGACAATATTATGTTTTACAGTTCGCCCGGATGTGTGGTTGCGTAAGAGACTGCCTAATATCATAAAGCCAAGAAACCCTCCGAAACTATTGAGTATGAAATAATAACTTCCATTTACCGGCACCAATTTATTATCCAATAATATGCTCACTGAAGCTAAGGCAAGCGTTATAATCCATAAAAAGAGGAACAAACGCATTTCATTTCGTGTACTATTTAGCAGCCACTTCGAAATAATAGGAGCAAAAATATATAGTCCGGAAATTACATAGAAAAACCAATAAACACTTAAAACCGGTTTAAAAGGAATACATATTAAAGAGATACAAGTTTCGTCGAGCGAAACGAAATTTCTAAAATACCTGTAGATAACAATGGTACAAGACCAGAAGAGCAATGGCGGAAACACCCGCATAAATCTTTTTTTTAGGAACTCTTTAGCCGGTCTGCACACCGGTAATAATAAAGCTCCTGAAACGGCCAGAAAAAGTTCAGAGCTTGGAGAACAAATAAATGAGATAAAGGCATGGGTATAGCTTGTATCCGAGGTGTTTAAGGGAAGTGTACTATGTGTAAGTACGACAAATATACAAGCCACAGACCTTAATGTATCCAAATATTGCTCCCTTTTTTTCATAGTGTTATATAATGGATTATACCAAATCGCTTCAATTTAATAATACACATTAAATAATATTGGTATAAAGATCGCCGCAATCTGTCTTTAATGCGAGGGCTAAACTTTTTATAATCTATAATTTTGCCGGCTGGCGTAATGATGAATTCGACGATCGCAACTACGTCTTTTTCCTCAACATATTCTCTCACAGACGGAAGATTATCTCCCTGAAATATCAGATGATCTTCACTTATAGATATCAGCCGGTGCAGTATATATTTTCCCCTGTATCCAAAAAGCGCTATAGTCCCAATCCGTATCTGTTGTTGCCGGTATGGTATCAGTACAACTTTATGTTTCCCATTCACTAATGTAGGGTGCATACTTGTACCTTTGATCTTCAGTTCTACAGAATTTCCCGAATTGAGGATATCTTTGATATTACTAAAAAATAGATTATTAGGTATCTCTTTAGCATTCATCCCAACTGGTATATCATCGCGGAAGCAATTTCAGCAGCTTGTCTGTCGGGGCGACATTCAAGGCTATATATAGGTGTGGTTTTAACGATTTTGTCTATTATCTGGATCACTTTTTCCGAGAATGATTCATCATAAGCTAAAAAAGGAGGAAAAGACGGGTGTACAGCACCTATAGCCGTTAAGTTATCTCTATGGCTAATTTTGTTCTCGGAACATTGGGTAAGCCTGACTATTGCCTTTAGGGGAAGCATGGCTTGCCGGTAACAATGGACTTTGCCACTCCACGGGGAGCCGCAAACAAATATATTGTTATCTTTAACACACAATAATGGAGAATCGTCATTCAGCAAATAACAATTCTCAATATGCTGTAGCCATAATCTTGTATGTGTACTTTTGCCTGTTCCCGATTCTCCGAGGAATAGGACAGCTTTTGATTTTTTTACTATTGATGATGCATGCACCGGGATTACTTTCTTTTTTATTGCAGATACAGTAAACGCCACCCAAATGATATATTTGAGATACATGTCGCATGTGCAGGAAGATATAAAAACATCATCGCTTCGTGTATCGTGGAGAATGCCGGCTATTTTTCTACCGTCCCGGTGATACATTTCGTAAAGATATCCCTCTTTGCTTATTGAAAAAGAATGCTGTATATCCAATATCTTAAAACGATGTATAAAATTTATATTCTGTCGGTAAACATTATCCATATTCCTGTCAGTATAGATGTGTATATCTATGGTTAATGTCTCTTTATTCTCAATTTCAAATATTTTAAATCCGGGCAACCTTATTATTTTTTGCAGGGTATCTTCCCCACTCAGTTTTACATTCAATCCTGCGATGGAATATATTTTATTCATTCTAATTATACTATTCAGGGCTTCTACGCCTCTATTTCTTTTTTAACGCGGCGCCATCTCTTTTTCAGCAGATATAGAAAATAACTTTTGAGTTCCGGAAGTAAAAACTCGGAAAGATTTACTCTTCCTAAATATCTTTTATACAAATTATTCCTTCGAAAGAGATAGGCTATGACGCCAATAACCGGGACGTGTATAACAGGAGTCACTCTATATCTCATAATTGTTTTTAATATCATTAACTCTGCTTTTGTATCCATTTTTGGCGAGGCCATGAAGTATGGCCTGAACCCAAGTTTAAGGAAGCAAAAATCATTGATATGGCTTACAAAATCGTTTAAACCTAATTCGCATACCTGAGAAGACAACAACTCATAGTCTATATTATTCTTGTATTTACTAAAAAATATTGTCCAGTCGCATAGTTGCCTTATATTTGTATCCAAACAGCAAAAATGCCTGAACGTATGGCCTATAATGTACAAAGCTGCCGCCTGTGGAGGTAGCTGAAAGATATTGTTCTCATTTATAGAGATATAAGATTCTTCGGAGAGCATACCTTTGAGTATATTCTCCATTTTCTGATACAATTGTCTTTCTCTTCGAAACGTCAAAGAAGTATCGAAAAATGTATAATGGTTTTCTATAGGAATCCCATCTATGAAAAAAGTTGTATGTTTAGGTATACCTTTTTCTTTTCTTACACCCAGGGTTTCAAGCAGGTTGTCAACCTGTCCGGCCTTTTCTAATAAGCAAATGTCTATATCACCGCTTTCCCTGAGAGATGGGACGGGATACAGTTCTGCAATAGTAATGCCCTTTATTAAAACAAGCTTCAGATTATTATTAAAGAATAAACCGGATAATTTTGTTATCACTTCTTTATAATGGTCATACCTTTCTTTACCTTTTACCACGTTTACGCACCAACGCAATTTGAGGTTGCGGGGAGGTTGTAAACTTGCCGGCAAATATTGTATTCCCTCATAAGAAAGTAACAGTACCCCTTGTCGTATTGAAAGATTAAATAATTGTTTCCAATTTTCATTCTTATTATTTTTAAGTACGTGAGAGGAGTACTCAACCTCATCTTTGTTCATGTTGAGGCTAAGTTTGAGCAGTAAAAAAAGCATTTCCATTAAATGTATTATTACTGTTCTATAAATCCATTCCGGACTAATGCATCAATCCACAGGCTGGCATCTCTAACTGCGAGTTCTTCTCTTACTCCAAATTCTTTGATAAGTGTAGACGCTATCTGGTCTTTTGTAAATTCCTTATCCCTATACAGGTTCCATAATAATAGGGCTGTTTCGTTTAATGAAACTATTTTGGTGGTATCAATGCCGTATGTACCTTGTAAGAGTATTATATTCTCGTCCCCAACAGACTGAACTCTAAATCCTTCCCGAATTCTCATACTGATATAGTTTATATACGACTATAAAGGATCATTACTATTGCAATAACAGTATTGACCCTTTATAGTATAATTTTTTTAATAGTTATTATCTAACAATCTTTTTATAATCGAATCCTAAAACATTTAACCCGACAGGATTCAATCCGGTCGCTACCTGGCTACCTTCCATTTGCAATTGAATATTCTCTTGATAATAAAAATATACGGTTGCTATATACTCGAAACTGTCATTTGTAGGAAAAGCAAAGATAGGGATTGGAAAAGATTTTAATCCCGCATTTTCCTGCATAAGCTCTCTTATGGTACGTTCGTTTATATTCACTGTAGTAGACATGAAATCCACTTTCCCGGATTCATCATCCATATTTATTATACATTCATTGAGGTCCTCCACATTACTGTTTGTTCCAAGTAAATTCAAATCAAATTCAACTTTTGTATAAAATGGTTTTGAATTTACCGCCTTAATCTCAAACACAACCTTATCGCATATTTTATTTAAAAATTCTTCGTCTTCAGTCTCCCTCAAACTGACTCTGGCCTCAATCATTGAAGTCAAATGGTGAAACTGGAATAATTTCGGATCATCTGGATTTTCGGCGTTAAACTCAACAGGGATAGCTATCATAGGACAATATGTACCGAAATAAGCCGAACTTAGATTTAGCAAATCTTCAGTTATATTAAGATTTTCCCTTTCGACAGCAAGAATATGACCATCTTGCAATACACAATTAGATTTTGTAGAAACATGATATGCCCTGTAAATTTTTTTCCCTTGGCCGGCTTTCAATGTTCCTTTGAATTCAGCCGATCTCTGTGCCGTCGTACCTCCATAAGTAAATGTTCTGGGAGCTCCATCTACATCTATTATTTTTACTTCATCGTCAATATTCCATGTCGTTGTGCCCCCAGGTTCTATTATACTTTTAAGGCTCCTTGATTCGGAACCGATCGTCACATTCACATAATCATCTGAAGTGGTCTCCGTTTCATCACTCTGAGAACACGACCACAAATTGATAATTAGAATTAAAGCTACAAATATTACTTTTTTCATTGCCTTCAAATTTTTATACTATTAATTTAAAAATTAAAAATCACCCATTGTACTGCCGCCGTCTCTACTACCGAAGCTATTTGTTGTAAAGTCGTGAGCCGCCCCTTTAATTTCAGTTCCGGTTGACATCGCAAAGCCTTCTTCTACATCCACCTCAATAATCTCAATAAGAGGTGATACATACTCTTTTTTCAAATCTTCACTGTTCTTTTTCATTTTTTTTTCTTTTTGGTTAATAATTTTCTTTATAAGAATCTTCATAAAATAATTACTCGAAAATTGAAGGAATTCGTATTGTATGAAGATTTTATAGGTTTTCTCTTCGTTATAATCGAAATAAGTTTTTCAGATAAAAAATAGCAACTTTCCGGCTCTTACTTTTTCCCATAATTGATGTATCCATATCCATAACTATAACCTTCCCCTAATCCACCCATTCCATAAATCGACTTTTTCTTGAAATTCACGGCATTTAGCATAAGCATGACTGAATTAAGACTGCCTTCCCGGATTATATTATTCAGAGTATCGATGATGGAGAATCTGGTGTAGCCATATCTTAAAATATACAGCGTGCAATCGACATATTTACTGATAATAAACCCGCTGGATACTGCCAGGAATGGAGCCGAATCAATTATTATATAATCATATTCATCCCTCAATTTATCTAATGTTTCGCCAAACAAAGGCAGAGAAAGTAGTTCGCTGGGTTTTAACGGTATCGGACCGGCCGGAATAATATCTAAGTTTTCGGCGTCTTCATGTTGAATTATACTATTATGTATATCTTTTTCCATTCCTGCCAGGTATGTAGACAGGCCTGCCTTATTACTGTCTATGTTCAGATATTTGCTAAGCGCGGGCTTATGAAGATCAGCCCCTATGAGTAATACCTTTTTTCCTAAATATGCCAAAGACAAAGCCATATTGATAGAAATAAAGCTCTTACCTTCCCATGGACCGGATGAGGAAATCTGCAAAATTAGCCCTCCTTGTTTTCTCTTATTAATTCCAATATTTTCTAATTTAGACCGTAACATTCGAAAACTTTCAGTAAGAGGGTCTCGGCCGGCATCGGTCACTATCTGGGCTTTCATTGGCGACTTCTTGTTTTTTAAAGCCGAGGGTACCACTCCTAATAAAGGAATGTCGGTACGGTCGATAATATCTTTTTCGAAAAGGATCTTATCCCGTAGGAGATTCATTACAAATACTATTAATATAGGAATAACAAGTGCCAGAACGAAGGCAAGTATGTAAATATCCTTTCCTCTGGGGAAGACCGGGTCGTTTGGACCGAAGGCCTTATCTACAACATAAGCTTCATCAGATAATGATGACAGCATCAGTAATGCTTCTTCCCTCTTTTGTTGCAAAAGAATATAAAGCGGCTCCTTTACCTGCTGTAAATGCGACATACGTGTCAGGGCCAACTGTTTTGACGGCATCGTTACTAATTTGCGTTGATTCTGGTTTTGTTGTTGAGCTATAGATTGCAGCCGAAGTTCATGACTGTCTTCCAGGTTATCAATTGATTGTATGATGTTCCCTTTCAATGCAGCTAATAAATCGCTTGTAGATTGAACCTTAGGATTATTCTCGCTGGACCCGGCCAACATTCTGTTCCGGTCGATAACAAGCTGGTTATATTGCGAAATTGACGAGTTTAATGTAGCATCTATAATACCTATATTAACTGGGATGAGTTGGTAAGTATCGCCCTGAAAAGATTCTTTGATACTTTTTAGTAAACTAAATTGTAAAGAGAGCTCATTTAACCGGTCTTTATAACTTTGGCTGGAGGTTACTGCTATCTGGGATTGCGAATTAAGATCGAGCAATCCGTTGGCAGCCTTATAATCTGTATATGATCCTTCGACTTCCTTCAGTTCTTCTTCCAATCCGATAATCCGTTCATCAAGGAATGATATTGTACTTAGGATACTTTGGCTGTCATTTTCCTTAGTCAGGATATTATATTCATCAATCAATATATTCAATATATCTTCTGCCCGCTTCGGATGTTTTTCTTTTAATGAGATGATTAAAGCATCCGGTTGTTGTATGGAGGATATAATCTCAAGAGACGAAACCAACTCTCGGGCAGTTTTTTCTATACCGGAATGTGTAATACGCATCTTTCCTTTTTGTCCGGATAGATCAGTTTCGTTCTTTGCCATAAATTTCATATCACCTATAGAAGTATTGATTATTTGTCCTAATTCAACTGTTTTTACAGATAAGAGCGCAGGAGTATTATTGACTAGCAGGGTGTCTATCTGTATTTCTTTATCCCCCGGGAAAGATATTTCCATATTGATATTGGCAATTTCCTGTCCCTCTGCCGGACTAAATAAGAATTTTATCGGAGAACTGGTATATTTCTCTGTGTCAACAAAATGACCGATATTGAAATATCTTACATTAAACTCTCCCGCTTCAACAACCCGGCTCATCAATTTCACAGATCTCAGAATGAATGTTTGATTTTCATAACTTGTCTTATTTTCAACACCTAAAGCATTTGAAATCAATTGATAATTATCTGAATATTGGTTTTGTTGGTTTTTGAGCACAACCGTAATATTCTTTTTATAGATCGGTGCAGTATAACTGAGATAGACATAAGCTCCTGCCAGGCACACTATTACCGACAATAATAATATATACTTCATATTCCATATAATGATGCGTATTTTTCGAAAGTCGATTTTCGTTAGTTGCCCTTTGTCCTTCAAGAATTCTCTATCAATCATGCTTGTCTCAGAATATTTTTATTAATAGTTTAAACCGTAATATTTAATCAATTACTCATTATTAATGCCACCAATGATACTATTAAACCTAAAGAGGATGTAACTACAGGCAAAAAGGAAGATTGACTGGAACCTGAGAATGCCCTCGAGGATGAAGGAGTTACATAGATAACATCGTTTTGACATAGGTAATAATATGGAGAAGAAAGAATATCAGTCTTGCGAAGGTCGATTTTTATGTGTTCATATTTACCATTTATTTCCCGGATCAACAGTATATCGTTTCGTTTGGCCCCGAGAGTAAGATCTCCGGCCATGCCCAAGGCTTGTAAAATAGTTGTCTTTTCGCTTTCCATGGTGAATGTGCCTGGTGTACGTACTTCTCCTAATACTGTTACTTTATAGTTCATAAATGATACGTTCACAATAGGATTCTTTATATCTTTGGATATTTGAGCGGTAAGTTCATTTGACAGTTCACGCAAAGTGAGTCCCTCAACCCGCATCTTCCCTAATACAGGAATATTGATGAAACCGTTTATATCCACCAGATAAGACTTTCTATCACTATTATATGGTGAAATAACATCTTTATCCGGACCCGATACAACGATATTAAGCAAATCGTCTTTCTTTATTTGGGGTTCGTAATTTTCATAAGCAGTGAGATCATGCTTCTTGTCTATATCCTGAAAGTAAGCTACTCTCTTCGATGAAGCGCACGAACACGATATCACTGCGATACATGTCCCAATAAGTAATTTTGAGGCTATTCCCATAATATATTTCTTAAGTATTAAAAATTGAGATTATTGACATTTGTGATTTTGTATGCGTTTCTTCAATTCTGCCACCACTCTTTCTATATCCTCATTTGTTAGTGACGGGCCGGAGGGCAGGCAAAGCCCGATCTGGAAAAGTCCCTCAGAAGTACCGTCTGTATATGCAGGATAAGACTCAAATACGGGTTGAGTATGCAATGGTTTCCATAGCAGCCGCGATTCTATATTTACAGAATCAAGGTGCAAGCGTATATTATCGGCTGTTATATTCAATAGCTCGCTGTTGACGGTGATGCAGGTTAGCCAATAGTTCGAATTATATGTTCTCCTGTTGCATTGCATGACAGATATCCCTTTTACATCTGCTAATAATTCCGAATAGAGAGAATGAATTTCACGCCTTCGCAATAAATGTCCGGGCAATACCTTCATCTGTCCCCGGCCTATACCTGCACAAATATTACTTAACCTGTAATTATAGCCTATTTCCTTATGATGATAATAGGGCTTGTTTTCTTTTGCCTGAGTGGCAAGAAAAATAGTTTGTTGCGCTCGTTCGCGGCTTTTACAGACCAATGCCCCGCCCCCAGAAGTAGTTATAATCTTGTTCCCGTTGAACGACAGTACGCCATATTCGCCAAATGTGCCACATTTTCGGCCCTTGTATTCAGATCCTAATGCCTCAGCGGCATCCTCTATCAGCGGTATATTATATGTTGAGGAGATGGTGGTGATTTCATCCATTTTTGCAGGCATACCATAGAGGTCTACGATAATAATAGCTTTGGGGTATTTCCCTGTTTTTATCTTTCGGTCAATGATAGCTTTTTCCAGCAGCGTGGGAGATATATTCCATGTTTCGGGTTCGCTGTCTACAAATATAGGTGTTGCATTCTGATATATGATGGGATTGGCTGAAGCCGAAAATGTAAATGATTGGCATATAACTTCATCACCTAATCCGACACCCAATTGCACCATAGCCAGATGTAATGCTGCTGTTCCGGCGCTAAGGGCTGTTACATGGCAATTTTCACCCAGATAGTCCTTTAGGTCTTGCTCGAATCCGGTAACATTGGGCCCGAGGGGAGCTATCCAATTCTTATCAAAGGCATCATGGATATATTGCTGCTCTTGTCCTCCCATTTGGGCAAGGGACAACCATATTTTTTTCAGTTCCATATTATTTAATTGTTTTTGCAGGTACTCCGGCAACTGTTTGTCCGGGTTCAACATCTTGTATCAGCATTGCCTGACCACCTATTATACTCCTGTTGCCAATTTTGATTTTTTGTATAGTACAGCATCCAATACCCAGATCGGCTTTCTCTCCGATTTTTGTGTGTCCGGCAAGGTTGACTCCGGGTGCTAATGTAGAAAAACGGCCTATTGTTACATTATGTCCGACAGAACATCCGGCGTTAATGGTTACAAAATCCTCTATTTCAGTTTCGAAATCGACAGTACTATTTGGATATATCAATATTCCACGTCCTGTTTTCACCTTTTTAGATATCCATGCATCACGGGAAATAAAATTGGGGAAAGTGATATCATAAGACATCATTTTCTTTAAAATTTCTTCCTTTGCTTTAGGGGAACTTATCGCAATAATCATATGTAGATTATTTCTTTTATTTGATTGCAAATAGTCTGTACCGAATACAGGTATTCCGCAAAGTTGAGATCCAACCTTGTTGATGTCTTCATCCATAAAACCAAGTATATTGTATTTATTATCAAACATATGTTTATTGTAAACGATATGTTTCCCCAGATCTCCTGCTCCGAAAACAATTAAGTTTTTCATATTGAATTATTGGTTCTTTATTGCAATTTCGACTTTGTTTTGTGATAGAATACGTCAAACGGTATCATGGTGATATTCTCTTCTGCATTTATCCCATCACGTGCTACTATTTTTTTTATGGTCATCCATCCGACTTTGATGTCGGTTTTTAAGTTTATATTATTTACATACCATATATCATATTCAAATTTTTGTCTCCACGAAATGGTATTGCGTCCCTTAACCTGTGCCCATCCGGTTATTCCCGGCCTCACTTTGTGCCGGCTGCCTTGCTCTGATGTGTATAACGGGAGATATTCTTTCAATAATGGACGCGGACCGATAAAGCTCATGTCGCCACGTAAGACGTTTATTATTTGAGGTAATTCATCTATAGAAGTCGACCTGATAAATCTTCCGGCCTGATGTATCCTTTCCATATCAGGTAATAAATTCCCATTTTCATCCCGTTTATCATTCATCGTTTTGAACTTGATTATTTTAAATATCTTTCCTTTCCGGCCAGGCCGTTGCTGAACAAAAAAAGGAGATCCGTGATTGACTATAGCTAATACCACTCCTGTGATAAATAATACCGGGAATATTAATATAAGACCAGTGACAGCCCCTATGATATCGAAAAAACGTTTAAAAAACCTACGATACATTCTGGTAAAAATGTAATAATGCGTCCCAGACATTCCAATGTGAAAATTTTTCAGCAATGTGCACCCTGGCTTTTAGGCCCATTTCTTTTCTTAAAACCAGATTTTCTGATAGCAATTTCATCGCTTCGTATAGATGATCTGCATTACGGGGTTCAACTAATAATCCGGTTATTCCGTTTATAATAATTTCATTACATCCGCATATATCTGTCGCTATGGTAGGAAGACCCATTGCTCCGGCCTGTAAAGGCGTATTGGGGAAACCTTCCCGGTGCGATGGTAATACCAATACATCTGCATCTGCGAGATATGGACGTATATCTTCTTTAAATCCGACACTTGTTACTCCTTTTCCTTCTCTGACCCATTTATAACAGTCTTCATTTAATGGATTAAGGTTTTGTTCGAAAGGGCCGACAATAATCAACTCAGCATTGTTTAGCCGCTCGAAGGCCTCTTTCAATTCTTCTATTCCTTTATCGCGGACCACCCGCCCTACAAAAATAAAGCGTGTAAAAGACCTTTCAAAAGTGGAAGGCACAGGCTTAAAATACTCGAGATCCACTCCATTTATATTACCATTTGCCAATACCGCCGATAGCTTGTTTGTTATTGAATGCGTTATCAGTTCTTTCCTTATACCCTGGCCTTCTGGTATGACATTTGTCGCAGCCATACAAGTCAACCTATCCATTGTTTTCAGTAACATACTTACGGCTCTTTTTCTCCAGGGAAAAATGAGTCCGGTGAAAGTATGTATCCGGACCGGTACATTTGCGGCTTTCGCCGCCACCATGGATAACAATCCGGCTTTAGGAGTTAACGAATGTACTATATCCGGCTTTTCTCTCCGGAAAAGAAAATATAATTTAATTAATGACTTTAAGTCTTCCAACAAAGATATCTTGCGTTCTATCTTAAGTTCAACAGTACGCACACCTTCACGTTCCGATATTTTCCTATGTATTATTTCATTGGGTGATGCTACAGCTATAACTTCGTAATAATTATTGAAAAATTTAAGCTGTCCGCGCAACAATACATCAAGAGAGATAGGCGCTGCGGCTATACGCATTAGTTTTTTCATTATTTAATAAATGTCAGATAAAACGTATATGAATAGGAAATAATCACAATATATCCGATTTTGACGGATTGATCATTCCAGAACTTTTTCATAAAGAACGGATAGATCAATATCAGAGGCATTAGAAACCATGATATTTGTGCAAAACGGTTAGAAAAACTCGCTCTGATAATAATGATCCAAAAAGCATTGGTCATCAGGTAAATGTTAAATAACCAGATGTAAAATATATCGGTATATTTTTCTTTGAATATAAAGTAATAACCTGCTGCGACCGGAATTGAGCTGTATAACAGAAAATCCCATCTGAATCCTTTATTGCTGAATACACTTTGGGTATTATCGCCTGCTATATAGCTTGCAAAACGGTCATCTTCAATGAGGTTGCTACCTGCTATCATATCAGCAAACAAATTTCCTGATATCAGAGATATGAGAATGCATGCCAACCAAATGGATAAATATATTTTTGAATCCTTTGCAAAAAATGCTACTCCGCCAGCTGCCAGCGTAAGATACATGGAATTGTGGATTCCTGCTCCCAAAAAACATAATATTACCAACCAAACAGGGTTTTGCCTGAAAGTAAATGCCAGAATTATAATTGATGCAGCCATCCCGTTTCGAACACCATTAACACCATAACTCCAAAAAGTAAACATCCCTATTGCCACTATAAACGGTATCAGGTAATCTTCTTTGAATATACGTACCAAAGCCCACCAAAGCGTGCCCACATAAACAGTAGAACAAAACAAAAAGAAAGTATGGATATTGCCGTTCTTGGCAAACCAAAACATTATGGTGTTGAACACCCATTCGCCATCATTTAGTATGTGGAACTGACTGTCACTCAACTGTAGCCTGTGAAATGAAATTGCATAGGCCTGCGTATCTCCGAAGACAGATGATACAGGGCGTAAGCCCATATATATAATCACCACGATAACAATTATAATTCCTATAATATTATTTACACCCCGTATCTCCGGATTGAATAATTTGCCCGAGAAGCTTTCCAATACAGCAATAATAATTAAAGCAAATACTAAGTAATTCAAGTTGCTATTTATAGAATTATCCAATAAAAAAGGTCAATCCCTTAACTTTGC